>JBMNUI010000020.1:0-29461 GCA_050946195.1 Eubacteriales bacterium
AGCTTGTCGAGCGCCTTGTCTCCGCCGAACAGTCCGTCGACCCTCTCGTAGTCCCCGGTGTCGTACTTGTGGTTTGAATATGCCTCGAATATCGGGCTGAGATAAATCGCCCCCGCGCCGAGCGAGGCGATATAGTCGAGTTTTTCTATTACCCCCCAGAGGTTGCCCCCGAAAAACACGTTGTTCTCAACGTCGTCCCCCGGCCGCTCGCCGTACTGCGGCACGCCGTGCTCCCAGTCCTCGTCAATCACCACACCCTCTCGCAGCGATACGTTTCCCTTCCCCCGGCGGAACCTGTCGACGAAAATATGATATATGATTTTCGATCCGAGCCAGGCCGGGGTTTTGAAATCATCGCGGTACACAAGGAGCCTGAAGCGGTTCTTGCTGCAGGGCGAAAGCCTAAAATCGACATTGTTCGGCGTGTCGGTGTAGAGGATTTCCTCCCCGCGGTAGAATAACAGCTCATAGAAGAAAAGCCCGTCCACCTCGCCTTCGCAGAGCAGGCGAAGCGATATTTCAGTGCCGTAAGTATCAAGCCCGAGATTGCTGCCGCAAAACTCGAGCAAAATATCCTCGCGCGAAAAGCTGCCGTCTTTTTGGATTCTCAGGATAACGCGCGAGATACCCAGCCGGCGGGGTATTCTGACCCTGAAGGCAAGCCTCTCCGACACCCGAAATGCCCCGAGGCGGGATACATCCTTCCCCCCGGGGCAGTCGGGTGAGCAGAGCAGCTTTTCGATAACCGGGTTGCCGGGGCAGGTCAGCTCATGAAGTCGTATCAGCATATGCAGCTTTGGAATTGACCTCCCTGATCCCCCAGATTTCCCGGGCATATTCCCTTATCGACCGGTCGGCCGCAAAGTAGCCCGATGAGGCGATATTGCAGAGCGACATGCGGTTCCATTTTTCCCTGTCGGAATACGCGCGTATCATCCCCTCATGCGTCAGCCTGTAGGACTCGAAGTCGGCAAGGCACATATAGGGGTCGGAGACGCCGTGGCTTGCGATGAGATACGCGGCGATGTCGGCAAAGGATTCCCCGGCAAAGCCCTTCTGCAGGCACCCGATAATCTTTATCAATCTTTCGTTCTGCGCGTAGTATTCAACCGAATTGTAGCCCCGCAGCCAGAGTTCGTCGACCTCGCGGCTGCTCAGCCCGAAGATATACATGTTTTCCTTCCCGACGGCATCAAGTATTTCGACATTCGCGCCATCAAGCGTACCAATAGTTATGGCACCGTTCATCATAAGCTTCATGCAGCCGGTTCCGCTCGCCTCCTTGCCGGCAAGCGAGATCTGCTCGCTTATCTCGGTGGCGGGCATTATAATCTCGGCCTCGCTGACGTTATAGTTCTCAATGAATATGACCCGCAACCTCTCGCGTATCCCGGGGTCGGATTCGATTTCCCGGCCCAGCATGCAGATGAGGTTTATAATCCTGCGCGCCATATGATAGCCCGACGCCGCCTTGCCCCCGAATATGAAGGTCTGGGGCTGCAGGTCAAGCCCGGGGTTTTCCTTCAGCTCGATGTACAACCCGATGATTTTTAGAACGTTGAGCAGTTGCCGCTTGTATTCGTGCATACGCTTTATCTGCGCATCAAAAACCGAGCGGGTGTCGATCTTCTGTCCGGTTTTGGCGTATACGTGTTTTGCAAACCTTATCTTATTCTGATGCTTGATCTCGCCAAGCCGCTCGAGCACCGCGGGGTCGTCGGAAAACTGCAGAAAGGCCGAGAGCAGCTCGGGGCGGCTCCGGTACTCGGGGCCGATACACTCGTCCAGCAGGGCAGAAAGCCCGGTGTTTATATAGCAAAGCCAGCGCCGGTGGGCTATGCCATTGGTCACATTTGTGAACTTTTGGGGATAGATGCGATAGAATTCCTTGAAAGTTGATTCCTTGAGTATCTCGGTGTGGAGCTTTGAGACGCCGTTGACATGGTGCGAACCGATAATCGAGAGGTTGGCCATCTTTATCTGGCCGTAGCTGATGATGCTCATGTCCGAAATGCGCTTCCATGCCCCCGGAAAAGCATTCCACGCCTTTTGGCAGAATCTCTCGTTGATTTCCCTGATTATCTCGTATATGCGCGGGAGCCTGAGTTTGAATAGCGCCTCGTTCCAGCACTCGAGCGCCTCGGGCATTATGGTGTGGTTGGTATAGGATACGCTTCGGGTGACAGCATCCCATGCCCGTTCCCAGTCAAAGTAATATTCGTCGAGCAAAATCCTTATCAGCTCGGGGATGCAGAGCGCCGGGTGGGTGTCGTTAATATGAATTGCCACCTTATCGGGGAAGTTGTCAAGCGTCTTGTAGGCCGCCATGTGGTCGCGGATTATGCTCTGCACTGAGGCCGACGCCAGAAAATACTGCTGGCTGAGCCTTAGCATCTTCCCTTCGGTGTGGTTGTCCGAGGGATAGAGCACCTTTGAGATGATTTCGGCGTTGTTGCTCTCCTCAAGCGCGCGGGTGTACTGCCCCTGAGTAAATAGTCCCATGTTGAACTTGTGCAGGTCGCGCGCCCGCCAGAGCCGCAGCGGCGAGACCGCTGTGCTGTCGGCGCCCGAGATCATCATGTCGTAGGCAACCGCCTCGACTTCCTCGCAGTCCTCGTAATGCACTTCAAGCCTGCCGTCATTCCAGACTTCCCTGACCCGCCCGCCGAAACGCACGATAAAGGTCCGGTCTGTGCGCGGGATGAGCCAGACCTCGCCGAGCGGCAGCCAGATGTCGGGCAGTTCGATCTGAATACCATCGACTATTTTCTGCCTGAAAAGCCCGTATTCGTAACAGATCGAAAAGCCGGTCGCCGGGTAGTTCAGCGAGGAAAGCGAGTCCATAAAGCAAGCGGCAAGCCTCCCGAGCCCCCCGCTGCCAAGCCCGGCGTCGGGCTCGATCTCAAATATCTCGTCAAGGTCAAAGCCAAGCTCCCCGAGCACATCCCTGTATGTTCCGGCAAGGCCGAGATTGCAGAGGTTATTCCGCAGGGAGCGGCCGAGCATAAACTCCATGCAGAGGTAATAAACCCGCTTTGCCCCGCACCTGTTGGCAAGGTGTTTGAACTCCCCGCGCCGTCTGGTCAGAATGTCCCTGACGGTCATTGCTACAGCCTTGAAAACCTGCTCCTTTGTGGCCGAGGCCGGAACCGTGCCGAAATGCCGCAGCAGCTTCTCCTCAATATTTGTCCTGACTGTTTCGGCGTCTGGCTGAAAATTCATTTCCGCACGCCCCCTTTGCTCTTGAATAACCCCTCGTATATCTTCATGTATTTTTTGGCCGAGGCATCCCATGAAAAGTCGATTTGCATGATTTTTTTAATGAAGGCAAGCCTCTTTTTCTCATCCTGCCAGAGTGAAATCGCCGCCATGATGCGCCCGAGAAGCTCATCTGCCGAATAATTTGCAAAAGTAAACCCGTTGCCATGAAGCTCGCCGCCCTCCTCCCGGAATCCCTTAATTGAGTCGGCCAGCCCGCCGGTCTCGCGCACGACGGGTATCGCCCCGTAGCGCGAGGCTATCATCTGGGAGAGGCCGCAGGGCTCGCTTTTTGAGGGCATGAGGAAAATGTCGGCAGCGGCGTATATCTGGCGCGAGAGCTCGCGGTTGTAGTCGATTATCGCCCTTACCTTGGCAAAATGGCGCTCTTCAAGGTTTGTGAAAAACTCCTCAAAGCGCGCCTCGCCCTGCCCGAGCACCACAAGCTGCAGGTCGTTTTCCGAGACAAGCCTGCCCGCAATTTCGCACACCAGATCAAGCCCCTTGTGGGAGGCCAGCCTCGATATTATCGCCAGCAGCGGCACCTCGCGCACCGGCAGCCCGAGCGCCTTTTGCAGCACAGCTTTGTTTTTGTATTTCCCCTCGATTTTCTTCCATGAGTAGTTGACGGCGAGCGCCGGGTCGGTCTCGGGGTTGTAGTAGTCATAGTCTATGCCGTTGAGTATCCCGCAGAGCTTCTCAGGGTTTTCGTTTAAGATATACTCTAGCCCCCGGCCGAACTCATGTGTCCTTATTTCCTCGGCATACCTCGGGCTGACCGTGGTCACCATATCGGCGCAGCAGATTGCCGCCTTCATGAGGTTGAGCCGGCCGTGGTAGTCGAGCAGCTCATGGTATTCATTCCCCAGCGCAAAGACGTCGCCGAGTATTGCGTGGTCAAACTGCCCCTGATACTCGATGTTATGGATGGTGTAGACGGTTTTGATTCTGTCATAGCCCCCGGAGCCCCGATACAGAAGATTTTTATATACAACACTGAGTCCGCCCTGCCAGTCGTGGGCGTGGATTATATCCGGCCAGAACTCGAGGTGCCTTATCAGCTCCATTGTCGCCATGCAGCAAAAGGCGTACCTCTCGCCGTCGTCATAATGGCCGTACAGCGCGTCGCGCTTGAAATAATATTCGTTGTCAACAAAGTAATACAACACCCCACCGCGCTCGAGCGACTTTATGCCGCAGTATTGTCTCCGCCAAGCCAGCTGCAGGTAAAATGCCGTCTCGTCCTTCATTTTCTGCCGCCACTCCTCTCCTACCGACGAGTAGAGCGGCATGACCACCCGCAGGTCGCACCCCGGATAGCGCACGGCAAGCGCGGCCGGCAGCGAGCCCAGCACATCTCCCAGCCCGCCGGTGGCGGCATAGGGCATAACCTCGGAGCCGACAAACAGAATTTTTAAGTCCCGCGGCTTTGTCTTTTCCACTCTCAGCGCTTCCTCAAGAGTCATACGCTGACCTCCTTTCCGATAAAAAACGGCAGGGTCTCATGCCCCGACAGCCGCCGTCCTTCCTTGATAAGCACATTACGGTCGGTTATCACGCAATACAGTTCAGCCCCCTCGCCGACATATGTGTCGCCCATCAGCACGCAGTTTCTCACCTCCGAACCCCGTCCGACCTTTGTGCCGCAGAAAATAATCGAATTTTCGACCACGCCTTCAATCACGCAGCCGTCGGCGACAAGCGAGTTTATCACCCTCGCCCCGGGCATGTATTTCGTTGGCGGCAGGTTTTTATGCCGCGTCATCACCGGCCGGTCGTAAATGCCGAAAAGCTGGCGGCGCACGTCTGGGTCGAGCAGCTCAAGCGAGCACCTGTAATAGCTCTCAAGCGAGTTTACCAGAGCATGGTACCCCTGGTGCCGGTAGACAAAAAATTTGTCCTCGCCCAGCCGGCGCCCGATTATGTCATGTTCAAAGCTTGTGTGGCCGTGGGCCACCGCGTCCTCAATGAGCTTGAGCAGGTAATGTTTCCTTGCGACCATGATGTTCATGCTGACCTCAATCTCAGCCCTTTTGCTGTCCTCCGAAGTGTATTCGGCAAGGCCGTATATCCGCCCGTCCATGTCGCTCCTTATTACCGTGACGCGCGGCGTGAGATGAAGTTCTGCCGTTGATATCCGCTTGGTTACAATTGTGAAGTCGGCCCCCCGCCGGGAGTGCATATTGAGAACGTCGGCCATATTAAGGTTGCAAATGACATCACAGTCGGTAAGAACTATATTCTCCTCGCTGCACTCGGATATGAAGCTCATTACTGCAATAAGCGCCTCGAGCCGCGAGGAGTATACCTGGCCTCTTGTGGTGTTCTCATATGAGGTAATATGCGGCGGCAGGATTTTAATTCCCCCGAACTCGCGCTCAAGGTCCCAGTCCCGCCCGCTGCCGAGATGCTCGAGCAGCGATTTATAATTGTTGTGGGTGATTATGCCGACCTTTGTGATGCCCGCGTTGACCAGATTCGAGAGGGCAAAGTCAACAAGCCTGTAGCGGCAGCCGAAGGGGACGCTCGCCATGGTGCGGGTCCTTGTCAGCTCGGGTATTGTCGTGTCGTGAATGTTTGAAAATATCAGTCCTGCGGCATTCATTTTCATCTCCGTTGCATAGGTTTATTGCTTCCCCTGCGGGCGGGAACCTTAGCATCACACCATTACCAGCTTTTCATACGGGGTTACCTCGCAGCCCGACGGCACGATAACCCCCGCGCCAATAACCGTCACCGGTACCTCTGAGAGCGGCAGGCTCTCGTCGCGCACGGCCCCCACCCGCGCCCCGGCGCCGACCACCGCGCCGGTGTCGACTATCGCGCAGTCGACCGACGCGCCCTCGCTGACCAGTACATCGTCCATGAGCACCGAGTCGCTAACCCGCGCGCCGCTCATGACCTTCACCCCCGAGCCGAGCACGCAGTTTATGACCGAGCCGTAAATTTCGCAGCCCTCGGTCACCACTGAATTCTCGACCACCGCCAGCCTGCCGATATGCTGCGGCGGCCTGCTGTCCTGCCGCGAGTAAATGCTCCAGTCCTTGTCGTTCAGCTTCGGGTCAGATCCCAGCATATCCATGTTGGCCTCCCAAAGGCTCGATACGGTGCCGACATCCTTCCAGTAGCCCTCAAACTCATAGGCGTAAAGCTTCTCGCCGGCAACCAGAATCGAGGGGATTACGTTTTTTCCGAAGTCGTTTGAGGATTCGGCGTCGGCGTCGTCGGCCTCGAGATACGAAATCAGCTTATCCTTTCCGAATATATAAATTCCCATCGACGCCTTGGTGCTCTCGGGGATTTTCGGCTTCTCGGTAAACTTTATTATCCTGCCGTCGTCATCTGTACTCATGATTCCGAACCTCCCGGCCTCCGAGAGCGGCACGTCGAGTACGGCAATAGTGCAGTCCGAGTTTTTCTCCTTGTGGTACTCGAGCATCTTTCGGTAGTCCATCCGGTAGATGTGGTCGCCCGAGAGGATTATCACATAGTCGGGGTCATATCGGTTTATGAAATCGATGTTCTGGTATATCGCGTTTGCCGTGCTGCGGTACCAGTCGGCGCCGTGTTGCCGCTGGTAGGGCGGCAGAATTTTCAGCCCTCCCCACATCCGGTCAAGGTCCCACGGTACTCCGGTGCCCATATATTCATTGAGCAGGTGCGGCTGGTACTGGGTCAGCACCCCCACGGTGTCAATACCCGAGTTGACGCAGTTGGTGAGCGTAAAATCTATAATTCTGTATTTGCCGCCGAACTTCACCGCCGATTTGGCGATTTTCCCGGTCAGCGAACAGAGCCTTGAACCCTGCCCGCCGGCAAGCAGCATTGCAATCCATTCCTTTTTTTTCTTTGGCATCAGGGTCTCCAGTTTTATCAGGTATATTTGTCAGTCATCTTCAAGCTGCAGCTTCAGCGGTGCGATAACCGTCCGCTTTCTGGTTTTTTGAACTTTTTTCTCGCCACTCTCGCGCCCGGTGGGGTAGTCGGCGCTGAGAATTACGGCAGAGAGCGGCGGCAGGGTCAGCCGGAGGTGAAAGGGCAACCCGTGCATTCCGGGCTCTTTTGACACAAGCTGTCCCTCGTTCAGTATTCCTGTACCTCCGTATTTTTTGTCGTCGCTGCTCATCAGCTCAAAATACGGCCTGTCCTGCGGCACGCCGAGCATGAAGTCACGCCGTAAAACCGGTGTAAAATTAAGAATCACAACAAGCTCTCGGCCGTCTTTTGCTATTCTTCTGTATGAATATATGCTTTCATCTCGGTTGTCGGGGTCTATCCAGCGAAAGCCCTCCCAGGAGTCGTCGTTTTCCCAGAGCTCGGGGTGCTCAAGGTAAAAATGATTGAGCTCGGCACAAAAGAGCTGGTAGCGGGCGTGCGACTCGTAGTCGAGTAAAAACCATTCAACTTCACGTGTATAATCCCACTCGCAAAACTGTCCTATCTCGTTGCCCATGAAGGTCAGCTTTTTCCCGGGGTGGGTCATCATATAGACGGCAAAGGCGCGGGCGGTAGCGAACTTCTGATTATAGTCGCCCCACATACGGTCAAGAAGCGATTTTTTCCCGTGTACCACCTCGTCATGCGATACCGGAAGCAGGAATTTTTCGGTAAACGCGTATGTCAGGGCAAAGGTGAGCTTGTTGTGGTGGTACTTTCTGAAGTAGGGGTCGATGCCGATATAATCGAGCGAGTCGTGCATCCAGCCCATATTCCATTTAAACGAAAATCCGAGCCCGCCGTTGTCAAAGCCGGTCACATTCGGCCAGGCGCTCGATTCCTCGGCAATCATGAGCACGTCGGGAAACTGGCCGGCCATGTGCCCGTTGAGCTTTTTGAAAAAGCTGACCGCCTCAAGGCACCTGTTGTCGCCGTATATGTTGGGGGACCACTCCCCCGGTCCCCTGTCGTAATCGAGGTAAAGCATCGAGGCCACCGCGTCGACCCTGAGCCCGTCGATATGGTATTTCGAAGCCCAGAACACGGCGTTTGAGATGAGAAAGCTCTCGACCTCGGGGCGGGATACGTCAAACTGCCTGGTCCCCCAGCCGTTGAGCTCCCTCGTGGCGTCGGGGTATTCATAGAGCGGCTGCCCGTCAAACTCAAAGAGCCCGTGCGCGTCCTTAGGGAAATGCGCCGGTACCCAGTCGAGTATCACGCCGACTCCGGCCTGATGCATCCTGTCGACAAACTCCATAAAGTCGCGCGGGGTCCCGAACCTTGAGGTCGGCGCGAAGTACCCGCAGATTTGATACCCCCAGGACGGGCTGTAGGGATATTCCATTATCGGCAAAAGCTCAATGTGGGTATAGCCCATCTGCTTGACATAGGGTATAAGCTCGTCTGCCAGCTCGCGGTAGCTGTAACAGCTGCCGTCGCCATGTCGCCGCCATGATTCGGCGTGAAGCTCGTAGATGCTCAGCGGGCGGGTAAAATAATTTTGCCGGTTCATATGCCCGGCGCGATAGGCCATCCAGCCCTCGTCGCCCCATTGATAACTGTCAATGTCGTATATAATCGAGGCAGTGCCCGGCGGCCGTTCACAATAAAAGGCATAGGGGTCGGCCTTGTCAATCGTCTTGTCCCCGGAAAAAAAACGGAATTTGTACATATCCCCGTATTTCGCCTCGGCATATGCTTCCCAGATGCCGTTTTCGGTGACCTTTTTCATGGGGCAGGAAAATCCCCAGTCATTAAAGCTGCCGATAACATAGGCCGCGTCGGCATGGGGGGACCATACGCGAAATACGAACATCCCGCCTTCGCGGTGCGCTCCGAGATAATCATACATCCGGTAGCCGGTTTCCCGGTTTATCTGAAACTGCTTTGCCTGTTCTGCCATTTTATGTCCTCATAACCTCAATCTTTAGTTGTGCGGCTGAATTTCGCCAGCGTCAGGTGCCGCGTTTGCGTCAAAACAGAAGGGGCGGCATTTCAGCACACTGCGAAAATATCGGCTGCACGCGGCAGGATATTTTCGCAGTCTGCCCGGATTTTTTGTGACAAGTATAATTTTGCCCGAGTTTTATAGTTCAATACATCAAATGCCCGGCTTGACCCTGTTTTAGACGAGCAAATATTGGCAGCACAAAATGCCGGCGGGACTCGAGCCTCCGCCGGCGTCAGGAAAAAATCACATATTCATCAAACGCTTGACACAGGCCGGGTTTATAGTATAATAATAATATCTCAGGAATAGTTTTCTTGTGAATTATGCACACCTTTTCGGCGAACATTTGAGTAATAGATAATCTTCAAGGGAGGGCGCAGACTTGATTGAAGTCAGGAATCTGACCAAAAAGTACGGCGACAACCTGGCTCTCGACAACATCAGCTTCAGCATCAGTTCAGGCAAGGTTTACGGCCTGCTCGGCCCTAACGGCGCCGGGAAAACCACCACGATGAACATCATCACCGGCTGCCTTGCCGCCACCTCGGGGACCGTGACGGTAGGGGGGCATGATATCTTCGAGGAGCCGCTCGAGGCAAAGCGCCATATCGGCTACCTGCCTGAGGTTCCCCCGCTTTACACCGACATGACGCCCTCCGAATACCTGAACTTTATCGCCATGGCCAAGCGGGTCGATTACGAGGCTATCTACCGGCAGGTGCGCGAGGTCATGGAACTGACCCAGCTTGAGGAGGTTGGTGACCGGCTGATACGCAACCTGTCAAAGGGCTACCGGCAGCGGGTCGGAATTGCACAGGCCATGCTCGGGAATCCCGACGTGATAATACTCGACGAGCCCACGGTCGGCCTTGACCCAAAGCAGACCATCGAGATGCGCGACCTTATCCGCACGCTGGGCGAGATGAAGACCGTCATATTCAGCAGCCACATTCTGGCCGAGGTGACCGAGGTATGCGAGCGGGTGATTATCATCCACCGCGGAAAGATTGTTGCAGACGACTCGCTCGAGAACCTCAACCGCTCGGTTGAGAGCACAAACCGGCTGCATATTGCCGTGAAGGCCGACGAGCGGGCGGTCATATCAGGGCTTGCCGGCATTCCGGGAATACTCGAGCATGAGGTACTCAAGTCCGGCGAGGCGGGAGTCTGCGAGCTTATGCTAAGTGTGGACAAGAACACCGACCCGCGCGAGGCGATTTTCTTCGCCATGGCCGACCGCCGCTGCCCCATTATCACAATGGAGCTCAAAAAATCCTCGCTTGAGAGCGTCTTTCTGTCGCTTACAACCGACACCGAAGATGATTCGGCTGAACACGAGAGCCACGGGAGCGAAGGTAACGGCGAGGATGAAGTTGACGAAGATTACGATGAAAATGACGATAACGGCGTTGACGATGAAGACGACGAATCCAACGAGGGGGAGAGTGAGGAGGAATGATAGCCGTATTCACAAGGGAATTCAAGTCATATATGAACAACATGACCGGGCAGATCTTCATAGCTTTCCTGTTGCTCTTCTTCGGTGTGTGCGTGGCGATCTACAACCTTTTCCTGGGAATGGCCTCCTTCAGGTTTGCGATTGAGATTACCGGAATAGCCTTCCTTGTGGTAGTGCCTATCATCACCATGCGCTCGCTCGGCAGAGACCGCACAAACCTGACCGACACCCACCTCTTCTCGTTGCCACTTAAGGTTTCCGAGATAATCATCGGAAAATTCCTGGCAACCGCGCTGGTGCTCGTAATCCCGATAGCCGTGATGATGCTCTACCCGCTGATTCTGAGCGCCTACGGCAACATGCACTACACCTCAAGCTACTGTGCAATCCTTGCACTCTTTCTGCTCGGGCTTGCGCTGATATCAATCTGCATGTTTATCTCCTCGCTGACCGAGAGCCAGGTGATTGCGGCGGTTATCAGCTTCGGCACCCTCCTGTTTCTGCTGGTACTTCCCCTCCTGATTGTGCTGGTACCAAAGGACGCGCTCGCCTCTTTCCTCTGCCTTGTGGCGCTTTCCTTTATCACAGCGGCAATTGTCTGGAAGCTCACCTCAAATATAAATGCCGGCATGATTGCCGCGGCACTGCTTGTTGTCCCGCTCTGCGCCCTCTACTACTTTAGGAATTCGCTCTTTGAGGGCCTGTTCCACAAAATCATGACCGGGCTTTCGCTCTACGACCGCTTTTACAACCTCAATTCCGGAGTTTTCGACCTCGGCAGCGTGGTCTACCTCTTGTCGGTGACCGTATTCTTTCTTTTCATTTCGGTCCAGTCGCTTGAGACGCGCCGCTGGAGCTGAGGGGAGGCAGAGTGATGAACATGAACGGTAATAACCCCGAAAAAGCAAAAAAACAAGGAAAAGGCCTTTCAAAATCCACCAAAATCGGGACCTACACCTTCCTTGTCAGCCTTGCTTTGCTTGTAATACTTGTAATAATCAACCTGATTGTGGCTTCACTGCCCAGTTCGCTCACGGTTTTTGACACTACCCCGCAGGGGCTGTATACCATATCGGAGAGCACTCAGGATTTTCTCGGGAAAATCAGCGAGCCGGTGACAATCCACTGGATCTGTCCGGACGGCACAACAGACCCGACGCTTGAAACCTTCCTTGAAAGGTATACCTCCCACAGCAAATATTTAAAATATGACATCCTTGACCCGATAGCCGACCCCGATTGCCTTGAACCCTATATCGGTGTGACCGACGCCCAGCCCTCGCAGTACAGCCTAATCATTGAGAGCGGACGGCGCCACAGGCTGATAGATTATCATGAGCTGTTTTACTATTACAACGAGTATCTTGCCGAAAAAGCCGGCATGACAAGCCCTGTGCCCTACGAAGTTTATATGTATTACAACAGTGTCCCTTATTTTTACTTCAGTCAGGCCGAGCAAATGGGCTACCCCACCGAAACCTATTTTTACGGTGACGACACGATAACCAAAGCGGTCGAGTATGTAATTCGCGAGCGGATCCCGCATATCTATATCACCGAAGGGCACGGCGAGGCAGTATTCTCGGAAATGTTCCTGCAGTATCTCGCCGACAACAATATTGAGCACGAATACCTGCGCACCGTCACCACCGAGTCTATTCCCGACGATGCCTCCTGCCTTGTAATCTACGCCCCGACCTCCGACCTGTCGGAGAGTGAAGCCGGGATGATTAGCGCCTATCTTGCCGGCGGGGGCAATATGCTGCTTATTACCTCGCCCGACAACACCGGCATGGAAAATCTCCTGAGCCTTGTCGAACCCTACGGTGTTTCGGCGGTCCCCGGAGTTGTGTACGATGAAACCCCGCAAAACTATAAACACAATAAATATTATCTGCTTCCTAATATAGGAAACCATTCGTCAATATCGCTCTTTAATACCTCGTATTCGATCTTCATGCCCACATCCCACGGGATCAAACTCACCGAAAATGAAGCGGGCGCCAAAATAACCGAGCTGTTCACCACTTCAAGCTCGGCATATTCAAAGGTCGGCGAGGAGCAATCTGAGCCCGGCTCGCTGGCGCTCGGAGTTGCAATCGAGAAGGGCGACGCTCAGATTATCTGGCTCTCCTCTGCCCTCGCCTTCACCGACGCGGCGGCGAGAGAGGTATCCTACGGAAACTATTACTATGTTCTAAATATGCTCACATGGATGGAAACCTACGAATCAACGCTCAGCGACGTCGTCGGAATTCCGATCTCCGAGCCGCTGCTCGATAAGCTCAGCCAGTCCTCAATCTACCTGTGGACGGTTGTGTTTGTAATCATAATACCGCTCGGAGTCACCGCCGCGGGGCTGACTGTCTGGCTCAGGCGGCGCCGTCGCTGAATTCTTGAGGTTGTCAGGGCTATGAAAAGGACAAGAACTCTCCTCATCATGCTTTTTGTGGTGGCGGTCCTTGTCGGCCTGCTTGTACTCGTCAAAACCCTGACCGGGGATAAGGATGGTCAGGATACTCCGGACACCACAAAACCAGCCGGCACAACCTATACCGTCGCCGAGGTGGACATAGGCAGCCTGTACCTGATTGAATACAATGTCGGGGAGGACATATTCCGTTTTGAGCTGAGCGACTCAAAGACCTCATGGTTCTGGGTGGCCGAGCCCTCGCTGCCGCTTGACAACACCTATTTTGCATCCATTGCCTCGGCGCTCAAAGCGATAACCTCGACCACAAGGCTCCAGGTAAGCGAGGCCGACCTCTCAACCTACGGGCTCGACAACCCCTGGCTTACGGTGACAGTGGCCGACGAGCTTTTCGGCGAACAGACCTTCATGTTCGGCAGCCTCAACACCTACACCAACAAATATTATTTCATGACCGGCGCCGGGGATAACCGTGTTTATATGGTGAACACCTCGGTAGCCTACTCCTTCAGCCTCACCCCGCACGACATGGTAAAGCACGACAGCATGCCCGATATACCTGCCGACAGAATCCGCACGCTGACCTTTACCCGCGGGGAGGACGAGCTGAAATATATCTATTATGAAAACGGGAAGGACGAGTCGGCCGACACACAGGACTTCTGGTATGTATCACGAAACGGCGGCGAGGAAACGGCGCTCGAACCCGAACTTGCCGCCGAACTTGCCGATACCATTACTCAAATCTACTTTTCCGATGTAGCCGGCTATTCCGAGTCTGACAAAGAGGCGCTCGGGCTGCTCTCCCCTACTGTCATGACCGTGTCATATGTCGCCGAGACCAGCGTGACCGACAGCAGCGGCAGCCCGGTTAAGGTCAATGTCGACAGCACCTTCGTGCTGCATCTCGGATATGCAGATGAAGATAAAATATACGCCTGCCTGCCCGACTCGCCGCTCTCCTACCGTATCGACGGCTCGGTGCTTGCCAAGCTGTTTGATTTCCCCGTTCCGCCGGACGATCAGTGACCCCGGTCCCAAAATCGGCCGATACCCTTGCATTGTGCTTTATTTTGGTATATAATTAACCCAGAAACTTCATAAGGAGCGGCCTATGATTGAGAATAAGGATAACTATCCCGCAAAAGGCCAGCCCGAGGGCGAACTGTCCATGCGCGAGATAATCTGCAAGGTATACGAGGCGCTCGAGCAGAAGGGGTATAATCCTATCAACCAGCTTGTCGGCTATATTCTCTCAGAAGACCCGACATACATCACAAACTACAACAACGCCCGCGGGCTGATACGCCGGGTGGACCGCGACAAACTCCTCGTCGAGCTTGTCAAGAACTATCTGGGGTTATCCGAGTAAGTGGAAATTATAAGACTGGGCTGCCCCGGCTCCTGTTCCCCGGCTCCTGCTCCCCTCCCCCCCGCGGTGCTCTGCCTCGGCAACTTCGACGGGGTTCACACAGGACATGCCGCTCTGCTGAATGAAGCTCTCAAAATCAAGCGCAGGCTGGCCGCGCAATACAATGATATTGTTGCCGGCGTGCTTACCTTCTCCCCCTCGCCAAATGAAGTGCTGCTTGCCAGCCCCCCGCCGAGAATCACCGACCTCAAGGAAAAGGCAGGGCTGATCGCCGAGGCGGGCATGGACAGGCTGTATATTGTCGATTTTGAATATGTCCGGGATATGACGCCCGGCCGCTTTATCTCTGAAATACTCAAAGTAAGGTGCGGCTGCGTGCACGCCGTCTGCGGCTTTAACTTCAGGTTCGGTATTGGCGGCTACGGCGGCCCTGACACCCTCGACCGGGAGTTTTGTGGCAATGTATCGGTGCTCGGTCCGGTGATGTACAGCGGGGTTGCCGTAAGCTCGACCGGAATCCGCCATGCGGTGCTTGCCGGGGAGATGGAGGCCGCCGCCGCAATGCTCGGCAGGCCATACTCGCTTACCGCCCCGGTAGTCCGCGGCAGCTCGGTCGGAGGCCGGCTCGGATTCCCGACCGCGAATCAGAAATTTCCTCCCGGCAAGCTCATACCCAAAATCGGCGTATATATCAGCGCGTGTGTTGTCGATGGAGTGCGCCGGCCGGCGGTGACAGATATCGGGGTGCGCCCGACCTTCTGCGGGCAGGACGAGCTGCGCTGCGAGACGCACATAATCGGATATGATGCCGAGCTCTATGGTCGCACAATTAAAACAGAGTTTTACAAATACCTGCGCCCTGAATACAGGTTTGAAAGTCCGGACGAGCTTGCCGCCGCCGTGCGGGCCGACATCGAGTCGGCGCTCGAATATTTCGAGAAGGCAAATATTTTTTGATTTTAGCTCTTGCACGAAAGTCAATATTATGATATAATATAACCCGCGCCGGTGCCGGCGCGGGTTATATGATACGGAGAGGTATCGAAGTGGTCATAACGGGGCTGACTCGAAATCAGTTTGCGGGAAACCGCACGCGGGTTCGAATCCCGCCCTCTCCGCCAAAGGGCGATAACCTACAATATTAATGTGTGGTTGTCGCCTTTTTTTTCTATTTATTGTGACTATTATATTAAGCAGGTACAAATTGGGTACAACTTTATTCTTCTTCCTACCAAGGACGATAACCATGGCATAAATGGCTATCATTTTTTTGCTTATTGATAAATATCACCGTTCTTACCTGAATTATTAAATGGCATGAGTCGCGATGCGATTCATGCCATTTTCTACCGGTGCACCTCAGAACAACCCCGATATTACCCCGTTCTCGTCAACATCGATGCGCTCGGCAGCCGGGGATTTCGGCAGGCCGGGCATGGTCATAATATCGCCGGTCAGCGCTACTATAAATCCCGCGCCGGCCGAAATTTTAACGTTTCTCACCGTAATCTCAAAGCCCTCGGGCGCCCCGGGAATGGCCGGGTTGTCGGTAAAGCTGTACTGTGTCTTGGCGATGCAGACCGGGTATTTTGAGTAGCCGAGCGAGGCCAGAAGCTCAAGCTGCTTCTTTGCCGCGGGCAGGATGTTGACCGATTTGCCGCCGTAGACCTTTGTGACCACCGCGTAAAGCTTTTCTACAATCGGGCAGTCGTCGGGGTAAGCAAACCTGAAGTTCGGCTTCTCACACTCGCACAGACGCACCACCTCGCGGGCCAGCTCCTCGCCGCCCCGCCCGCCCTCGGCCCAGACGGTTGAGAGCACGGTATTCACGCCGAGCGAACGGCACTTTTGGATGATAAACTCAATCTCGGCCTCTGTGTCTGTCGGGAAGCGGTTGAGGGCGACCACGCAGGGCAGGCCGTATACATTCTTAATATTTGAGACATGGCGCAACAGATTGGGAATTCCCCGCTCGAGCGCTCCGATATCCTCATGGTCAAGCTCGTTTTTCGGCAGGCCGCCGTGCATCTTGAGCGCGCGGATTGTCGCTACAATCACCACCGCCGAGGGGACAAGTCCGGCCATCCGGCACTTTATGTCAAGGAATTTCTCGGCCCCGAGGTCGGCGCCGAATCCTGCCTCTGTAACAGCGTACTCGCCGAGCCGCAGCGCCATTTTTGTGGCTATCACCGAGTTGCAGCCGTGGGCGATGTTGGCAAAAGGCCCGCCGTGCACAAATGCCGGGGTTCCCTCAAGAGTCTGCACAAGATTGGGCTTGAGCGCGTCGCGCAGCAGGGCGGCCATAGCGCCCGCCGCCCTGAGGTCGGTGCAGGTAACCGGCCTGCCGTCGTAGGTATACCCCACAACTATCCGGGCGAGTCGGTTTTTCAGGTCGGTAATCGAGTCGGCAAGGCAGAGCACCGCCATCACCTCGCTGGCGACGGTTATGTCATACCCGTCCTCACGCGGCACGCCGTCTGTCTTTCCGCCAAGCCCCCCGACAATCTTCCGTAACTGCCGGTCGTTCATGTCAACACAGCGCCGCCATGTTACCTGCCGGGGGTCGATACCGAGGCTGTTGCCCTGATGTATATTGTTGTCGAGCATTGCGGCGAGCAGGTTGTTGGCCGCGCCTACCGCGTGAATGTCGCCGGTAAAATGCAGGTTTATGTCCTCCATCGGCACGACCTGCGCATACCCGCCGCCGGCGGCCCCCCCTTTGATACCAAACACCGGTCCGAGCGACGGCTCCCGGATAGCCACGATCGGCCGCTTTCCGATGCGCGAAAGCCCGTCGGCAAGGCCTATTGTCGTGGTGGTCTTACCTTCCCCGGCCGGAGTCGGCGTGATGGCGGTGACCAGCACCAGCTTGCCGTCTGGCCGCTGAAGGTCACCCAGCAGCGACAGGTCAACCTTGGCCTTGTAGCGCCCGTAGAGCTCGATATACTTCTCGTCGATTCCGGCTGCCCCGGCAATCTCGGTAATCGGCTTCATCTTACATGCCTGAGCAATTTCGATATCAGCAGGATGCGCCATTTTTATATCTCCTTTTTGAAGTATTTTACCGCCGACTCAAACATTTTCATGTCATACACGCCGGGAACGTTGACATAGAGCCCTTTGGCGTTCCGCTCGACATGCCCCATCTTCCCGAGTATCCGGCCGTCGGGCGAGGTGATGCCCTCAATGGCCCACACCGAGCCGTTGGGGTTGTACTCGATGTCGTAGGTAGCCCGGCCTTCAAGGTCGACATACTGGGTGGCAATCTGCCCGTTTTCAGCCAGCTTTTCTATCACCTCGTCGGGGGCATAGAACCTGCCCTCACCGTGCGAGATTGGGACCGTGAAAATGTCGCCGGGCTGGGTCGCGGCAAACCAGGGGGACTTGTTCGACACCACTCTGGTACGCACAAGGCACGACTGGTGGCGGCCTATTGTGTTGTACGTCAGGGTCGGGGAGTTCTCGTCGGGGTCGATTATCCTGCCGTAAGGCACAAGCCCGAGTTTTATCAGTGCCTGAAAGCCGTTGCAGATACCGCAGATAAGCCCCTGACGTTTCTCTATCAGCTCTTCGACCGCCTCTCTTACCGCCGCGTTTCTGAAAAATGCGGTGATGAATTTGCCCGAGCCGTCGGGCTCGTCGCCGCCCGAGAAGCCGCCGGGAAGCACAATCATCTGTGCCGACCTAACCGACACCGCAAAGCGCTCAATGCTCCTTGCAATGCCTGCCGGGGTCAGGTTGTTTATGACAAATATCTCGACCTCGGCGCCGGCATCGCGCAGCATTTTAGCGGTGTCGTACTCGCAGTTGGTTCCCGGAAATACCGGAATTACCACGTGCGGGGCTGCCACCGCCGCGCCGGCATATTCCACGCGCCCGCCGCCGCGGTGTTCAAGCGTCGGCATCTCCACGCCGCCCTGCGCCACCCTGCGCGGGAAAACGCTCTCAAGCCGGCTTGAATATATATTTTCAAGCTCACATAGCAATAGTCTTTCCTTTTTATAACTGATATTTTGCTCATCCGTGACATACCCGACGGTCGTTCCGGCATCAACGCTGTTGTCGGCAAGCTCAAGCAGGAAGGCTCCGTAATTATAGCCGAAAATGTCGTCGAGCGTCAGATTCCCGTCAAACACAAACCCAAACCGATTACCGAGGCACATCTTGACAATGCCTTCGGCCACGCCGCCGTAGGTAAGCGTCCAGGCCGAGATTGCCTTGCCAATCGAGCGCAACTCCCGGACCTCTGCAAATACATCAATCAGCGATTTTGCGTCGGGCAGCCGGTCGGCGTTTAGTTCGGGTTTTATCAGCACAACGCGGCTCCCCGCCTTTTTAAACTCGGGGGATCTTATGTTTTTTATCTTCTCGGTGGTCACCGCAAAGGAGACCAGCGTCGGCGGCACGTCGAGGTTCTCAAACGAGCCGCTCATCGAGTCCTTGCCCCCCACCGAGGCAACACCGAGCTCTATCTGCGCTCTGAGCGCTCCGAGCAGCGCGGCAAGCGGCTTGCCCCAGCGTGCCGGATTCTGCCCGGGCTTCTCAAAGTATTCCTGAAAGGTCAGATAGATGTCCTTGAACTCTGCGCCGGCGGCAATCAGCTTTGAGATAGACTCGACCACCGCCAGATATGCCCCGTGGTAGGGGCTGCGCTCGGAAATATAGGGGTTAAAGCCCCAGGACATCAGAGAGCAGTCGTCGGTGTGCCCTTGCTCGACCGATATCTTGTGTACCATCGCCTGAATCGGGGTGGCCTGATATTTCCCGCCGAAGGGCATGAGCACCGTCCCGGCGCCGATTGTCGAGTCAAAGCGCTCGGAGAGCCCCTGCTTTGAGCAGACGTTGAGGTCCGACATAAGCGCACGCAGGCCGGCTGCAAAGTCGTCGACCTTCGGCTTGTCAAAAGGCTGCGGAGCGGCAACGGCAACTTCAGTATGCTTTGGCGCACCGTTGGAATTTAAAAACTCGCGGCTGACGTCGACTATGGTTTTCCCGTTCCACCTCATGGTGAGCCTCGGCTCGGCCTTGACCCGTGCGACCACCGTCGCCTTAAGGTTCTCCTCCTCGGCAAGTTCAAGGAAACGGGAGACATTCTCTGGTGCTATGACTACCGCCATCCGCTCCTGCGATTCGCTGATGGCAAGCTCGGTACCGTCAAGCCCTTCGTATTTCTTCGGTACTTTGTCAAGGTCTATGTCAAGCCCGTCAGCAAGCTCGCCGATGGCGACAGACACGCCGCCCGCGCCGAAGTCGTTGCATTTTTTAATCATGCGGGCGGCCTCGGGGTTGCGGAAGAGCCGCTGGAGCTTGCGCTCCTCGGGCGGGTTGCCCTTCTGCACCTCGGCGCCGCAGGTTGTCAGCGAAGCTTTGGTATGCGATTTTGAGGAGCCGGTGGCACCCCCGCAGCCGTCGCGCCCGGTCCTGCCGCCCAGTAAAATTACCACATCGCCGGGAGCCGGGCGTTCGCGCCTGACATTCTCTGCCGGCGCAGCGCCGATAACCGCTCCGATCTCAAGCCGCTTTGCAACATACCCCTCGTGATACAGTTCGTCGACAATGCCGGTGGCAATTCCTATCTGGTTACCGTAGGAGGAGTAGCCGGCTGCCGCAGAGGTCACTATTTTGCGCTGGGGGAGTTTCCCGGGCAGAGTCTCGCTCACCGGGCGGGTCGGGTCGGCCGCACCGGTGACCCGCATTGCGGCGTATACATATGCCCGCCCCGACAAGGGGTCGCGGATGGCGCCGCCGATGCAGGTCGCAGCCCCCCCGAAGGGCTCAATCTCGGTCGGGTGGTTGTGGGTTTCATTTTTAAAGAGCAGCAGCCAGGGCTCTTTTCTGCCGTTTATCTCGACATTTATCTTAACCGTGCAGGCGTTGACCTCTTCGGACTCGTCGAGCTTATCAAGCTTGCCGGTTGTCTTCAGGTATCTTGCCGCAATTGTCGCCAGGTCCATCAGGCTTACCGGCTTTTTGCTGCCGGCAAGTTCCCTGAGTTTGAGGTACTCGTTGTAAGTGCGCTCGATTGCCGGGTCCTCGAAGGTCACATTATCGATTGCGGTCAGAAAGGTGGTATGCCGGCAGTGGTCCGACCAGTAGGTGTCAATCATGCGGATTTCGGTGATCGTGGGGTCGCGCCCCTCTTTGATAAAATACTGCTGCAGGAAAGCAATATCGTCAGTGTCCATCGCAAGCCCGTATTCGCGGATAAATCCCTCAAGCCCTGCCCTGTCAAGCCTGCAAAAACCGTTTTGTGTGCTGACGCTCTCGGGCAGCTCGTACTCGACCACAAGCGTCTCGGGCTTCTCAAGCGAAGCCTCGCACGCCTCTACCGGGTTGATGAGGTATTTTTTTATCGCTCCGACGTCATCTTCACTGAGCTTGCCGTATAGCACATAAACGCGGGCCGAGCGCACCAACGGACGCTCGCCCTGCGAGATTATCTGGATACACTGTGCGGCAGAGTCGGCCCGCTGGTCAAACTGCCCCGGCAGGTACTCGACCGCAAACACCACCGCGTCTGAGTCTTTTATGTCAAGCTCTTCCGAAACGATATCTACCTGCGGCTCAGATAACACCGTCTTTACGGCGTACTCAAAAAGCTCCCGGTCAATTTTCTCAACGTCATACCGGTTTATAATCCGCAAATCCATGAGGGCTTCAATCCCTAAAAGATTGCGAAACTCATTGAGCAGCGCCGCCGCCTCGTGTGCCAGCTCCTTTTTCTTCTCGACGTAAACGCGAAAAACCATTACTTCAACCTTTCATCTCCGGTTTATTTAAGCGCCAAAAGCGCCCTTTTTCCGATGTCGCTGCGGTGGTATTCATTTGCAAATTTAATTTTGGCAACCTTATCGTAGGCGCCTTTTATCGCCTCGTCGAGCGTGTCGGCTATATGGACCACGCCGAGCACCCGCCCGCCGGAGGTCAGAAGCTGCCTGCCGTCGGCAGAGAGCTTTGCGCCGGCGACATAAACGCTGTCGGCCACGCTCTCATCAATGCTTATCGGATAACCGGTCTGGTATTTCTGAGGATACCCGGCCGAGGCCATCACCACGCAGCAGGAATAACCTTTTTTGAATTTCACCTCAACATCGCTGAGCCGACCCTCGGTCACCGCCCGCATGATGGTAAAGAGGTCGGTCTCAAGCAGCGGCATGACCACCTGCGCTTCGGGGTCGCCGAAGCGGCAGTTGTACTCGACTACCTTCGGCCCCTCGGGGGTAAGCATGAGCCCAAAGTACAGGCAGCCGCGAAACTCGCGCCCCTCCTTTTGCATTGCCCTGATTGTCGGCAGAAAAATAGTCTGCATGCAGCGCTCTGCAATCTCGTCGGTGTAGTAGGGGTTCGGCGCGATTGTCCCCATGCCGCCGGTGTTCGGCCCCTCGTCGTTGTCATGTGCGCGCTTGTGGTCCATTGACGAGACCATAGGCACAACAGTCTTCCCGTCGGTGAAGGCCAGCACCGACACCTCGGGGCCGGTCATGACCTCCTCGATGACAATCCGGTTTCCGCTTGTCCCGAATATCTTCTCCTCCATTATCGATCGGATAATCGCTCTGGCCTCCTCTTTGGTCCTTGCCAGTATGGCTCCCTTGCCGAGTGCCAGCCCGTCGGCCTTGATAAACCTCGGCATATCGACGCTTTCAATATAGGCGAGCGCCTTGGCCGAGCTGTCGAAAACCTCATACGCTGCCGTCGGGATGCCGTATATTTTCATCAGGTCCTTGGCAAAAACCTTGCTGCCCTCAATTTCTGCGGCCTTGGCAACCGGGCCGAAGCAGTCTATTCCCGCGCGGCTCAGCGCATCGACCGCTCCCAGCACCAGCGGGTCGTCGGGTGCGACCACTGCGTAGTCGATTTTATTGTCTATTGCAAAGAGGACTATGTCCTGAATGTCCTTTGCCCCGATGTTGACGCAAATTGCGTCGCCCGCTATTCCGCCGTTTCCGGGCAGGGCGTAAATCTGCCTGATTGTCGGATTTTCCTTCAGTTTTTTTATGATGGCGTGCTCGCGTCCGCCGCCGCCGACTACCATTACTCTCATGGCTGCACATTCCTCAGTGTTGTTATATAGCCGGAGCGCACCCTGCTGCCGTCGCACTCCGGCTTGTGTAAGCTGTATCTCTATGTATCAATGATGGAAAAGCCTCATGCCGGTAAAGCACATGACCATGTTGTACCTGTCGCAGGCCTCGATGACCAGATCGTCCCTCACCGAGCCGCCGGGCTGGGCTACATAACAGACCCCGCTTGCCGCCGCACGTTCGATGTTGTCGGGGAACGGGAAGAAGGCATCCGAGCCAAGCGAGACTCCGGTAATTTTTGAGAGATAGGCCTTCTTTTCCTCGCGGGTAAAGGGCTCGGGGCGCTCATAAAACAGCTCCTGCCAGACCCCGTCGGCAAGCAGTGATTCGTAATCGTCCGAAATGTAAACATCAATTGCATTGTTGCGCTCGGGGCGGCCTACATCTTCACGGAAGGGGAGATTTAAAACCTTGTCGCTCTGGCGCAAAAACCAGTTGTCCGACTTCATGCCGGCAAGCCGCGTGCAGTGCACCCGCGACTGCTGCCCGGCGCCCACGCCGGTGGTCTGCCCGCCGTAGGCATAGCACACTGAGTTTGACTGGGTGTATTTGAGAGTCGTGAGCGCGACGATAAGGTCGAGGACCGCCGACTCGGGCAGGTTTTTATTCTTGGTCACTATGTTTGTGAGCAGCGAGCGGTCGATTTTGAAATTGTTTCTCCCCTGCTCGAAGGTAATACCGAAAACCTCGCGGCGCTCTATCGGGTCGGGGACATGGTTCGGGTCTATTTTGATAATGTTATATGTACCGTTGCGCTTTGACCTGAGCAGCTCAAGCGCTCTGTCGGTATACCCCGGCGCGATGATGCCGTCAGAGACCTCGCGCTTGATGATTTTCGCGGTGGTCTCGTCGCAAACATCCGACAGGGCGATAAAGTCCCCGTAGGAGGACATGCGGTCTGTGCCGCGGGCGCGGGCATATGCCGAGGCGAGCGGCGAGTCGTCAAGCCCCTCAATGTCGTCGACAAAGCAGGCCCGCTTTTCGCGTTCGCTAAGAACCCGCCCTATCGCCGCCCCGGCAGGACTGACATGCTTGAAGGAGGCCGCCGCGACCTGGCCGGTCGCCGCATTCAGCTCGCTGACAAGCTGCCAGGCATTGAATGCGTCAAGAAAATTGATGTATCCCGGCCTGCCCGAGAGGATTTCAATCGGCAGGTCGCTGCCGTCCTTCATATATATTCTGGCCGGCTTCTGGTTGGGGTTACACCCGTATTTCAGTTCAAACTCTTTCACTTCATTCCCTCACATTCTTGTTGACAACTCTGGTAGTCGCCCGGCCCGAGGCCAGAGAGACATACCTGACATAAAGTGAAACCTTATTGTCGGGGTTTAAGTTGTCCCAGATTTTTCTCGTGAAGGCGTTTATGCTGTTTAAAATCGTGACCCGCTCGGGCTCTCCGACAAACGAGGGCAGCGGGTTCCCGTCGGATTTGTAGGTGTGAATGAAATGTCCTACTCCTTTCTGCGGAGCATAGGAGAAGGTAAAGCGGTTGCAGCCCGAACCGTTCTCATCGGCGCTCTTGAGTATGCTCAGTTTGTAGCAAAAGCCGTTTTCAAAATCGAGCAGCGCGCTGATGCGGGGGGTGAAGTTGGGCTTGTCCGGCTCAAACTCGCGGGTCTCAAGCGCCTCCTCAAAGGTCTTCCCGGCCTTGAGGTGCTCGTAAATGGTGTCGGTCTGGTCGCCGTTCGTGACTATCAGCCGCCGCCCGAGTTTCCTCACCGGCGTGTAGATGACAAGCGAAGGGTCGGAAAGCTTTGAGGCCTCATAAGGAAAAATCGTGACATAGTCGCCGAAATCGTCGAATACGCGGTTGCGGCTGTTCTCACTCCGCCCCATTATGAAATAGGCGGCCACGGCGTACTTGCCGTTCTTCGACAAGCCGACAATAATGCCGCGCCCGGGATAGCTGTTCTTCCGGAGCAGCGCTCCGATGTCGCGGGTTTTGTACAGGTTCATATCATTTCTCCTTTATGTTTTTTTCTGATAAGCTCAGAACAAACCTTCTCCGCAGCCGCGGGCAGAATCACCCACTCGGCCTCCTCCATCACGCGCCGCTGCAAAGTTTCGGGGGTGTCGCCCTCCCTGACCTCAACCGCGCGCTGCATGATAATTCGCCCGCCGTCGGGCACTTCGTTGACATAATGCACGGTCGCGCCGGTCACCTTGACGCCGCACGCAAGCGCGGCCTCGTGGACCCTGAGCCCGTAATACCCCTTGCCGCAGAACGACGGGATGAGCGAGGGGTGGACGTTGATTATCCGCTCTGGGTATCGCGAGGTAAAGGCGACGCTTAGAATGCACATGAACCCGGCGAGAATTATCAGGTCGGTGTTGTTTTCCTCAATGAGCTCTATTATCCTTGCCTCAAAAGCCTCCTGTGTGGGGTATTCGGCCTTTGTCACTATGGCTGTCCTCACCCCGGCATTCTCGGCGCGGGTCAGAGCGTATGCGTCGGCCTTGTTTGATATGACCAGCGTTATCTCGCCGCTTTTCAGTTCCCCGCGTCGCTCGGCGTCAAGCAGCGCCTGAAGGTTTGTCCCGCCGCCCGAAACCAGAACCGCAATCCTTGCTTTTTCCATCCGCCTCGCCTCAACAAATGACAATAGTCTCGTCTGATTTTATTATCTCACCCATGATATATGGCGCTTCGCCGCACTCCCGCAGGACCCCGAGCGCCCGGTCGGCCTCGTCCGCCGGGACGACAATGCTCATCCCCACGCCCATGTTGAAGGTATTGAACATGTCGTGCTCGTCAATGCCGCCGGCCTTCGCGATAAAGTCAAATATCGGCGGTGTTACAATGCTCTTCCGCTCTATTTTTGCGGTAAGCCCCTCGGGCAGGCTGCGCGGGATGTTCTCGTAAAACCCGCCGCCGGTGATATGCGACACGCCGCGGACATTCACCTTGTCAAAGAGAGCCAAAAGCGGCTTGACATATATCCGGGTGGGCGTGAGCAGCACCTCGCCGAGCGACTTCCCGCCGAGCTCTGCCACCGGCTTTGTTATGTCCGACCTGCCTATATCGAAAACTTTCCTTACCAGTGAGAAACCGTTTGAATGAACGCCGCTTGAGGGCAGCGCGATGATGACGTCGCCCGGCTTCATGTTGTACTTATCCGGAATCTTTGATTTTTCGACAATCCCGACCGCAAAGCCCGCGATGTCGTATTCGTCCTCGGGCATCATGCCGGGGTGCTCTGCCGTCTCGCCGCCGATAAGCGCGGCGCCGGCCTGAAGGCAGCCTTCGGCCACCCCAGAAACAATCGCGGCGATTTTCTCGGGGTAGAGCTTTCCGCAGGCGATATAGTCAAGGAAAAAGAGCGGCTTTGCTCCGCTGCAGACAATGTCGTTGACGCACATCGCCACACAGTCGATTCCTATCGTGTCGTGCCTGTCGAGCACAAAGGCAAGCTTCAGCTTTGTCCCTACGCCGTCGGTCCCGCTGACAAGCACCGGCTCCCGGTATCCCGACAGGTCGGGTACATACAACCCGCCGAACCCGCCGATATCCGAGCAGGCGGGGGTAAGGGTGCGCGCCACGTGCTTTTTCATCAGCTCGACCGCGCGGTAGCCGGCGGTGATGTCCACACCGGCGGCGGCGTAGCTGTCCGATTTTGAGATATTCTTCATCTATTTTTGGGCTCCTTTCGCGGAGTCGTCCTCACTCTCAGGTATCTTTTCTTCAAATTTATACTTTCTGTTTTCCAGGGGGATTTCAGTCGGGTAGCAGCCGTCAAAGCAGGCTGTGCAGAAGCCGCAGCAGCCGCCGGTGCCGGAGGCCAGCCGCTTTACATTATCTAAGCTGAGGTACCCGAGCGAGTCTGCCCCGATTATCCGGGCAATCTCGTCGGCCGTGTGGCGGCAGGCAATCAGGTAATCGCGCGAGTCGATGTCTGTGCCGTAATAGCAGGGGTTAAGGTACGGCGGAGAGGCTATCCTCATATGCACCTCCGACGCCCCGGCCTCGTGCAGAAGGTTTACAATCCGGGCGCTGGTCGTCCCTCTGACAATCGAGTCGTCAATCAGCACCACGCGCTTGCCGCGGACAACCTCGGTTATTGGGTTGAGCTTGATTCTCACCATGTCCTCCCGGCTCTTCTGCTCGGGGGCGATAAATGTGCGGCCTATATATTTGTTCTTGATAAATCCTATCTCATAGGGTATACCCGACTTCCTCGCGTAGCCGAGAGCCGCGTCAAGCCCCGAGTCGGGCACGCCGACTACCACATCGGCCTCTACCGGATGTTCTTCAGCCAAAAACTCGCCGGCGCGGACCCTTGCCTCGTGAACCGAGTACCCGTCTATCACCGAATCCGGACGGGCGAAGTAAATATACTCAAACACGCAGAGTGCCCGCTCCTTCCTGCCGCAGTGCTCCCTTATGCTGCGAACTCCCGATTTGTCGAATATCAGAATTTCTCCGGGCTCCACGTCGCGCACAAACTCGGCGCCGACCGCGTCGAGCGCGCAGCTCTCGGAGGCCACAACATATATTCCGTCGGCGGTCTTCCCAAAGCACAGCGGCTTGAAGCCGTGGCCGTCACGCACAGCCATGAGCTTCTGGGGTGACATGACAAGCAGCGAATAGGCCTCTTCAAGCCGGTACATAGCCTGACAGACCGCCTCCTCGATAGAGCTCGTCTCAAGGCGTTTATTTGTGATGATGTATGAAATCACTTCGGTGTCGCTGGTGGTGTGGAAAATCGAGCCCCGCAGCTCAAGTTCCGAGCGCAGGTCATATGAATTGACAAGGTTGCCGTTGTGGGCCAGCGCCATTGTACCCTTTATGTGGTTGACCACCACCGGCTGTGCGTTGGTGCGGTCGTTTGTGCCGGTTGTCCCGTAGCGCACATGGCCTATGGCGCAGTTGCCGAACTTAAGCTTTTCAAGGCTCTCGGAATTAAAAACCTCGTTGACAAGCCCGGTGTCCTTGTATGTGGTGAACACGCCCTTGTCATTGACCGTAATGCCGCAGGACTCCTGTCCCCGGTGCTGCAGCGCGTAAAGGCCGTAGTAGACCATGCGCGCCACGTCGCAGGTAACCGGGCTGAACACGCCGAAAATCCCGCATTCTTCCCTGATTTCAGCCATATACTGCTCCGTCCCTCATTTGCCGCCGAAGACCCGTCTCATCATCTCCTGATAGGCCTCCTCCACCCCGCCGAGGTCGCGGCGGAACCTGTCCTTATCGAGCTTTTCGTTGGTTTTGGCGTCCCAGAAGCGGCAGGTGTCGGGTGAAATCTCGTCAGCCAAGACGATCTTACCGTCCGAAGTGCGCCCGAACTCAAGCTTGAAATCGACAAGTTTGATGCCGAGGTTGAGGAAATACTCTTTCAGAATGTCATTAACCTTAAATGCCATTGATTTTATCGTCTCAATTTCTTCTTCTGTGACAAGCCTGAGGGCGAGCGCGTGGTATTCGTTTATCAGCGGGTCATGCAGCTCGTCGTCCTTATATGAAAACTCAATCGTGGGGCGGGAAAAGACAATCCCCTCCTCCACGCCGTAGCGTTTTGCAAACGACCCCGCCGAAATATTTCGGATTATCACCTCAAGCGGGACAATCGAGACCCGCCTGACCAGCGTCTCACGCTCGTTAAGCTCCTCAACATAATGTGTGGGTATGCCGGACTTCTCAAGCAGGCGCATAAGATAATTCGTCATGCGGTTGTTGACCTCGCCCTTGCCGGCGATAGTGCCCCTTTTCGTGCCGTCAAAGGCGGTGGCGTCGTCTTTATACGACACGATAACATAATCCGGATTTTCTGTGGCAAATACTTTCTTGGCTTTCCCTTCGTAGAGCTGTTCCCTTTTTTCCATATTTAATCCTTTCTTCCGGAGCTCCGCCCCCGAAGCCTCGGTTACTTCCCGGGGGCGCTGCCCCCGGACCCCCGCCAAAGAAACTTTTTTGAAAAAAAGTTTCTTTGGAATCTTCAAAAAACTTTAATTCAAAACTTTTTATGGGGTTTTTCAGGCTGAATTGAAGTTCTTGAAACTAAAATACTGATAAAGCGCTGTGAGGCTTATTGGTTCAGTTCTTCCTCAACCGCCTTGTTTTTGGCAAGGACCCTCTCGCTGTCGGCCCGGCGGCGCTCGGCCAGCTTTTGAGCAAGCCCCTCGTCGGTGAGCGAGAGTATCTCAACCGACAGCAAAGCGGCGTTGACCCCTCCGTCCACTGCAACCGTCGCCACAGGTATTCCCGGCGGCATCTGTACCGTGGACAGCAGTGCGTCAACACCGCCTAAATATCCGGATTTTACAGGTATCCCGATAACCGGGAGCGTGGTAACGGCAGCGGCAGCCCCCGCAAGATGCGCTGCCATGCCTGCGGCTGCTATAATCACACCGAAGCCGTTTTCTCTGGCAGACGAGCAAAAAGCCCTCACCTGCTCGGGAGTGCGGTGGGCCGACCAGACGTGAGCTTCATACGGCACGCCGAATTCCTTCAGCACCTCGACCGCTTTCCTCACGACAGGCAGATCGCTGTCGCTCCCCATGATAATTGCAACTTTTTTCATCTGTCAGCATTCCTTCTCAGAAAAATTAAAAGGGCGCACTTGCTCCTCAGAAAAGTAAGTGCGCCCAGACGGTCGGCTAAAAAAGGTTTTTCCGCTCCTTGGTGGTTCTCCACCCTTACCCGTCAGTCACGGAAACCTGTAACAGAACTGCCCCTAGGGCGGCTCCTTTTACATTTAAAATTATATCACGGCCGGGGGTGTCTGTCAACCGTCCTGAAATAATTACTCGTCCAAATTCGAGTAAAAAGTGCCGCGGCATTTGGTGTATTTTGTCCATTACCTCCCGGGCTTGCTTGTTTTTTCGTGAGAAATATATTATAATATTCAAGACACCGTATTCCGAAAGGAGAGCCGCGCATGACCTGCGTCTACTTTGCCGATGTCACGCCCCTTGAGAAACCGGAATACTATGCTACGGTTATCGGGCGGCTCTCGCCCGAGCGCCGCAAAAA
>JBMNUI010000021.1:0-27630 GCA_050946195.1 Eubacteriales bacterium
GCAGCGATAATAGCGCAGAAGTCAAAGATGACCTTCTACCGCCTGAATGCCACGGTCGCCTCGCTCACCGACCTCAAGGAGATAATGGCCCAAACCGGCAACATTTTCGGCGCAGGGGGGATTTTACTCTATCTTGACGAGATTCAGTATTTCAACCGCAAACAGCAGCAGGCACTGCTTGACTACATCGAGGACGGGCGGGTGACCCTGATTGCCTCAACCACCGACAACCCGCATTTCTACATTCACCCGGCGGTAATCTCGCGTTCCACTCTCTTTGAGTTTGAGCCGGTCGAGCCCGGGGAGTGCGCAAAGGCGCTCAGGCGGGCGCTAAAATACCTAAACGACAGCACAGGCAGTTCCAAAACAGCCGATGACGACACGCTGCTCTATATCGGCAAGCGCGCCGGCGGCGACGTGAGGCGCGCGATAAACCTGCTTGAGAACGCATACTATGCCGCCGGGGAAAAGATCGGCCGGGACGAGGTGGATTTATTTGACTCCGGAATCGACAATTACAGCGAGGACGCGCACTACGACCTGCTCTCTGCCCTTCAGAAGTCGATACGCGGCTCGGATCCCGACGCGGCGGTCTTTTATCTGGTGAAGCTGCTTGAGGCCGGCGAGCTCATCTCGGTCTGCCGGCGCCTGCTTGTGATAGCCAGCGAGGATATCGGGCTTGCCTACCCGCAGGCGGCGGCTGTGACATACGCCTGTGTGGAGGCGGCGCGCGAGCTCGGTATGCCCGAAGCAAGAATTCCGCTTGCTAACGCCGCAATTCTGCTTGCCACCGCGCCGAAGTCTAATTCGGCATATGCCGCGGCAGAGGCGGCACTTGCCGACATACAAAAAGGACTGGGGACCAGAATCCCCGGGCATCTTGCAAGCCCGCTTTTCAAGGGTTACAAGTACCCTCACGACTACCCGGAGCATTATTTCGCGCAGCAGTACCTGCCCGACGACATAAAGGACCGGAAGTATTACACATACGGTGACAACAAAACCGAGCGAGCCGCGGCGGCTTATTGGGAGAGGATTAAAAAGTCCTCACAGAAGAATAAGGAAAAATAAAACATACATCCATCACAGAGGAGCTTGTTATGCACATAACCATCACCGGGAAAACCGGCAGCGGGAAAACCACCATCAGCCACCTTATCGCCAATGAGCTGGGCTACGAACGCTACAGCACCGGCGAATACCAACGCGAGATAGCCAACAAACTGGGCGTCAACATGGTCGAGATGAACGCCATTATGAAGGACAACATCACATACGACCACCTCATTGACAAGACCGTCGAGCGTATCTCCCGCGAGCGTGCCGGGGACAACCTGATTTTCGACTCCCGAATGGCCTGGCATTTTGTCCATGATTCCTTTAAAATCTTCGTGACAATCGACCCGGCGGTTGCCGGTCAGCGGGTTTTTGCCAACCCCCGCAACGAGGAGCCCTATAAAAGCCCTGAAGATGCGGCCACGCAGCTCACCCTGCGCAGCGATGCCGAAAATATCCGTTTTCGCACAATCTACGGCGTGGATAACTTCGATTACGCAAATTTTGATCTGATAATCGACACCACCTACGCCGATATCGGGGATTATGTCCCCATTGTGAAAGAGTCGCTCGAAATTTACACAAAAGACCGCGAGCACTACCGGCGGAGGATTTACCTCTCCCCGCAGTCTCTTCTCCCCCTCGACTATTGCTGCAACAGGGGCTGTGACGAAATAATAATCGTGCCCTACAAGGGCCGGCATTACGTAATCAAAGGGCACGCAAAGGTGCTTGAAGCCCTAAGGACCGGCCAAAAATACATCGTCGCCGACATCCCCCGGGAGGCGTATTAATCGCAGGGTTCCGCCCCTTACCCCGACTTTACTTCGGGGGCTCTGCCCCCGTACCCCGCTTAAGGAACTTTTTGAAAAAAAGTTCCTTAAGAATCCTCAAAAAACTTCCAAAACTACATTCTATTTCAGTGCGCGGGCCTCACAGCCCGCGCTTTACTTTATTTGGTTATTCCCCATCAAAGAATCACATCAACAAGACCGTCAAGCCAGCCGCCCTTAAAAATCTCTATCTCCCCGCGGTCACACAAACCAGCAAGTTTCGGGTCGAGCGGGAGCTTTGAAATATTTTCAATCCCGTGCCTGCCCGCAATATCCTCAATCCCGCTGTTACCGAAAATCTTGTGTCTGCCGCTGCAGTCGGGGCACTCAAAGTACGACATGTTCTCCACAATACCGAGCACCGGAATGTGCATCATCCCGGCCATACCGACCGCCTTCTCGACTACCATCCTGACAAGCTCCTGCGGCGAGGTGACAATCACAACCCCGTCGACCGGCAGCGACTGAAAGACCGTCAGCGGCACATCGCCGGTACCCGGCGGGCAGTCAACCAACATCAGGTCGACCTCCCCCCAGGCTACGTCGGTCCAGAACTGCCGGACCGTCCCGGCGATAATCGGCCCGCGCCAGATAACCGGATCGGTCTCCTTCTCAAGCAGGAGGTTAACCGACATCAGCTTAATTCCGGTCCCGGTCATGACCGGGTTTATCCCCCGCGGCGTGCTCGTCGCCTTGTCGGTTATTCCGAATATTTTGGGTATTGACGGCCCGGTTATGTCGGCGTCGAGTATTGCCGCCTGTTTTCCGCGGCGGGCGGCAAGCACGGCCAGCATCGAGGTGACCAACGACTTGCCGACGCCGCCCTTGCCGCTGATGACCGCGACAACCTTTTTTATATTTGAATCACTGTTTGCCGGGGCGAGCAGGCTTTCTGCTTTCCTCGCCGAGCAGTTTTTGGCGCAGGTCCGGCAGTTTTGTGTGCAGTTTTCGCTCATTTTTACTCTTCGTTCTCCCAGTTGTGGTAGACTTCAACCACGTCGTCGTGCTCCTCAAGGTGCTCGAGCAGAAGACTCATTTTCCTGATATCGTCCTCATTCTCAAGCCTGACATAAGTAGAGGGAATTTTGTCCTTTTCAGCCGACTCGATTTTATAGCCCGCGCTCTCAAGCGTACTCTTCATGGCATACAGGTCGTCAGGCTCGGTATAAATCAGATATGCCTCGTCCTCAGCCGCAAAATCGGCGGCGCCGGCCTCAAGCGCGGCCTCCATCAGCGCCTCCTCGTCCTGAACAATCTCGCGAAGAATGATAATAACACCCTTTTCTGAAAAAAGGAACCCGACGCAGCCCGACTGCCCCAGATTGCCTCCGAATTTATCGAAATAATGGCGTATATCCCCGGCGGTTCGGTTGCGGTTGTCGGTCGAGGTCTCGACTATTACCGCCACACCCGAAGGACCGTATCCCTCGTATGTTACCGCTTCGTAGTTGGCGCCCTCGCCGCCCAGCGCCTTTTTAATCGAGCGCTCGATGTTGTCGTTCGGCATGTTGTTGGCCTTGGCCTTGGCAATGACGTCCCGCAGCTTTGAGTTCACATTCGGGTCGCCGCCCCCGGCCTTGACCGCCATTGCAATCTCCCTGCCGATTTTGGTAAATACCGCGGCGCGCTGTGCGTCGGTCTTTTCCTTCTTATGCTTGATGTTTGACCATTTGCTATGTCCTGCCATAGATGATACCTCTCAATAATCAGATTTTTCTCATTTTCTTCAGGCAGATAAGCTCGAAGGCGCGGCCAAGCACGATATTGACCGCCTCGGTAAGCCTGATTCTTGTTGTTCTTTTTGCCGGATCTTCCTCATTGAGGATCCGGCAGTTGTGATAAAAGCGGTTGAATGCCGCCGCAAGGTCGAGTATGAATCGGGTCACATAGAAGGGCTCGTAATCTCGCAGCGCCGTCTCGGTGCACTCGCCAAAGCGGCAGAGCACCTTGAGAACCTCGCTCTCCTCTGGCGCGCTTATCACAAAGTTGCAGTTGTCGACCTTGCCGGCCTTATCAAGCACCGAGCAGGTTCGAGCGTAGGTATACTGTACGTACGGACCGGTGTTGCCGTCAAAGCTTAGCGCGTCCTCGAGCACGAAGTTGATGTCGCGCATGCGGCTGCTTGAGAGGTAGTAAAAGACCACCGCCCCTACGCCGACCGCCTCGGCAGCCTTCTCCCGGTTTTCTATATCGGGGCTCTTTTCTTCCATTATTGCCTTTACCTTTTCTATCGCCAGCGCAAAAAGGTCCTTGAGTAGAATGACGTTTCCGGTGCGGGTCGCCAGCTTCTCGCCGTTGATGCTCACCGTTCCGTAGGGTACATGGACCAGCCTGTCGGCCCAATCATAGCCCATCAGTTCAATCACCTTGAACCACTGGCGGAAATGCAGGCTCTGGCCGGCCGAGGTCACATAAATGCACCTGTCGAAATCATACTTTTCCTTGCGGTAAATCGCGGCGGCGATGTCGCGGGTTGAATAAATGGTCGAGCCGTCGCGCTTGAGTATCAGGCAGGGCGGCATCCCGTAGGGCTCAAGGTCGACAATCGACGCGCCCTCGTCAAGCTTAAGCAGCCCCTTATTCTTGAGGTCCTCTATCAGCGGCTGTGTCTTGTCAAAGTAAAAGCTCTCGCCGGTATAGCTGTCAAATTTAATCCCGAGCTGCTGATAAGTCCGCTCATATTCGCGCAGACTTATCTCGACAAACCAGCGCCAGAGCGCCAAATTCCCGGGGTCTCCGGCCTCAAGCTTGCGGAACTCCTCTCTTGCCATGTCCTCAAGCCTGGGGTCCTTTTCGGCCTCCTCGTGAAATTTAACATAAAGCGCTACCAGCCCGTCAATTTCCTTTTCTTCAATCTCCTCACGGCTGCCCCAGAGCCTGAAGGCGACAATCATCTTGCCGAACTGTGTCCCCCAGTCGCCGAGATGATTAATGCTGATGCATTTGCAGCCGGCAAACTCAAATAGCCGCCTGATCGAGTGTCCTATGACCGTGGTGCCGAGATGCCCGATATGAAAAGGCTTTGCCACGTTCGGCGAGGAGTAGTCTAGCACAATTGTCATGCCCTCATATCCCTGCGGCGCGCCGTATTTTTCACGCTTCTCCAGTATCTCGGGCAGCACGCGGTTGGCAAGATAATCGTCGGATATTCTGAAGTTGAGGTACCCGTTGACCGCCTCAACCGAGGCGACGGGGCTGCCCGGCTCGCCTGCCTTGAGCGCGCCGGCTAAGGTTGAGGCTATTTGCACCGGCGGGCGGCGTAGCGTCCGGCTGAGTTTGAAGCAGGGCAGCGCCAGATCACCCTTTGTGGCGTCTGGAGGATATTCAAGCATTGCGAAAATATCCGAAGCGGCAAGACTCGAGCCCGGAAAGGCGGCTGCCGCACATTCTTCGATTTTGGTTGAAATCACATTCTTAATAGTCAGCATGGTATTTCCTCTGATATTTAATATTTGTGATATGTATTCTTAACCTTTACAGGTTCTTTCCTTCTTCTATCATCTCCCGGGCAGCCTCGCGCTGTTTTTCGGTGATGTTTATCCCGCCTAAAATCCGGGCAATTTCTGCAACCCTGCCCTCCTCGTCGAGCAGCCTCACGGCGGTCTCTGTCCGCCGGTCTACCTCGGATTTTGATACCAGATAATGCCGGTCGGCGAGCGAGGCGATTTGCGCCGAGTGGGTAACGCAAAACACCTGAGTGTCCTTTGATAACCCTTTAAGCCTTATTCCCACCTTGCGGGAGGTCTTTCCGGATATGCCGGCGTCTATCTCGTCGAAAATCATGGTGGGTATCCCGTCGTTTGAAGCCAGCACCGAAAGCAGTGCCAACATCACCCTTGACAGCTCGCCTCCCGAGGCAATTTTTGAGAGCGGCATCGGCGGCTCGCCGGGGTTTGCCGATATCAAAAACTCTACATAATCTGCCCCTACCGGCCTAAGTTCCCCCGCCGGCGTGACTTTTATTTCAAATCTCACGCCCGGCATGTCAAGGAATTTCAGCTCATCACAGATTTCTTTCGCCGCCTTCGCGGCGTTTTTTATCCTCTCTGCCGATATCTCCCCGGCAAGTTTTCGTGCCTCGGACTCAAGTGCCCGGGCTTGTTCGGTCAACTCGGCAATCCTCTCCTCGGCACTGTCAAGTTCGGCGAGCCTTGACTCGGCTTCTTCTTTAAATCTGAGTATTCCCGCGATGTCGGCGCCGTATTTTCGTTTCAGTCGGCTTAGAATCTCAAGCCGGCCCTCGATTTTGTCAAGCCGGACGGTCGGGTCGCCTTCGCCATACTCAGACAGCCCGCGGACAGTCTCGGCGATGTCCTCAATTTCATATCTGAAATGTTCAAGTTTTGCAGCAAGCTCCCCGGCTTCGGGAATAGCGTCGGTGATCTGTCCGAGGGCGGCCGCCGAGCGGTCGAGCAGCAGGACCACAGAACCCCGCTCGCTCCCGTAAAGCGCCCGATAGGCAAAGCCTGTCTGCTTTTTTATCCGCTCGGCATTCTGCAGGCGCAGCCGCTCGGACATGAGCTCCTCCTCCTCGCCGGGCTTGAGTTTAGCCGAGCTTATTTCGTTTATCTGATAGACCAGCATATCGCGTAGTCTGATTTTCTCGGCCTCGTCAAGCCTAAGCTTCTCAAGCTCGCGCTGCAGAGCCCTGAGTTCGTTATATACCACTGCATATTCGCCGAATTTGCCGGCAAGTCCGGCATAGGCGTCAAGCAGCCGGATATGGCTTTCCTTCTGCATGAGCACCCGGTTGTCGTGCTGCCCGTGGATGCAGAGCAGCGTTCTGCAGACCTCGCGCAGCATGCTCTGGGTCACCGTCCGGCCGTTTATCCGCGCACTGCTTTTGCCGTCGGTACTCACCGTGCGCGAGAGCAGCAGGGTCGAGTCCTCACAGTCAATCCCGTACTCAGAGAGCAGCCCTGCGCACTCCCCGTCGATGTCCTCAAACAGGGCGGTGACTGTTGCTCGCTCCTCACCGGTGCGTATCAGCTCGCGGGGCGCGCGGCTCCCGAGCAGGAGGCTTAAGCTGTCGATGATAATAGACTTCCCCGCCCCGGTCTCACCGGTCAGTACCGAAAATCCCTCACAAAACTCAATTTCAGCCGACTTAATCAGGGCAATATTTTCGATTTGTAACAACCTCAGCATATCTTTACAGTGCGCGCAGTTTCTGCTCGCGGTAGCCGTGGCAGAAATTCCTGGCCGCGTCTTCGGTTCGCGTGACTATAATTATCGTATCGTCGCCGCCGACGCAGCCGAGTATGTCTAGAGTCTTTGCGGCGTCAATTCCTGCGGCAACCGCCTGCGCCATGCCGGGGAATGTGGTCACGACAATGAGATTGTTGGCATAATCGATGTTTGTAATTGCCCCGAGCAGGGTTTCGTTGATTTTTGTGATGGCCCCCGCCGTCCCCACGCCCGCCGGGATAACATATCTGTAAGTGCCCTGACTTGTCAGAATCTTGGTAAGCTTCAGCTCGCGGATGTCCCGCGAGACGGTGGCCTGCGTCACAGAGAAGCCGAGCTCCCGAAGCCGCTCGATAAGCTCATCCTGCGTTTGAATCGAATGCTCGGACACAAGCTTTAAAATCGCCTCATGTCTTGCCGATTTCATCAATGCCTTCCCTTTCGTACAATCTGTTTTTAATGAGTCCGACTATTTTTCATTCGACATTTTCTGGCGCAGGACGTGATAGAATCCGCGCTCTTTTAAGGTAATCAGCCGGGTGATTTTGTCGGATTTCGTGACCCTGACCCGCTCGCCCCGGGGCAACTCGTAGTTTATACGGCCGTCGATGGTCAGAAAGAGATTCCGCTCGCGGTCGGTGATATTACGCACATCGAGCACCGCGCTGTCCGGGAAAATGAGCGGCCGCACCGAGAGTGAATGGGGACAAATCGGGGTGACGCAGATGCATTTTAACCGCGGGTCGGTTATCGGGCCGCCGGCAGACATCGAATATGCCGTCGAGCCGGTCGGCGTGGCGATAATTACCCCGTCGGCGCGGTAAAGTGTCACCAGCGAGCCGCCCTCCCACAACTCCAGGTCAATGACCCGTGCTATTGACCCCTTTGAGACAACCGCATCGTTGAGCGCAAAGGAGGTCAGCTTTTTCTGCCCCTCAAGGTCGAGCACCGATACTTCGAGCATAGAGCGCTCGTCAATGCGGTAATTTCCCTCAAACAACCGCTCAAGGAGACGGATTTCGTCCACCTCAAGCTCGGCCATGTATCCCAGCCGCCCGAGATTTATGCCGAGTATCGGCTTGTTGTTCACTGCCGCGTGCCTAGCAGTCTCAAGTATGGAGCCGTCCCCGCCGAGCACAATCAGAATATCGGCCTTGACGTAAATATCGTCGAGCGGAAGATACCGAAACTCCCGCCGCATCTTGCGCATCCGGCCGAGTCTTTCTTTTGCCGCTGAAGGAATTAACACCTCGCAGCCGAATTTTAGCAGTTTTTCGGCAACCGCAACCGCAGCGGCGGCCTTTTCTCTTATGTTGTAGTTTGTAAGTAAACCTGCACTTCTTATTTCGTTCATGTAAAGTCCCCTCCGCGTGTCGCGGTGTCGGCATTATGGCTGTTGCTTATCAGATTTTTCAGAGTTTTATCGTCAGGCGGCGCATGGTCCCCGCCAAGCATGTAGGCGGCAAGATATTCGATATTCCCGTCCCCTCCGGCAATCGGCGAGCGGATGACCCCAAGGCAACCGAACCCTGACAGCCCGGTACACTCTACAACCTTCTTTATTGCGGACAAGTGATATTTTTTGTCTCTGACAATACCTCCGCGGCCAACCGCCTTTTGCCCCGCCTCAAACTGCGGCTTTATCAGGCTGATAAAATAACCTTTGTCGCGCAGTATATTTTTAAGTCCCGGAATGATGTATGTCTGCGATATAAAGGAGACGTCGATTGTGACAATGTCGGCTTTGGTTCCGGCGGGTATGGGGCCGGTGTCGCCCTCACAGAGCCGGCGGGCATTGAATTTTTCAATGCAGAGAACGCGCGAATCTGACCGAAGCGAGGGGGCAAGCTGGCCGCTGCCCGAGTCGAGCGCAATCACGCGCGCTGCCCCGTGCTGCAGCAGGCAGTCGGTAAAGCCCCCGGTCGACGCCCCGATGTCGACTGCCAGCATACCGGACACGTCGATTTTAAAATGTCTAAGTGCCGCCTCAAGCTTCAGCCCGCCGCGGCTGACATAGCGCTCCTCCTGCAATATGGCAACGTTATGGGGCTGCGCGGCGTCGACCTGCTCCGAAGGCTTTATCACCCGCCTGCCGTCAATTGTCACAAGCCCGGCCTCAATCAGCTCCCGGGCGCGCTGCCGGCTCCTTGTGTGCCCCGTGGCATAAATGTATGCGTCAGCCCGCATATTTTTGTTTTCAGGCATCTCTCAGCTTTCCCGTTCAAGCAGGCAGTACGCCAGCGCGCAGAGCATCTCGCTGCCGGGATAACCCGAAATTGAGGCTACCGCGGCCTCGGTCAGCTCTGCGGCAAATTGTCTTGCCTGCTCCGGTGTGTAATAGGTCATTATCGTGCTTTTCCCCCGCGCGGCGTCTTTCCGGCAGGCTTTGCCGAGCAGCTCGGGATTTCCAATAACGTCAAGCAAATCATCGATTATCTGAAACACAAGGCCGATGTTTTCGGCATACGCGGCCGCCGCGCGCCTTTTTGCGTCGTTTTTGTCCAGTCCCGCCGCAATACAGCCAAGCTGTGCCGCGGCACCGATAAGCGCCCCGGTTTTGAGCCGGTACATACGCAGCAGGGTTTCAAAATCAAGTGTAGACTCCTCGCCGGAAAGATCGAGAACCTGCCCGCCTATCATGCCGAAGCTCCCGGCTGCCCGGGCAAGCTCGGCGACCGCCTCGGCCGCCCGGCTTGAGTGTGGGTTTTGCGCTGCAATTTCAAATGCACGGGTGAGCAGCGCGTCGCCGGCCAGAAGCGCGACTGCCTCGCCGAAGGCTACATGGCAGGCCGGCTTTCCCCGCCGCAGGTCGTCGTTGTCCATACAGGGCAGGTCGTCATGTATGAGTGAGTAAGTGTGTACCAGCTCAACCGCACAGGCATAGGGCAGCGCCGCCCGCTCATCCCCGCCGAAAAGCCGGCAAAACTCAAGCACCAGCGCAGGGCGTATCCGTTTCCCGCCGGCAAAGGTGCTGTAGCGCTCGGCGTCGAGCAGTACTATCAGCTGGGCGTCGTCCTCCGACAGATAATCCCTGAGCGCCGTCTCGACAATTTCGGCAGCAGCCTTAAGAAAAGACACAACCGCGGCATTATCTCTTTTGTTCATGAAACTCCTGTCTACCGGGCATCCCGGCCAGTTTATGCCTCAACTATATTTGATTTAAAATCAAATGCCACAGTATCGCCCTCGGGCGTGCTCTGAAGAATCTTTATTTTGGCCTCGGCCGTCTCAAGCGCTTCGGAACACAACCTGATAAGCCCGATACCCTCTTCGTAGAGTCCCAGCGACTCGTCAAGCGTCAGCTCGCCGCTCTCAAGTTTGGCGACAACCTCCTCAAGCCGCGCCAGCGCCTCCTCAAAGCTCTTTTTTTCCTCAGCCATCTCACATGCCCTCCATTTTTTCTGTATTTTCTACCAGCGCCCCGGCCACCCCGTCCGAGAACCTTATTCTGACCCTGTCGCCGACACGAATCTGCCCGATATTCCTCACCGCCGCGCCGGCGGGATTGCTCACCACGGCATAACCGCGTGAGAGCACCGAGAGAGGATTCAGCGCCTCAAGATGAGCAGCCCTTGCACTGAGTTTGTCGTGCAGCGCCGCAAGGTGCCGGTGCATCTTCTCGTCGAGCGCTGTGGCAAGCGCGTCAAGCTCGAGCTTTCTGTCGTCGGTAAGCCGCTGGGGCCGGCTTAAAATTCTTGAGGCGGCCAGCCGTTCCACTGTTTTACGCCTTGTATCAATCATCCTTGCCAGTGCAATGCCAAGCCGCCGCCCGAGTACCGAAACCCGGGCCTTCAGTTCCGCCCTGTCGGGGACGGCAAGCTCGGCCGCCGCCGAGGGGGTAGGCGCACGAAGGTCGGCCGCAAAATCGCAGATTGTAAAATCTGTCTCATGCCCCACTGCCGAGATCACCGGGATTTTTGAGGCGGCAACCGCGCGCGCGAGCGCTTCGTTGTTAAATGCCCACAAATCCTCAAGCGAGCCCCCGCCCCGCCCGATAATGATTATGTCAACCTCAAACCGGGTGTTGAAAAAGTCAATTCCCGAAATGAGCTGAACGGGAGCTACCGTTCCCTGAACCTGCGACGGGTAAATATACACTTCGGCTGCCGGCCAGCGCCGCCCGAGGATATTTATCATGTCGCGTATCGCCGCACCCGTAGGAGAGGTTATAATCCCGATTTTCCTCGGGAATTTGGGAAGCGGACGCTTTCGTGACGGGTCGAAAAGTCCTTCTTCGGCAAGCTTGCGCTTGAGCTGTTCAAACGCAAAGTACAGCGCGCCGATACCGTCGGGCTGCATATCGCTGACATACAGCTGATATGCTCCCTTCTTAAGATATACCGAAACCCGGCTTCGGGCGATAACCTTCATCCCGTCCTGCGGCAGGAATTTAAGCCTTGCGGCATCCGAGCGGAACATCACCGCGGCAATCTCGCTCTCCTCGTCCTTGAGCGTAAAATACAGGTGCCCGGTGGTGTGGCGCTTGAAATTCGAGATTTCACCCCGCACATAAAGGTTCGAGAAAAACTCGGTCTCGTCAAAAAGGGTCTTTATGATTCCGTTGAGCTGCGTGACCGTGAGCATGCGCTTGTTGGCATTTTCATACATATGTGTCATCCTCCCCGTCGGCTACAGCCCTGCGGCAGAGCAGCGCGATTCCCGCGGCGTTGTCGGCCGAAAATTCCGGCGTGGCGAAATATACATTATCAAAGCGGGAGAGCGCAGATTTAATGATCGAGTTGCTCATCACCCCGCCGGCGTAGAGCACCGGCAGACCGGGGTGTTCGGCTCGCAGGTTCCTTGTCAGCTCACACAGCGTCACGCTGATAAAGTTAATCACAAATGCCGCCGTCATATTTTTGTTTTGTGATGCGGAATACAGCCCGGCAGCAAGATTTTCAAGACCCGAAAGGTTACATTCAAGCCCGTGCACCGAAACACGTGGAGCGGGTATTTTTTCTGTATTTGCAACTGCCAGTTCTTCAAGCGCCGGCCCGCAGGGGAAGCTCAGGCCCATCATAACGCCCGCCCGGTCTATAGCCTGACCGGCGTTGAGGTCTCTCGTGCCCCCAAGAAGCTTTATGTCGTACCCTCTGGCGCGCGGCGTGATATGCAGTATTTCGGTAGTCCCACCTGAGACATGAAAAGCGCAGAATGGCTCTTTTCCAAAGCGCTCTGATGCGCCCGAAGAATAAGCCGCCGCCATGATATGCCCGTCCTGATGTGAAAAATACAGAACCGGCACCCCGGCCGCCGCCGCAAATGCATGAGCCGCCGCCTTCCCCGCCAGAAAGCAGGGCATATACGAGCCCTCGACAGACCGCGGCCTTGTCGAGCAGCCGACCGCGGCGGGGGTGTTGCCTGCCAGCGTCTCGCGCAGCCTGTCCGTGACCGACGGCAGGTTCTTTATATGCGAAAACAAAGCGTCGCTCTGGCGCAGGCCGGCCTCGCCGCCCCGCACGGGCAGCGGCTCCCTGATGCTGGCGATAACCCTGCCGTCCTCGTCGCAGAGCGCCGCCGAGGTGGTGTAATTGCTGGTATCAAACCCGACATAACATTTACGGCTCATTCTTCGGCCGACCTCGCAGCCATAATTTCGTCCTTGACGGCGTTGAGCACGCCGTTGATAAAGGGGCGGGCTTTGGCGTCATCGTACTTTTTTACAATTTCTATCGCCTCGTTGATTGAGACGCTGTACGGGATGCTGCCGCTCATGTAGAGCATTTCCCAGATCGAGAGCCTGATGGCAGCGCGCGAGATGCCCGAGAGGCGGTGGGTCTTCCAGCCGTGAGAGTGCTTGCTGAACAGTGCGTCAATCTCTTCAAGATGCTCGACAACACCGAAATAAGCGGCGCGGATATAATCGTCCTCGCCTATTCCCCGGACTTCGCAGGCGGTAGCAAAAATATCCTCGGTACTTGTTCCGGGATGAAAATCGGTTTCAAACAACATACTGAAAACCGCTTCTCTCGCTTCGCGTCTTGTCATATTTTACCTCGGGATCCTTTCCTGCCGCTGCCTTTTTTGCATGTAACTCATGGTATGTATTATACCGTCATATGCACCCGAAGTCAAGCTGTTGATGAATATTTTATCTGAATATGTGCATAAATTTCCCGGCAGCCATGCTTCGTAATTGAACATGTTTTCAAAACAAAAACTGATAGGTTTAAAATGCCCGGCGGGAGATAAACTAATACGGAAATAAAAAGCGAAAATTCTCCGGCCATGCCGCCTGCAAAACCTGTATCGGGTGGTGTCGCCTTGCGGAAAGGTGGAGAGCTCAGTCCGGCAATCCGGCTTCCAACGCGCGCTTTTGCCAGGTTGTCGGATAAAATATATACTCATCATGAAAAAAACAGTCATATTTTCCCTGATATTTTTGCTCCTTACAATGACCTGCACTACGGATTGCTCGGCCTGCGGGAGCAAGGACTATCTTCCGGCCGACGGCGGGTATATCAAGTGGATAGACTTTAATGTTACTTACCGCGCCCTGTGCGACGCACTGAATGCGGATGTCGAAAGCTACGGCAGCGCAAACCATGTCGGCTGGGTGGAGATTCTGGCATATCTGGCCTCGCGTAACGGCGGGAATTTTTCGTCCTACAAATCAAGCGACACAAAAAAGCTGCTCGACAAAATATCCGACGGCAGCAGTGTGGCCTCGCATGTGACTAATGAGAAGCTGTATAAGTATTACCTTGAAGCCTACGGCGCCATTCTCGGCTGCATGGTCGGCGAGTATACCGAGGTGAAGGTCGCCCCCGACAGCAGCGAGACCCGCACGCAAAAATACGGCCTTAGGGCCTTCTCACCGATAGCCGCCGGCTATTATTACGGCGAGAGTGACGACTTCGGAAACGCACGCTCCTTCGGGTACAAGCGGCAGCACCTCGGGCATGACCTCATGGGCAGCGTCGGCACCCCTATTATTGCGGTCGAGAGCGGGTATGTCGAGGCGGCGGGCTGGAACAGATTTGGCGGCTGGCGGATAGGAATACGCTCATTTGACGGGCGTCGCTATTATTACTATGCCCACCTGCGGAAAAACCACCCATACAACGACATCTACGAGGGCAAGATAGTAAACGCCGGCGAGGTAATAGGCTATCTCGGGATGACCGGCTACAGCTCAAAGGAAAATACCAATAACATAAAAACCCCTCACCTGCATTGGGGGCTGCAGATAATATTCGACCCGTCACAAAAGGAAGGCTGGAACCAGATCTGGATTGACCTTTACGCCCTGACCCGCTTTCTGACCGCCAACCGCGCCCCTGTTTTCCGGGACAAGGAGCGTGGTGAGTTTTACTCGAAGGTTTATTTTGAGTATCCCGAGACTCCCGACTGACACCGGCAGGATTTTTCCGATTTTGGCCAAAGCTGCGAAATGCTTATTGAAAACCCGGACAGGTTATGCTATAATAGTTATTAGTTATCAGACATTAGAGAAACGGGGGCGCGGAAAAACGCCGCCGTGCAGTAGGTGTCCGCAACCCCCGGGTTGCGGGAATAGCAAAACACGAAAGAAAAGGCAAAATCGGAATGCTTAAATTTCTGAAGCGAATTTTTGTGTCGGCAAGCATATATTTCACTGCCATCACTTTTTTATATGCGATAGTTATCGCGCTTGTCTACGGCAATACCGAAGACGGCGGGCTGCTATCGGCCTGGCGCACCGTCATGTTTTTTGCCTTCTCGCTTAGCTTAGCGGCCGCAAACGGAATTTTCTACAAATTCGGACGCCGGATTTGGGCGGTTTTGTCCCACGCGCTGCTAACCGGGGCTGCTTTTTATCTTTTTATGATACTCCCCGCCGAAATCGGCGGCTCAACCGCCTTTGCGGGAATGGTTTTGTATTACATCATCTATGCCATCGCCGGCGCGATAATTCTCACATTGCTCTCCCGGTCGGACCGTAAAAAAGAGCAGGAAAAAGAGTATCAGCCTGTCTACAGCCGCAAAAAGGCCGAATAATCGCGGACTTTGGGTAAAATAATGAGAATGCAGCATACTTATCCGGCTGGTACTAATTATCGGATTAAAGGAAGTCAGGCAATAAAATGAACAGCACAAATCAAAAAAGCCCGTATCTGCGCGCCGCATACAGCGCGGTTATCGTAATTCTGGTCCTGCTATTTATTTGCATTGCTGAACTTGTCGTGCTTGCCCTGCTCAAGGCAAGGCTGCAGGAGCCAGAGGGTCAGCCAAAAGACACTGCTCAAGCCATTGCAACCTCCTCTACAGGTGCGACCGACACAACCGAGCCGCCGGCAAACCCCGTATATCTCGGCCCGACAGAAGACTACGGGCAGGAGTACATCGACAAAATGATTTTTGTCGGGGACAGCACGACCTACCACCTGCTCTCAACCGCCGTGCTCAGCGGCGGCCGGGACACAAAGCAGGTTTGGGTCCCGATTGTCGAGGAGGGAGGAAACAAGCTGCCCACCCTGTCGCTAGACATCGACACCATAAACAAGAAGATTACCAATCCGCGCACCGGGGAAAAGATGACCATACCCGAGGCTGCAGCCGTCGAGAAGCCCGAGTACATGGTGATTACCCTTGGCATCAACAACGGTGTTCCCTCCCTTGGTGAGAATGAGTTCAAGAAGTGCTACCGCAAGCTGCTCGACGCAATCATAGCAGCCTCACCCGACACCAAAATAATACTCCAGTCGATTTTCCCGGTAACGAGCAAATGCACACAAAAACATCCCAAGATTACCAATGAAAAAATTGACCGGGCGAACGGTTGGGTGGCCGATTTGGCTTTGGAGTATAAAGAATACGGCGTCAGATATCTTGACACAAATTCAGTTCTAAAGGATGAGACCGGCTGCCTTAACCCCGCATATACCGATGACAGCGAGGGCATACATCTGAACAAAGCCGGCTATGAGGCAGTGCTCCGCTTTATCCGCACGCACGGGTATCCGAAATCTTAATTTATGAGGTGCTGTATGAACAGAAAGGCTGCAAGAATAATCCCCGCCATACTCTTATCAGTTTTATTGCTTGTCTCGTGCGGCGAAAAAGCTAACTACCGGAACGATTTGACCGTACAAGAGGTCATGGACAAAATCGAGGCCACCGTGCCGCTTGCCGACGGCTACTACAGCGTCGATGCCGATTACTTTGATTATTATTTCGAGGGGGCAGATGCCCTTGTCGACTCGTACGAAATCCGAATTGCCAACGCCAGCACAAACATAAACCAGTTCGGCGTGTTCAAGGTCAAGGACGGGCAGGCTGAGGCAATGAAGGCTCTCTGCCAGGCTTATATTTCGCTGAAAACCGAGCGCTGGGTGCTGCAGGCCGACTATATTGCCGCAGAACACCCGAAGATGGAGAACGCCGAGGTGCGGGTTTTCGGAAATTATGTGGTTTACACCATGCTGACAAAGGAAGATAAAGCAGCGGTATTCAAGGCGGTTGAGGAGCTGTTGAAGCAATATAATTGATCTAAAATGAACTGCCGCAAATCGAAATGATTTGCGGCAGTTCCCTTTTATATTGTTGCCGGGCACTTTATTACACCGTAGGGGCGATCTGCGATCGCCCGCGCTTCTCTGCGTTCCGTCTTTAAGTCAGCTAATGTGCTTATGGCAGCATAGCGCGGGATATGGGTTCCCGCGCTACAGCATTAGCGAGTAGGTTTTATAGTTTTTAAAAGATTCTCAAGGAACCTTTTTTCAAAAAAGTTCCTTGAGCGGGGCGTGGGGCAGAGCCCCACAATTGTTTTTACTCAAAGCTCTTTCTGAGCCCGCCGGGGGAAGGTTTGGCGGTTGTAGTGAGGATTCTTGCAGTGCCTGTCATGTTAGGCTGAAGGTCAAAGACGATTGCGCGGTCTTGCACGATATTCCGCCCGACGCCTTTGCCAAAGTTGTACTCAACTCTTGCCAGCGTCTCTGTTCCGAGCATCACCTCGAGCCGGCGCCCGTCGTTTGAAGATGAGATAAAGCGCTGCTCGCTGACCAGAATATCCTCGTTTTCTTTGAGCATCACCCCGTAGCGGCGGTTGAAGTCCTCGACGGTGAGGCTGCTGTCCTGAGGCTTACGCCAGAGCGTCAGTGTCCCGCCGGCCTTGATCACCGCACCGTCGAGCTTCAGCATCCGTTCCTCGGAAGGCGCCCTGCCGGTCGTATGCCAGAGCCGCGTATAGTAGCCGCCCAGCACAATGTCGCGGTTTGAGGCATTGTAGAGCTGCAGGTACGGGAAGGGATTATCGATAACATTCCCGTTACTGTCGGTCACCGGCGAGGTCTTGGCACACAGCTCGGTAATCTTTATGGGGGAGAACAGCAGCATTGCGGTGTCGCAAACCTGCCGCCCGCCGTACATGCCTCTCACGACCACGCTCACCCGCCGCATACCCTCAAGGTCGGGGAAGCGGCAGAGAACATTGACAACTCTGCCGGCTGTAAGACCCGAAAGCTTCACTGTCGCGTAGGGTGCGGTGGTATTGATATCAAACCCGCTGCCCGGCACGAGGTAAAAGTCGACTACAAGCTCTTTTATTTTCTTTGTCCCCGAATTTTTGATTTTCGCTGATACCTCATTCGGCTTGTAATCGTTCTCCCCGCGGCTCCAGGTCAGCTTTTTGACACTCAGCGGCTGCCCGCCTTCAATCCAGACCGGGGCGGTCACGGTATACCGGCCCTTTCCGGTGATTCTCACATAGTAATAATCAAACAGCGGGTCAAGGGTCAGTTTCCAGTGATATTTGCGCAGCGCGCCGGCGTTTACCGAGGCGACAATGATATTGTCCTCGGCGACAAGCTCGATTTTGCCGATCCCCGCCTCGGCCTCGGTCTCGATTTTGACATCCACGTCGAGTCTGTCCGGGTCGCGCAGCCGGGCGCCCATCACCTCCCCGTTGATTTTAAACAGTACCTTCATGGTCGGGTCGGAGGTCGAATAGGTTCTGCGGCGCCTGAAGGCATCTATAATATTCTCACGCGTGAGCGCCGGCGCCAGTACATAGGTGGTCGAGCCTGTACCGGTAGTCCAGTTATCCTTGTGGTTGTCCTCGTTGAACGCCGGCGAGGCATGCCAGCCCAGCGACAAAAGGTTCATGTATTCGCGGTCATACCCGGCACTTTTTATCTCGGCAAGGCAGACCCTCCGGTCAACCTCTGGCGACCAGTAGGAAAAATTTACAAAATTGCCCCAGGGAAGGCCGGGATGATTGAACATGGCGACAGCATGGCGGTCGCGCTTGAGCCTCTCGTACATTTCGGGCAAGCCGCAGGAATGAATGTCATACTCAATCCACTTTGTATTGAGAATGTTCATGTGCCCCCAGTAACCGCTCTTGTTGTTCCAGGTCATCTCCCAGCCGTAGAGCGCGGCGAATTTCCCCGGTTCGTTGAACTTTTCGGCATTCTTTATCTGCCGGGCGTATCCCTCGGGCAGCATATAGTGCGAATGCTCGGTCAATGAGAAGAAGTCGACCTTGCCGACTTCGCGGGCATAGGCCATCGCCTCGGCAGGAACTCCGGTGCCGTCAGAGTCGGCGGTGTGGGAATGTACTTCACCACGGTAGAAGCTCAGCTTGTCGGGCCGGCAGACTGTGAACTCCACCCGCCTGTAGGTCTTGTTGCCCAGCTTGTCTTTAAGCAGGATATCAAATTCATGTGTGCCGTACTTGAGCGGGCGCGAAGGTATATAGCTCACCCGCCCCGGCTCCCAGCAAGCGTCGGACGACACATTTTTCCTGTCAACGCAGAGAATCGAGCGGCGCAGGTCGACGCCCGAAATATCGAAAAACTCAACCAAGATTTCAGTCCGGCGTTCGGTGTCATATGCGTATTTTTCGGTCGGCATGAGCGAGATAATTGTCGGGCCTTTGTCGTCGATAATCCGGGTGACAATCGGCGAGGCGGAACTCCCGAGAGTTGAGTAACGTACGCCGTCATAGACCGTAATGAAGTATTCGAGCCGGCCAAGGCGGTCGGTTATCTCTTCGGGGAATTTTGCCATAAACCCCCGCTCGGTCTTGTCAGCCCTTGCGGTGTAGCAGGTCCCGTCCTCGCAGCGCAGCCCGACCCAGGCACCCGACACTCGCCCGGACAGAACCTCAAATTCAACTGCCAGCTCGCCGACAGAGGCGCGGATGCTGCCCCCGGCGCAGGTCGGGAAGATTACAGGGTATTCGGCAGCAAGGTGAGGAAGGCTCTGACCGTACGCCAGCCTGCCGGGAGTCATGAGTTCCCTGCAGCTGTACACTACCCCCACGCCGGGATTTCTGACATCAATACCCCAGACCGAGGAGTGCCTTACCGGGGTGTCGCGTAAGGGGCTGTCACCCTGCTTGTTGTAGACCAGCGAGTAGACCGCATCATTAGGCCCGCCGTCGCGCGGCACAAAAAGCAGCGTGACAAGCTCATTTTTGCTCGGGAGCTCGGAAAATCCTTCCCTTAGTACATATTTCGCTTTTTCCTCGTCAAAGCGGCAAAACTCAAGCTTCACAAGGTGCAGCTCATCGGGAGAAAGCTCGTATTCCGGCCCGGGCTGGTTGTTCATACAGGCCTCGCAAAAGCCCTCGGCGGTTGTGTACTTACCTTCCTCGAGATTGTGGTTGTTGGGGTACTGCAGCCAGAGCACTGCCAGCTCGCCCGGGTTTACTATCTCGCGCCCCGGCCCGTCGGCAAGGTGGACTTCAGTCCTTGCCGGCGCGGTGATATCTTCACCGTTGAACACGAGAAGTTTATAATCATAAAGGTCAACCGGCCCCTCTGTCGGGTTTGCCACCTCGATAAATGAGGTGACCCCCAGCCCCTTGGGGCGCAGGAAAAGTTCGGTGACCATAAGCGGCGGCAGCTTGCCGGCACACGAGACCTGAACCTCGTATTCCCCTAACATCTCTCCCTTGCAAGAGAAGCTGTACTTGACGGTTTCGGCGTCACTCAGAGCTGAGGCGGGGATTACAGCCGAGAGCAGTGCGTACTTTGCACCGCCCGAGACAAAGGTGTCGGACTTCCCCATCCTGATACAATCGCCAAGTGTGCCGGCAGACCATGAAAGTTCAATCTCACCGGCTAAAATATCATCGGTGATCACATTTACAACAAAATCCCGCTCGCGAAGCACGAACTCCGGCTTTGTGTGATATAATGTCATCTCAAAACCTCGCTATTTATGTCTAATCTGATAACTATAAAACGCAACCCGTAACGTTCAGGCGCCAGTTCATCTGGCTGATATAGGGCAGGTCAACCTCATTATACGTCCTGCCGTTGAACGAGAGCACAGGCTGCTCAAGCTCTTCAATTTTCTCAATTTTACCGGCGGCATAATCACGCAGGCGAAGAGCTGTCGACTCGAGGCGTGCGCGCAGGCCCCCGAGCCTTATCTCCTGCACAGAGAAGCCGAAGGTCTTGTTCTCGGCATACCACTGCCGGCGGAAAGCTTGAGTAAAGTCGTCAAGCTTTGAGATAATTTCGGGAATTGTCCCTTCGGCCAGCTTCAGCAAGGCAGCCTTGTCTCCCTTCCTGTACGCCTCGCGTGCTTTTATGCTAATATCACATTTTACGGCAAGCAGTTGCGAGAGCTTCCCTAAGGTGTCGAATATATACCCGAAGTTCGGGTCGTCTTTGTATTTAAACAGCCTCTCGGCGCTCTTTGCAAAGCCTGCAGGGGTGGCCTTGAGGTCCATATGGACGTCGAAAAGCCCTTCGAGCGGGTCGTTGAAGAGCAAATACCGGCAGGGGTTGACCGGCCGCCCGATCTCAACACTCACGCCGGGCAGCTCGTTGGGAGCGTCAAGGGTCAAAAGCGCCTCAAAGCCTAAGCCGAAGCACTCAAGGCAGCGCTCCTCAAGCTTCGCCTCATCTACATCCCCCTCGGCATATCCGCGCTCGGCAAAGTAAATCATCGCAGGGAGCACCGAGAACTGCGAAGCCTCGCCGCCGTTGTCCCCCCATGCGGTGACGATAATGTTGTCAATCCCCTTCTCGCGGCAGACGTTGATCTGCATTCTGGTCGACTCAATCGAGAAGCGGTTGTGTGGCGCGTAACCGTACCACTTCCACGCCCCGCCGGCAAAGACCACCGGGTTGTGGAATTTCTTGTGGCAGTCAATCATGTGCGTGAATATGCCGGAGTCGAGCGAGTAGTAATCCCAGTAAATCAGCGTCAGCCCTTTTGGCACCTTGTCGATAATTTCCTGAGATATTTCGCCCCCGCTGACCCTGTACCTGCCGCCGAAGGCCATGCGGAAGAACATATCGCTCCAGATCATCGGGGCAAATCCGTTTTCATTGCAGAGCGCCACCACCCGGTCAAGGTGCTCGAGCATCACCTCGGAGGGCGGGCGGTATCCGTTTTTGTCGAGGTATTTGCCCCGCGCGAGCATATGCGCCTCGTCCATGCCGACATTTATCCGGCGGGAGCGGAAGCATTTTTTGCATACCTTGAGTATCGAATCTATGAATTTGTATGTTCTCTCGTCCCCGACAAGCAGTATGTCGGGGGTGTCCTGGAATTCAAATCCCGGCCAGCGCAGCGCGGTCGCAAGATGTGCCAGAGTCTGCACGCAGGGGATGACCTCAATTCCGAGGTCGTAGGCGTAATCGTCGATTTCCTTCAGCTCTTCATGAGAAAACCTGCCCCGCATATGCCCGAAATAGGGGTACCCCGGCAGCTCGAAGGTGTCCTCGGTATAGAGCATCAGGCTGTCGTAGCCCATGAGCGCCAGGTATCTGAGCATACGCTTTGCAGTGGGCAGGTTATAGACCGCGTTGCGCGACATATCGGCCATGTAACAGAGCATCCTGTAGTTCGGCTTCTCTTCCTTGCCGGGTTTCCCTGACAGCACGCCCGGCAGATACGAGAGCATCCGATATAACTGATGCTCGCGGAGGTAGGTGATGACAACCGCATCCCCGTCCTTTTTGATTGACAGGCTGTCTCCCTTGACTGCCCGGACCTCTGTCCCCTCGTCCGAGAGCACCAGCCCGAGCTGCGGGGCAAGCTCGGCTGTGCCGCGCCGCAGCCGCTCGTCAAGTCCAGAAAATCTCACCCTCAGTGACATACTCCAAACTCCTTTAATGATATTCTGAGTTTATTTATTTCTTACCAGCCAGCTTATTAAACAGATCGGCAAAAATCGGGTCGCGCCGGATTCTGCTCACATAAATATATTCGTGCCGCCCAGGCTTTATTTGATATGTGAGCTCTTTGGTAATGCAGGGTGTCGGCCTGAACTCAAAGTCAAGCGCCTGGGGTATCGTCAGCACCGCAATCGCCGTGACATCCCAGATTACCTTTGAGGCGGCAACACCTCTTTTTATAAAATCCCCGGTTATGCTTACAAGATAATCGCAGAGCTCATTCTTGCCCTTGAGGTAATACTCAAGCTCGGGCAGGGTGGTCAGAAACTCGCTGCACACCCCTATGCAGGGTATCTGCACCAGCGGGATTTTTGAGTCGAACACCACCTCGGCCGCCGGCACGTCCTGCCGCAGGTTGAATTCCTTTGTGTCCCTGTAATGCAGCGCGTGGCCGCCCAGCCAGATGACCGCACTTTTTTGTGTTATCTCGGGGCACTTGATTATCGCCGAGGCCACGTTGGTTATCGCGCCGATAGCGACAATGTACACGAATTCCTTTGAATTCATTACCGTGTTTATGATATTGTCTGCCGCCGCCGACTCTACCGGCTCGGTTTTTAAAGAAAGAAACCTGTCCGAACCCCGGTAGCAGGGGATTTTAGCCTCGGGGTCGACAAGCGTCATTATGCGTAAAATTTCCTGGTGGCTCTTCTCCATGCCGTCGGCGGGGCTTTTTGACCTTGAGTTTAGAAAGGGTGCGGCGTTTACCGACAGAAGCCTTATCCGCTCGGGCGAGAGCATGGCATAAGCCAGCGCAAATTGGTCGTCGACTTCGTTATAGGTGTCGGTGTCGAGTATGATGTTCTTGACCGACGGTGTTTTTATATCGGCAAGCAATTCTTTTATGTCCGGCATACTTACCTCCCGAGTATTTCCGCCACATTATCCGAACAATTTGAGCATAATAAACAATCCGAACGGTGTCGTTCGGATTGTTTGGTTTTATTTTTTGACCGAACTGCTGCGATTCTTCGATTTTCGGAGGATTGACATGATTTCTTCAAAGTCGGCGTCCGAGATGGTATTCTCGTCCTCGGATTCGTCTTCTTTCTCTTCCTCGAATGTTTCAAACTCGCTCTTTTTCTCCTCAACAACCTGCTCGGCCTTGGGCTGGTCCTTCATTGCCGACGGCGCCGCGGGTGCGGCAGGTGCGGCGGGGGAGAAGGCTGCCGGCTGCTGGGCAATTTTGCGTTCGGTATGCGGGGCTGATCTCTTTTCTGCCATAATACCGTCCTCGGCCTTCTTTACAAAGCCGGTGGCAATTATGGTTATGCGCATTTCGTCCTCAAGTTCGGGGTCAAATGCCACGCCCCAGATAACATTCGCGTCGGGATGTGCCTCGTTGGCAATCATGGTAGAGGCAAGGTCGACATCCTCAAGTCCGACGTCGGGCGAGGCGGTAATGCTGATGAGGATTCCGCGGGCACCCTTGATGGAGGTCTCAAGCAACGGGCTGGATATCGCGGCTTTTGCGGCAAGCTCAGCCTTGTCCTTGCCTGAGGCGTTGCCGACGCCCATATGGGCGTATCCCGCATTGCTCATCACCGAGGTCACGTCGGCAAAGTCGAGGTTGATAAATCCCGGGACGTTTATTAGTTCGGAAATGCTCTGAACGCCGCGGCGGAGCACGTCGTCGGCAATTTCAAAGGCGTTAGCCAGGGTAATGCGGGTTTCCGAAACCTGCTTGAGCCGCTCATTCGGGATAACCACAAGCGAGTCGACATATTCGCTGAGCTCGGTAATTCCCGCTTCGGCCTGTTCCATCCGCTTTCTGCCCTCAAAAGCAAAGGGCTTTGTGACGATTCCAATCGTCAGAATATTCATTTCCTTTGCCACCCGTGCGACAATCGGCGCGGCGCCGGTACCGGTTCCGCCTCCCATACCGGCAGTGATGAACACCATATCGGCGCCTGACAGAAGCATCTTGATTTCTTCAAGCGACTCTTCGGCCGCCCGGGCACCGATTTCGGGATTTGAGCCTGCGCCAAACCCCTTTGTGATTTTCTCGCCAATTACCAGCTGGTTTGTGGCGTTCGATCTCTTGAGTGCCTGCTGGTCGGTATTTATTGCAACGAACTGAACGCCACGAATATTGGTTGATATCATGCGGTTTACGGCATTGTTGCCGCCGCCGCCAATGCCGATGACCTTAATATTCACGCCGCTCTCAAGGCTGTCGTCATGTTCGAACGTCATCTGCTTTTTTCCTCCCGAATCTTATCTTTCCTTTATTTTTGCCGCGACCGCCCGCGGCAGGCAGGATATGTTACTGCTTATTATAATAATATATTCTGTTTTTTTTTGCAATATCTTTTGTTAAAATTGTTTTCAACTATGCACAATTCAATTATTTTATGCCGACCTCAAGTTTAATTTCTTATTCTGTGATGTATCGTTTTGGGCATTTGGCACAACTTATTGTAGCCCAAAGACCGCCGGCATACAAAATATAGTGTTTAATGCCTATTTACATAAAAAGCCGGCAATGCGGTATCCTGCCGCACTGCCGGCTTTTTGCTCATTCAAAGCGGATTATTGCATTTTTAGGGTCGGATACATCAAGAATTGCTTTAACATCGCCCTTCAGAACATCATCTTTTGCCATTTGTGATGCGATATTGAGCTTAAGCGCGATATCCTTATATGCGCCTATTTTTATCTTGAACTTCTCACATTTCAGTATTATTGCATACCCGTCGGCCGCATCGACCTGCCGGATGTCCGGGTAAAGCTCGGAGTTCTTAATCTCTTCCAAAAGCTCCGCCACAAATTCCGACCCGGTATCATAATACACTATTTTCTCGCTCAAAACTGCGCTTTTTATTTTGGGAAGTGATATAAAAATCAGCCCCAGAGACTCAAAATCCGAGGCACCGCCCGACTCAAGCAGCCTGAAATCCGGGGAAAGCGCATAGTAATCTCCGGCAATCTCGGTATAATACTCCGCCGTGTCGGATGTTACCAAAATTCTGACCTTGCCGAAAAGTCGGGTTTTTATCTCAACTTCTCTCAAATAAGTAAAGTTTCTGAGCAGGTTGCGCTCAAGTCCGCGCTTGTCTATTTTATTCACTCTTGACCCCACCGCAATACCGGTGTTTGATATGATTTCCTCACCGGAATATGGCGAGCTGCCCGTCACCTCGACCGAGCGGACCTTTATGAGCGAGCCGGCAAGCGCGGATATCCCCCAGATTATAAGCAAGAGCAGGATTGCAAAGGTTGCCGCCAGTATCCGCCGGCTCGCTTTCTTGTGCCGGCCCGGTCGGGCTTGTCCGACGGGTGGAGCGGACTGAATATCAGAACCCGCAGGCCTTCCCTGCCCGGCACTGCTCATTTTGGGGTTATTTTTTGGCTTTTTCGGCCAGAAGCTTCTGTATTTCTTCATATATCAGCCTGTTTGCATCCTTATCGGCAAATTTTCTAATATTCTGTCCCAGCCTTTTGCGCGCCGGGGTATCGTCTACAAGCCGCAAGACCGTGTCAGTAAGCCTGGCGGTTCCCTTGAGTTCCGACTCCTCAAGCAAAATGGCCGCGCCGGCGTCGGCAAGCACCCTGGCATTTTTGTATTGGTGGTTGTCCACCACATTCGGCGAGGGAATGAGTATCGCGGCGCAGCCGGCCGCGGCAAGCTCTGATATCGTCATTGCCCCGGCACGGGAGATAACTATGTCGGCGGTCGCCATTCTCTGGGGCATATCGTGGATGTAGTCGCAAAGAAGGATGTTGGGCACCCTGTCAAGCCCTTTTTTCTTTAGCACTTCCTTCATCTTGTCGTAATATCTCTTGCCCGCGGCGTGCATATAAAAGATATCGGGATGCCGCCGCGCAATCTCCTCCATGAGCGAAAGCGCACATTCGTTAATAACCTCCGCCCCGAGGCTGCCGCCGAAGGACATCACAAAACAGCTGTAGTTTTCAATATTCAGTCTTCTTTTTGCCTCGGCAGGCGAAATCCCCGCCCCGAAGCCCTGCCTTGTGGGGTTGCCTACTCTCACTACCTTTTTGGCCTTCTCGGCCTCGGTGAGTCTTAGCAGGTCGCGTGTCTCTTCAAAGTTAATCAGTATCCTGTCAACCTTCTTTAAAAGCACCTTGACCGCAAGCCCGGGCATGGCGTTCGACTCATGAACCATTGTCGGAATTCCGAGCTCCGAGGCGGCCTTGAGTGTCGGCCAGCAGGCATACCCGCCGGTGCCGATGACAATATCGGGCTTGAAACTGCGGATGAGCTTTTTTGCCTCATGCGGCGAGGTGAGTATATACCAGGCGGTGAGAAGGTTTGAGGGAGAAAGAGAACGCCTGATGCCCTGAATTTTAATATAATAGAGCGGATAGCCGGCTCTCGGCACAAGCTCGGTTTCCTTGCCGTGCCGTGTCCCCACAAAGGCAATGACGGCATCCGGATTGTTTATTTTTATTGTGTTTGCAATAGCGAGCGCGGGATTTATATGGCCCCCCGTGCCGCCGCAGGTCATAAGAACCCTCATTAGCCGACCTTTCTTTCCGACTTATTTTTTCTGTGTGCTGTAGCGCGAGATTGAGAGTATTATGCCCATCTCGAATATCTGAACCGCCAGCGAGGTGCCCCCCGAGCTGAAAAAAGGCAGCGAGACGCCGGTGTTGGGCATCGAGTTGGTCACCACTGCGATGTTCATGATGACCTGCAGGGCCAGCTTGAATGTCAGCCCCGAGGCCACCAGCGACGAGAATCTGTCGGGCGCCTTGGCGGCAATTTTGAACCCCCGCCTTATCAGGAGAATGAACAGCGTGACAATGAGAAACGCCCCGAAAAAGCCGAGCTCCTCGCAGATAATCGTAAAAATAAAGTCGTTCTGCGGCTCCGAGACATAGCCGAACTTCTGCTGGCTGTTGCCCAGCCCCCTGCCGAACAATCCCCCCGAGCCGATGGCGTACAGCCCCTGCCAGGTCTGCCAGGCCGAGCCGAGCGGGTCGGCCTCCTCAAGGTTAAGCCATGTGAAGACGCGGGTCTGAGCATAATCAGAGATAAGTATCAGAAGTGCGCCTGCCGCGGCAATCGCCCCGATTATCAGGAAAATGTACCTCAGGCGCGTGCCGCCCATGAACATCACCGCTATCCCTATCATCCCGATAATCATAAGGCCCGATATATGCCGCTCGAGCGCGACAAGAAAGCATACTACCCCGAAAATCGCAAAGGGCACGAGGACGCCGTACCGAAAGCTCCCGCCGAATTTCTGGTCGGAGGTTATTTTGTCTTCATATTTGCTCATAAAAAGCGCCATGGCCAGCACCACCGACATTTTTGCCGCCTCCGAGGGCTGAAAGGTCAGCGGGCCTATCTCAATCCAGCGCTGCGCCCCGCCGCTCTCCCGGCCAACCAGAAGCACAAGGATCAAAAGCAGAATTGAGGCGGCATAGGCGCAGATTCCGAACAGACGCCAGAACCAGGGGCG
>JBMNUI010000022.1:0-26964 GCA_050946195.1 Eubacteriales bacterium
GTCCTCGAACAAAATATAGTAAAGGTCGGGATTGGACATGGTGGAGCAGGCGACGTATTTGACGTCCGCCTCGTCCGCGGCGGCGCGATATTCGTCGCGATAGGGCGCGATGGCGATGGCGTCGCTGATTTTCACCTCGTACTTCTGTTTGCGTGAGCGCCGGCCGTAGATTTCCGAAAAGGTGATTATGCCCGAATCGATGGAATACTCATACTCGATTTGGACATAGCGGTAAGTAAGCGGGACAATAATGGATAGCATCAGCGGGAACAGCGCAATAAACCATATAACAAACGCCGAAAGCGGGCTTGCGGCAATGGCGACAATCCCGACTATCGGGAACAATACATACCCCAAAATCATAAGTACGCGCGCGAGGGCATATTTGCCTTCATACTTTTTTATCGTCGTGTATTCGGCGTGGTTTGCGTCGTCAAACATTGTCATCTGACCTCCAAACTATATTATTAAAAACTATAATACTATATTAGTAAACAATACTTTTTCGGTCATTATATCATATATTAAACGTGCTTTCAACAATATTTAAAATTTTTTGTATTGAATATGTACAATTGATATTATATAATGGTACGCGGCGTAATTTGTTTCAATTACTATAGTTTACGGAGTTAGGAAATGAAAGCAGTTATTACCGTTACCGGGCGGGACAGCCTGGGAATTATTGCGAAAGTCAGCACTGCCTGCGCAAATTACGGTGCGAATATCATCGATATTTCGCAGAGCGTGCTTAAAGAATATTTCGCGATGATTATGCTGGTCGATATTGACCGGCTGACCATCCCCTTCACCGAGTTTGTCGACCGCATGACCGAGCTCGGACGAGAGTCGGGACTTGAAATCCACACGATGCACGAGGACATCTTCAACTCGATGCACAGAATTTGAGGGAGCAGCAACACAGATGATAAACAAAAGCGACATCCTCGAGACAATCAACATGATTCGCGAGGAGAATCTTGATATACGTACGGTTACGATGGGTATTTCGCTTTTCGATTGCGTCTCGGACGACTTGGAGCGGCTGTGTGCCAAGATTTACGACAAAATTACGCGCTGCGCAGAGCGGCTCGTGCCTGTGGCGTGCGAAATCGAAAAGCAGTATGGGATACCTATCATCAACAAGCGCATCGCGGTGACCCCGATATCCATGATTGGCGGGGGCTGCGACGCGGACGGTTACATCAAAATCGCAAAGACGCTTGACCGCGCGGCAGAGACGCTGGGAATCAACTTCATCGGAGGATTCGGCGCGCTGGTGCAGAAGGGGACGGGCAGCTCGGCGGCGCATCTTATCGAGGCGATACCGGAGGCGCTGGCAGAGACCGAGCGGGTCTGCTCGTCGGTGAACGTGGCAACCACCAAGGCGGGCATCAACATGGACGCGATAGCGAAAATGGGCAGCCAAATCAAGCGGCTTGCGGAGCTGACCGCCGACCGCGACTCGATTGGCTGCGCGAAGCTGGTGGTGTTCGCCAACGTGCCGGAGGACAACCCCTTCATGGCCGGCGCGTTCCACGGCCTCGGGGAGCCCGAGGTCGCCATAAACGTAGGGGTGTCCGGCCCGGGGGTTATCGCTTCGGCGGTAAGGCGGGCCGGGGACTGCGACCTCTCGCGGGTAGCCGAAGTAATCAAAAGAACGGCCTTCAAAATAACCCGCGTCGGCCAGCTTGTGGCTGCCGAGGCTGCGGCCCGGCTGGGCGTATCCTTCGGTATTGTCGACCTGTCGCTCGCTCCGACGCCGGCTGTCGGCGATTCGGTGGCGCACATACTTGAGGAAATCGGGCTTGAGTCCTGCGGGGCTCACGGCACCACCGCCGCGCTTGCCATGCTCAACGACGCGGTCAAAAAGGGCGGGGTCATGGCCTCCTCACATGTCGGGGGGCTGTCTGGGGCATTCATACCGGTGTCGGAGGACGCCGGCATGATAGCCGCGGTCGAGCGCGGCGCGCTCTCTATTGAAAAACTTGAGGCGATGACCGCGGTCTGCTCGGTGGGGCTTGACATGATAGCCATTCCCGGGGACACCGACCCGGCGGTTATCTGCGGCATTATCGCCGACGAAATCTCTATCGGGGTGGTAAACAGCAAGACCACCGCCGTGCGGATTATACCCGCATACGGCAAGAAGGTGGGCGAGTCGGTCAGCTTCGGCGGGCTTCTGGGCAGCGCCCCGATAATGCCGGTCAACAAATGGTCGCCGGCCCGTTTTATCTCGCGCGGCGGCAGAATTCCGGCGCCGATACAGAGCCTGAGGAACTGAACCAAGGAATTTTACTAATATATTGCCAAGATATACAAGGTTTGGTGATTATACTCCCTAAAACCGGCCTAAAATAGCCTCAGTAGCATCCATATTTTGTTGTTGGCGCCATAAACAACTAAGACAGAAAGGACGTTTTGAACATGAAAAAGCTACTTACCCGCAGAATAGTTGGCTTTATTGTTGCGGCCCTGATTTTTGTGGCCGTGACAGTGGGAGCCGTGCTCGTCTATGCCGGTGCCGATGCCGGCGACGAGGCAGTATGGGGACCAAGCACCGGTTATGGTAATAGCGGAACCTTTGCGCAGGCCATTACTTATGCGAACGGGCTTACCTCAGGGACTGCGTACATTAAGCTGCTTCGCGACGTGAACACCACAACGGCGGTCACCATCAACAGCGGCAAGACAGTCGTGCTCGACCTTGACGGGCACAGAATCGACCGGGGGCTTACCTCGGCGACGGTTAACGGCAACGTGTTCAACGTACTTGGCTCTCTTACGATTGACGACACTGCCGGCGGCGGAATGATTACCGGCGGCTACAATTCGGGATATGGCGGAGGCATATACGTCTCGGGCACCTTTACGCTCAGAGGCGGCTCTGTCCTGCTTAACAGGAGTTCCTCGAACGGCGGCGGCATATATGCAACCTCGGCCGGTGTTGTCAATATCGAGGGCGGCGAGGTCAGGCTCAACGCCAGCATGTCAAAAGGTGGCGGAATATATGCCGACGGCATCTGTGTGATTAAAGGCGGAGAAATAATAGAGAACACCGCGGCGACCGCCCCCGGAGGGGTATACTTCGGCACAAGCCTGACGGTGTCGGGCTCCCCCAAGATTATAAACAACGTCGTTGGGGGCACCATCAGCGGTGCCGTGCTCATCGGGGGAACAAGCAGTAATATTTATATTACCAACAGGAGTATTACCATAACCAGTCCGGGGCTCCAAGGCGACGCCAAAATCGGAGTTACTTCCTCGACCGCTCCGACCGCGACAACCGCATATCCCATCACCAACGTAAACAGCGCCGACTACAGCGCATACTTTGTGTCCGATAACATAAGACACATTATTATAAATTCGGGCAGCGGGAGCGCGCAGGTTGTGGCAATCGCGTTTCAGGAGGCAATCTGGGGCTCGACCTCGTCATATAGCGACGGCGGGGGCACTATTGCTCAGGCGATGGCCTATGTGGCAAGCCTCCCAGACAACACCACAACCTGCATTCTGCTGCAGAAAAACGTCACAACAAGCGCCGCGCTTGAAATTCCGGCAAACAAGACCGTGCGGCTTGACCTCAACGGATATACCCTCTCAAGGGGGCTTACATCGGCGACCACCGGCGGGTATGTCATCGGGGTGGCCGGAAACCTGATAATTGACAATACCGCCGACACCACCGGCAGAATCACCGGCGGTTACAACAGCGGAGACGGCGGCGGCATCTGCGTTTACGGCACCGGAAAGCTGACCATCAACGGGGGCAGCATTACCGGCAACAAGGCGGCAAACGGTGCCGGCATATTCTTGCATAATTCTGCCGAGCTTACAGTCAATACCGCAAGCATCACCGGCAATACCGCCACGTCGAGCGGCGGCGGAATATATGCCAGCTCGACCAATATAACCCTGAGTCAGTCGGCGGCGATTTCGGGCAACAAGGCGGTCGACGGCGGCGGAATATACATCGTCAGCGGCGGCGAAGTCAATTTAAGAGGAAGCGTCACCGGCAACTCGGCAACCGGCAACGGCGGCGGTGTTTATGCAAGCGGGACGCTAATAGTATCACAGGCAGCATATGTTTACGGGAACACAAAATCCGGCGCACAGAACAACGTATATCTGCCAGCCGGAAGGCTGATTGTCGTTGATATGACAAACGGGCTTTCGGGCAACGCGAGGGTCGGCATTACCACCGAGAACGCGCCGAGCGCCGGGTCCCCGATTGACATAATTGTCCCGGTAAATGCCAACCTTAGCGGCTATTTCTCCTCGGACAACCCGAATTTCGGCCTGAAAAACGAGGGAACCGGGTCAAATCAGGTGCTCAAGCTCTGCAACCAGTCGGTGTCGGTAGGCGAGCTGACTGGGGGAACCCTTGAGAGAAGAAAGGCGGTCTCGGGGCTGACGATAACCGTCACTACCACGAATATGTCAAACGGCACGCCGGCAATTATCACATGGTACAATAACGCCAGCAAATCCGCGTCGGGCTCGGCATACAAGCCCGCGGGCGTCACCATCACTGCCGGGACGGTAAACGATAACAAGGTAATCCTGACGGTATCGGCGACCTCAAACACGAATGCCGGGGACTACTACTTCACGGTAACCGTGGGTGACATCGAATCGGACATTAAAATCCTAACTATCGGGCGGACCAAGCTTAACATCCCGTCGGTAACCACCGCATATTATTACACCGGCTTCGAACAGTCGCCCACCATCACCGGCTTTGACAGCAACACTATGATAATTGTCAGCGGCAACAAGCAGACCAACGTCGGGCGGGATTACCCGATTGTAATAGCAATCAAGGACAAGACTCAATATGAGTGGATCAACGGCAGCACCGACAACGTGACGATTTACTGGGATATTGAAAAAGCGCTGCTGAAAAAGCCGACGGTGGCGGGCCCCTGTTACTATAAGGGCATAGAACAGAGCCCGGTTCTCAACGACTTCAACGCCTCGCTGATGGACATCACCGGCAACAAGGCAAAGGAAATCGGAACCTATACCCTGACAATTACCATCAAGGACACAGCGAATTATCAGTGGGGCAACTATACTTCAATACCGGTGGTACTGGAGTGGAGTATAGTAAAAGCGCCGCTGACGGTGAAGGCAAACGACATCCGCATTGTCTACGGCGACCCCGTGCCGACCTACACCGTGACATACAACGGGCTTGTCGGCGGCGAGAATTCCACCGTCCTCAAGGGGACTCTCAAGCTTACCTGCTCCTACACGCAGGGCTCGAATGCCGGAACCTATCAGATAGTGCCGAGCGGGCTTTCCTCCGACAATTACGATATAACCTTTGTCCCGGGAACCCTCACGGTAGCCAAAAAGTCTGTGAATGTTATCTGGACCGACACCGAATTCACCTATGACGGCAAGACACACCAGCCGAAGGCGGTACTATCCGGCTATTCGGGGGGTGCGACATATATAGTCACCGAGACCGGGGTGAACGCCGGGACTTATACCGCCAAGGTCGAAGGATTCTACGACATCAACTATGAGCTGGTCAACAAAGAAGTCAGCTTCACTATTATAAAAGTCCCGCTTAGGATAACCGCAAAAGATCACACCATCACATACGGCGAGGAGCCTGACGGCAACGGCGTGGTCTACGAAGGCTTTGTCAACGGCGAGAGCAGTACCGTATTGTCGGGTGTGTTGACCTACACCTTTGACTACGAAAAGTACGGCGACGTCGGAAACTACTCAATAACTCCGGGCGGCCTGAGCTCAATTAACTACGATATTACCTATGTTCCGGGCAAGCTGACCGTCGCAAAAGCCCCGATTAAAGTAAAAATCAATGATGTAACGGCGACCGACGGCAATGCCGAACTCACCTGGGAGGTTGTCGAGGGGGAATTCGTAAATCAGGACGAAAAGTATCTTACCATCTCGCGCCAGCCGGGCAACACTCCGGGCAGGTACCAAATAACCGGTACGCTTGGCAGCGACAACTACGAATATACCTTCATAAACGGAACCTACACAATACTTCAGACCGAGATTCAGACCTCCGGCAACACCTACGGGATAACCGTAACCTCAGAGAAAGGGCTCGACCCCGACTACAGGTTCGTGGTCAAGCTGCTCGACAAGAAGGAGCTCTCAAAGAAGCTCGACGCAAAGGTGATTGCGGCATATGACATTTCGCTGGTGAAGGAGAATTCGGTTGACCAGCCCGACGGCCGGATTACCATACGAATCCCCGACACCTTCGAAAAATACGAGCTCATATCGCTGGCCCACGTCAAGGATTCGGGCAAGGTCGAGTACCTGTTTACGGTCAGGAAGGACGGTTACCTGACAGTGACTGTCGACAGCCTATCGACCTTTGTGGTGGTCGACCTTGAGACAGATTACACCTGGGCGTGGATTACCGCGGTGGCCGTGATAGTGGTGCTGGGCGGCGGGCTCTGCATCTATCTCTTCGGCTTCAGGAAGAAGCCCGAGGATAATGAATAAACAACAACCCGGGGGAGCTTCAAACCAAGCTCCCCCGAGCCCCCGCTCAAGGAACTTTTTGTAAAAAAGTTCCTTGAGCGTCCTCAAAAAACTTCAAACCTATATCAAATAAAGCAGCGCGGGCCTTACATCCCGCGCTTGTCATTGTTATTTGCCCACGCAGAAGTTTGCGAAAATCTCATCCACGACATCCGAGGTGACCTCGCGCCGGTCAATTTCTGCGAGCGCCCCCATCGCAAGCTCAAGGTCGGAACAGCAGATATCCTCCGGCAGCCCGGCGAGCAGTGCCGACAGCGACTGCCCGACATACTCTCTTGCCCGGTTGAGGGCAGCATACTGCCGGGCGCTGGCAACAACCGCATCCTGCGAGATGTCGATGCTCCCGTCGATAAAAAGATTTCTCACAACCCCGGCAAGCTCGTCTATTCCTTCACCGGTGAGCGCCGAGACCCGCACTGTCGCCGCGCATTTGATTTCGGTCAGGGCGCCCGGGACCTCCGGCAGGTCGGTTTTATTGAGCACCGCGACAACCGGCGCGGTGAGCGAGGCAAGATACTCTGCAAAACGGTAGTCCTCATCGTCAGCCGGGCGCGACACATCAAAGACCGCAAGCACCAGCTCGGCGCGCTCTGTCTCCCGGCGGGCGCGCTCAATTCCTATAAGCTCAACCTTGTCATGGCTCTCCCTCAGCCCTGCGGTGTCGAGCAGGTGCAGAGTCACCCCGCCGAAGGAAACCGTATTCTCAAGCACATCCCTTGTTGTACCGGCAATATCGGTGACAATGGCGGCCTCATAGCCTAAAATCCTGTTGTAAAGCGAGCTTTTGCCGCTGTTGGTCCGCCCGCAGATTACCGTCCGCACACCCTCCGAGATTGCCTTTCCGGTCCGGTAGGTCGCCGCAAGCCTGTGCAGGTCGTCATTTATGGCGCTCACCCGGTCGCAGAGCTCCTGCCGGCTGATACCCGACAGGTCCTCGTCCGGAAAGTCAATGCGGGCAAATAAATTTGCAACCAGCCGGCGCAGTTCCTCATACATCTGCCGTACCTCCGAGGAGAGCGCTCCGTCCATGCCCGAGCGCGCAAGGAGTATTTGCCCGTGGGTTTTTGCGTCAAGCAAAAGGCCGAGTGCCTCGGCCTCAGACAGCCCGAGCCTCCCGGCGACAAAGGCGCGGCGGGTGAACTCCCCCGGCCCGGCTGCCCTCGCTCCGGCACAGAGTACCGCCTCAAGCACCGTCTGAGTGATCAACACTCCGCCGTGGCAGGTGATCTCAACCGTATCCTCTCCCGTATATGAAGTGGGGGCACGGAAAACCACCGCTATGCCATCGTCGGCACGGCGCTGCGAGCCGTCGGGCTCCTTTATATATATGTCACCGTACACCGCCTGCCTTGGCGCAATTTCACAAAGCGACCTGCCGCTCTTCGGCTTGAAGACCTTCGCGGCAATCTCAACCGCGTTGTGGCCGGATATGCGGATGAGAGCAATTCCGCCCTTGCCCCGAGGCGTCGATACCGCCGCAATAGTGTCGGTTATGTTCATGGCTTTTCCCGGAGCACCTTTAAAGATCCCCCGCCCCCCTTTTTACTAAAAATACATTGGAAGTAAGCAAAAAGATGGTTTATGTCAAAGCTTCCGGATATCCTACAAGAACCCTTCAACCAAAGGAAAAGATGGGCCGTACTGAATGTGCATAAACGCGCGGTTTTGCGCAGGATAATACCGGGGGTGCTTTTTGAAACTTTCGCTCACAAGGCCGACAACCGGACAGCTGCCGACAAGACATATTTTATCATTCTACAGGGATACTGTCAATATCCGCACACCGAGCCGCCCGGCAGTTCTAAATTTCGCAAATCCCTTGACAAATGGTGCCGTTTATGCGATAATATAAGATGTCATTGTGTAAAGGCGTTAAATCAACCAGATATTATCGCTTCCATCAATTGAAAGGGGTGCATAAAATTGCTCAGGACCTACCAGCCCAAAAAGCGCCAGAGAAAAAAAGAGCATGGCTTCAGAAAAAGAATGAGAACGGCTGACGGCAGAAAAGTCCTCAAGAGAAGACGCGCAAAGGGCAGAGAAAGACTAACCTATTGATAAATAAAGCCACCGATTGCCGGGGAACGCTGCAGTGTTTTTTGGCATCGGGGTTTTTAGAATATGGGGTTTTGGCCGCAAAACCGGTACAAACAGAGAGAGGCTGCCCGGATGACTTTCCCACCCCGCCTCGCATCACCGGCCCGCGGAGGGATGTTCTGGAATGAAACACATATCGCTCAAGGAAAATCATCTTTTCAGCAAGGCATATGCCGGCGGGCAGAAATACTTCGGCAGATATACCTCGGTTTATGTTTTGCGCGACCGCGCGGCACATCGGCTGATGAAGGCAAATCCCCGGAAGGAATATATAAACCGGCTCGGAATTACCGTTTCAAAAAAGCTCGGGGGCGCGGTTGTCCGCAGCCGCCTGCGCCGGATTCTCAGGGAAGGATTTCGCGCTGTTGAAAGAGAGGGCAATCTCAAAACCGGTTATATAATAGTAATAAGCACAAAGACAGCCGCTATCGGCAAAAAAAGCACCGATATCTATCATGAGTTGAAGATTGCCTTCGACAAACTCGGACTCATCAGTGCCGGATAAGACATGAAACATTTTTTTATATGGTTGATACGTCTTTACCAAAAATATCTGTCTCCCCTCAAACGCTATCCGACCTGTCGGTTCACGCCGACATGTTCAAGCTACGCCATAGAGGCGTTTTCAGAATGGGGCTTCTTTGCGGGGCTGGGGCTGACAATCTGGAGAATAATCAGGTGCAATCCCTTCTGCGCCGGCGGGTATGACCCGGTCCCGGTGCGCCGCAAAAAAGGAATGAATAACTGAGGCAGACGATATTTGCAATGACATGGCTCCAAATAAAAACAGAGGACCCGGGCTTCGGCCCCGGTAGAATCCGGGTCATGTGCCGGACGGGAGAAAAAACAATGCCAAAAGTAAAAAGATCACATCACAGGTTTGTCTTAGCGCTGCTGGCCGCCTTTCTTTTTTGCAGTTTTCTTGTGACGCCGGCAGCGGCCGGTGAGACGGCCGATACAACCGATGCGGCAGAGGTGACGCTTAGCCCCGGAGAGCTCAAGAGCTTAGGCGACCTCATCGCGGCCGCAAAGACCGATCCAAAGGCGGAGGATACCAGAACACCGCGCGACATACTAACTGCCGCTTATCTTTCAGGCGACCTGTCGGCGGCAGTCGATGCTATAAAAAAGGTAAACACGGCACAGAGCACGCCGGTTGATATTGATTATGACGCGCTGACACTCGCGGATATAGAGGCGCTTGTCGAGATAATGAAAACCGAGGTCAGCATGGAAAAGCCGAGCGGCTTTTTTGCGGCTATCCAGCTTGCCGCCGGGAGCATGCTCAACTGGCTCACCCAAGTGCTGGGCGGCGGCAACTATATCATAGGGCTGGCTGTGTTTGCACTGATGATTGAGGTTTTAATGCTGCCGCTGACAATAAAGCAGCAGAAAAACTCAATCAAGTTCGCCTCGCTCAAGCCCAAAGAGGCGGCTATTCGCAAAAAATATGCCGGGCGCGAGGATAAGGTCACCAAAAACAAGATGGTGCTCGAGATACAGGAGATGTATCAGAAAGAAGGGTACAATTCCGCCTCGGGCTGCCTGCCTATGTTTATCCAACTGCCGATTATTTTCATACTTTACTATGTCGTTGTCAACCCCATAGTATATGTCATGAAGCTCTCTGCCGGGGTTTCCCAGGCGCTGACCACATTTGTCAACACCTCAACCGCGGCCGGAGGACTCGGCGCCGGACTGACCACGTCGCGCGGAACCATTCAGATAGCTTCGCTGATAAAGGATAATCCCGATTTTATCGAAAAGCTCAGCAAATTTCAGTATTTTTCAAACAGTGCCGAGGTTGCCGAGGCGGTTGCCGGTGCACAATTGCCGAATTTTAATTTCTTCGGCCTCAACTTCGGACTTGTGCCCGATATAACACCCCCCGACTGGCTGCTTGTCATCCCGGTCCTGACCTTTCTTGTCTCCTTCATGAGTATGAAGCTGACCAGAAAGCTTACCCCACAGCCCGCCGAAAACGACCAGGCCGCCGGCTGCTCGAACAATATCATGGACATCGGGATGCCGGCCTTCAGCGCTTATATCTGCTTTATTGTTCCCGCCTCGCTGGGATTTTACTGGATGGTAAAGAACCTGCTCAGCACGGCAAGCCGATTGGTGCTGGCCAAGGTTATGCCCCTGCCGGTGTTCACCGAGGAGGACTATAAGGCCGCCGAGCGCGAGATACTCAAAGGTAAGACTACAAGACCTGGCAGACCCGGTCCTTCAGGCAGACCGGTACGGTCGCTGCACCATATCGACGATGAGGATTTTGAGGACACCCGTGCCAGAGCGCTCGAGCGCAAAGCCCGGCTTGAGGCATATGAGAGGGAGATGGCCGAACAGCAGACAGCAAAGAAAAGACCTGCGGGGATGAAAAACGAGGACGACCGCCCCATGCTCTCGCTTTTTGATATCCTGAAAGGAAAAAAGAAGTCCGGCAAGGCCGCAGGAGAGTCCGGGAAATCCGAACCCCCGGCACAGGAAGAAGCCGAAAAGCCTGATACAGAAGAGCAGGAGAGTCGCGTGAATAACCCGCCCGCCGACAATGCACCGAAAAATCCCGATAAGCCCGGAAAGAAAAAGCAGAAGGGGAAATGATGCCGTCGGGATGCCGACACAATAATTTAGTTTGCCGCCTCTGGCGGCGTGGAGGATATTTCTGTGAAAAGGGAAGTTATCACAATCGGAAAAACTGTGGAGGAAGCTGTGGAGGCCGCCGTGAAGGAGCTGGGAGCTCCTTCGGCCGATAAGATAAGTTATACGGTTCTTGAGGAGCCTCGGCGCGGGCTGTTCGGAATAGGGGCCACCCCGGCCAAAATCAGCGCGACCTATACGGTCGGCGGTGCCGAAATTGCCCTTGAATTTGTCGAGAAAGTCATTGCCGACATAGGAATTGACGCCAAATCCCGGCTCGAGGACAAAGGAGAAGGCAATCTGTGGATAAATATCGAGGGCAGCGGAGCAGGGGTGCTGATAGGCCACCACGGAGAGACGCTTGACGCCCTTCAGTATCTTGCAAGCCTCACCGCAAACAGGAAGGGCGCCCGAGAAAAACACGGGCATGTAAGGATTATACTTGATGTCGAGGGCTACCGCGCCAAGCGCGAGGAGGCGCTCCGCGCGCTTGCCCGCCGCATGGCCGAGAGGGTCCAGAAATACAAAAAAAGCGTGATGCTCGAGCCGATGAATCCATATGAGCGGAGGATTATCCACTCCGAGGTACAGCTCATTGAGGGGGTATCGACAAACTCTATAGGCTCTGAAAACAACCGCAAGGTAGTTTTGTATCTTGACGAGAAGGGAATTAACGCGGGCAGGAAGGCTGCGGCAAAAAAGCAGGACAACCCGGATAACGGGAAATAGTCCAGCGGGAAAATCTTCGGGAGGGGCCGGCCGTGACGATAATTAAGGATGCCGAATTCGAGCGGCAGCTAAAGAAAAACCCCGCGCCGGGATACCTCTTTTTCGGCGAAGAAGATTACCTCAAGGCCCATGCCGCAAGGATGCTGCGCCGGCGGATTTGCGGCGAGGGTGAGATGGCCGGGCTCAACCATGTCCGCCTTTATGCAGACGAATACTCGCCCGAAAAACTGAAAAAGCTCCTCTTGCCGCTGCCCATGTTCGGCGAGCGGAAACTGATTGAACTCTCGGGGCTTGATTTTTGCTCAATGCGGGCCGAGGAGCTGGGGGCGCTGTGCAATGTGCTCGCAACGCTTGGCGAATATGACTACAACACTATTCTGATAAACGTCGCCGCAGGAGGAATTGAAGAGGGGAGGCTGCCCGCCCGCCCCTCTCAAGCTCTGGCAAAGCTCGGCAAGTATCTTACACTGGTGAAGTTTGATAAATGCCCGCCGGCAAAGCTCGTAAGCTGGGCCGGCAGGCATTTTCTGCATAACGGGGTAAAAGCGACACCTGAAATCTGCCGGAAAATAATAGATTACTGCGGCAGGAACATGTACATCCTTGCCGGCGAGATTGACAAGGTGAGCTTCTACGCCCTCTCAAAGGGACGGGATGAGGTGCAGGAGGGCGACATATACGAGGTTGCGGTCCCCGACAGCGATTATGATGCCTTTGCCTTTGCAAACGCGCTCATGGCCGGCGACCGGCCGAGGGCGCTTTCGGTTCTTATGCTCATGAAGCAGCAGAGGATTGAGCCGGTTATAATCATGGCCGAGGTCTCCCGCGTTTTCTGCGACCTCTTAACCGTGCGTGTGCTGGCCGACGAAGGGCTCGGAGCAGTTGACATTGCCAGAGAATTGAATATCCATGAATACCGCGCAAAACTATACTGCAGGGCGGTGGCGGGCACCACGACAGACAAAATATCCCGCATACTCGGTCTCTGCGCCGAGGCCGACGCATCGCTCAAGCTGTCGCCGACAGGATATACCCCGATAGAACTGTTGGTCTGCTCGCTATAGCGCGCGGTGGCAAAAAAATGAACATAAAAACAATGATAAAACAGCAAGGCTGCCGCAAATTTACGGTTTGCGGCAGCCTCAATCTCTTTATTCGTAAACTTAGCTGATCTTGGAATGATTAATCTTTATCCCCGGCCCCATTGTGCTGGCAATCACACAGCTCTTGATATACTGCCCCTTCGCGGCGGCAGGCTTTGACTTGATAACCGCGCCGAGCAGGGTTTCAAAGTTTTCCCTGAGCTTCTCTGTCCCGAATGAAACCTTGCCTATCGGGCAGTGGATAATGTTGGTTTTGTCCAGCCTGTACTCAATTTTTCCGGCTTTTGCCTCTTTGACCGCACGGGCGACATCAGGCGTGACGGTGCCGGCCTTGGGGTTGGGCATGAGCCCTTTCGGGCCGAGCAGACGTCCGAGCCGGCCGACCATACCCATCATATCCGGGCTTGCGATGACGACGTCGAAGTCAAACCAGTTTTCCTTTGTAATCTTCTCAACCAAATCGGCCTCGCCGACATAGTCGGCACCGGCTTCTTTTGCCTGTTCGGCCTTTTCGCCCTTGGCAAACACCAGCACCCGGACATTCTTGCCGGTTCCGTTGGGGAGCACCACAGCGCCCCTTACCTGCTGGTCTGCATGTCGCGAGTCGACGCCCAGCCGGATATGCACCTCTATGGTCTCGTCAAACTTTGCCTTTGCGGTCTTGCAGACCAGCTCAAAGGCCTCCTGCGGGTCGTAAAGCTTTGTTTTGTCGATAAGCTTTGCGCTTTCAATATATTTCTTACCGTACTTAGCCATGTCCCAGCCCTCCTCAGTCGACAACTTCAACGCCCATGCTGCGGGCGGTACCTGCTACCATTCTCATGGCAGCCTCAATAGAGGCGGCATTGAGGTCGGGCATTTTGGTCTCTGCGATTTTTCTTATCTGCTCTTTGGTTATCTTGGCCACCTTGTCCTTGTTCGGCTTGGCCGAGCCGGACTCAATCCCGCAGGCCTTCTTAATCAGGACAGCAGCAGGTGGGGTTTTGGTAATAAAAGTGAACGAACGGTCGGCATACACCGTGATTACCACCGGGATAACCAGCCCGATGTCGTTCTTTGTCCGCTCGTTGAATTCCTTGGTAAAAGCGGGTATTGCAACGCCGTACTGGCCGAGCGCCGGCCCTACCGGGGGCTGAGGCGTGGCTTTGCCGGCGGGAAGCTGTAACTTGATATACCCAATTACTTTCTTTGCCATATTGTTTTAATCCTCCGTTCGTGGTTTCCGGCGGGAGAATCAAAGAATTTTCTCCCTCCCACTTTATGCGACAGTACCCCGTCAGTTGGTGTCGGCCTTCACCGCACTGGTGTCGAGCTCGACAGGCATGTCGCGGCGCCCTCTTTTGATGAGCACCGTGACGGTTTTGAGGTCATCTGATATCCTCTGCACGACTCCGTTGTATCCCTCGAACAATCCGCTGCAGATCTTTACGTTGTCGCCGACCTTGTAGGAAAGCTGTATTTTCTTTTCCTCGATATTAAGCGCCTCAACCTCCTCTTCGGTCAGCGGAGTGGGGCGTGAACCCGGGCCGACAAAACCGGTGACGCCAGATATGTTGCGCACCGCGTGCCAACTCTCGTCGTTCATTATCATCTTGATAAGGACGTATCCCGGGAATATCTTTGTCTCGACTTCTTTTTCGACGTCTCCGTTTTTTTCGATTACCTTCTTGACCGGAACGCGGATGTCGAAGATCAGGTGCTGCAGATTGCGGTTTTGGATTATCCTCTCGAGATTGGCCTTGACCCTGTTTTCGTACCCCGAATAGGTGTGCGCCACATACCATCTCGGGCCGACATTCATTTCATTTATGTCGCTCATAGCCGCACTAAATTGCCCAGCTCGATGATTCCCCGTGAGAACAGGTAGTCAAGCAGCCCTATCAGCACTCCAATGGCAACAACCACCACGATGACTACCAAGGTACTCTTACGAACATCCTTCCAGGTCATCCAGACAATTTTTTTCAGCTCGCTCTTGTAGCTGCGCAACCATCTTGCAAGGCTCTCTCTCTTTTTGATTCCGAGGACTACCGCAATAATAATCAGAACCCCGAGCACGCCCATGCTGATCCAGAAGCCAAGCCCGAGACCCTTCTTTTCTTCTTCGCCCTCGTCCTCGCCGGCTACGGTTGTGGTCTCCTCTTCCTTGCCGGTCTCAGTCTCGTCGCCGGCCTCGGTTTCGGCGTCTGTGTCCGTGGTCTCGGCTCCGTCGGTTTCCCCGACGGTTTCTTCTGCCTGATTGTCGGCCGGCTGCGTGTCGCCTGCTTCAGCCGAAACGGTCAGCACGGTAACCGACAGCACAAGCCCCAGCAGCAGTACGACGAGCAAAATAGGAAGGCTTTTTCTTTTCATCATTTCAATCACCGTCCTACTTCGTCTCTCTGTGAAGCGTGTGCTTGCGGCAGAACTTGCAGTACTTCCTCCCCTCAAGCCGGTCAGGGTTCTTCTTCTTGTTCTTTGTTGTGTCATAATTGCGCTGCTTGCATTCGGAGCAGGCAAGCGTAATTTTGACACGCGCTTCATTAGCCATTTTTTCGGCACCTCCGATACTTTGAATTTGACCGCCAGCAGCGGTCGGTGTACCTCCCTCAGCGCGGCGCTACGCCCCCTACCTTGGCGCCCGGTAGGTTTTGCGCAACAAAAGAACTCTGCGCGCAGAGGTAAGAGTTATTATATCACCGCAGGTCCGGCTTGTCAATACTTTTTTTGGAGCGAGGCGCTTTTTTTCGTCTTTTATCGGCTGCGCATCAAGCGGCGCGGCCGATTCTTTGATTTTCCTTGTTTTTATTCGGGTTTACATAATATCTTTTGCGCATGGCAATAATAAGTTCTGTGTGCCACACGATTCTTCATACCGCACGGTATTATTCCAAGCAGGAATTCTGCCGCGCCTCACCCCGAGAAATACTCAAAAATCCACTGGAGGAATTGCACCGTGAAAAAAACAGCCATAATAGCGCTGCTGGCAGTGCTGGTTCTGTTGTCGCTCAGTAACACTCTGTTGCCCTGTGCAGCGGCAACCGGCGACGACACCACGACAGGCGGTGATACAACGACTGCCGAAGAGACCACAACCGACGAAGATACCACAACCACCGCCGGCGGGACGACCACCGCCGCAGGCGGGACCACAACCGCCCCCGGCGGCAACGACGACGAACGGGACGACAACACAATGTGGGCGATTATAATCGCGATAATCATTATTGTGATTATAGTCATTGTGGTTGTCGCGCTGCTGCCGAAAAAGAAGGTCTGAGCATATCCGGCAGGCCGCAACAAACAAAAATCATAAGGGAAGATCTCGGGTGAGACCTTCCCTTATGATTTTTTACGCCCGTGCCGCTCATTGTTCGGGGGTAAATGCCCTGATTCGAAGGTCTGTTTCAAACCCGCCCGAATCCGATACTACCCGCAGCGGATACCCCGAGCGGTCGAGCCAGATTGTCAGAAGTCTCGAATCACGCAGCCTCATCTCAAGCCTTGTCATTTTCACGCCGTCTTCGGTGACGCGCCTGGCTCCGGTCACGCTGCCCTCGGGTATGAGGAGCTCGGCGGCCGCCAACCAGCCGGCAGCGTAACTGCCATTGGCAGAAAGTTCGCCCGAATATACGCTTACCCGGCCGTCACGGCGCGCGATTCTTATCCCCGAAAGCGTCGCGGGGCTCAAAAATGTCAGTTCTATGTCGCGCGGCGGGTGATTATCATTCTCGTTACTCGCGGGAGGTCCGGCCTTAACCTCGGCGGTGAAATCAAACTCCCCTGCCCTGCCCTCGACCGTCGCCGAAAAGCCGCCGCGAGAATATTCAAGATACCTGCCGTCGTCTGCCATGCAGCCCGAGAGCAGCAGTATAAGAAAAAGAACTGTCAGCAGTCTTTTCATATCGCCCTCAAACCGATACTTAACGCTCAGAAGCATTTACATCTTATGTTGGAAGCGATTAAAATATTGCAATCCGGAGCGGCATATGATATAATATTGTGGACAAATATTGTCATCGGTTGACGAACCATGACTTTAACCCGATGAAAGGCAACAAATGGCATACAGACTTTACTCATCTCTCCCCCGCCAGACAAGACACGAAACTGTTGCCGAAATCAGCCTCGGGGCGCTGATCCATAATTATAACCTGCTGATGCAAGCTATCCGCCGCACCACTCCGGATGTCAAGCCTGTCTGCGTGGTCAAGGCCGACGCCTACGGGCACGGTGCCGGAGCGGTGTCGCGTGCGCTGACGGAGGTCGGCTGTGATTTCTTTGCGGTGGCCTGTCTTGACGAGGCAACTGCCCTGCGGCGTCTGCTCGGTCCGGGTCCCGACATTCTGATTTTAGGTTATACCGACCCCGAACATGTGACGGATCTGGCAGAAAATAATATCATACAGGCGGTTATATCTGAAGAACACATGAGAAGGCTGACCGGGACCGCCAGGGCCGCCGGGGTCGTGCTGCGGGTGCATCTGAAGCTTGATACCGGCATGAACCGGCTCGGACTGCCGGCACAGTCGGATGCCGCAATTGAGGCTGCGGCAGATGTCGCGGCAGAGCTTGCCGCCTCCCCGCACCTGCGCCTTGAGGGGATGTTCACGCATTTTGCAAGGGCAGATGAGGGGACCTGCCGGGAAAACCCGCCGGCGGGCATGAGCGGCGAAGAATTTACCGCTCTCCAGTTTCGCCGCTTTATGGCGGTTGACTCGCTGCTCCGTGCACGTGGGATTGTTATCCCGCACCGGCATGTCTGCAATAGCGCCGCCGCCCTGCGCTACCCTGAGTACAAGCTGGAAATGGTGAGGCTCGGCATAATGCTCTACGGCCTTTTCCCGTCGGACGAGGTCGGCTTCCCCGGGCTTCTGCCGGTAATGAAGCTCCGCTCTGTCGTCTCGCATGTCTACGACCTGCCCCCCGGGGCAACTGTGGGCTACGGGGGCTGCTTTTCGTCGGATATGCCGAGGAAAATCGCGGTCATCCCAACAGGCTATGCCGACGGTTTTGTGAGGGCTTATACCGGCGGCACTATAAAAATATACCATGACAATATTGCATATCCCGCAACTGTCGTCGGGCGGGTATGCATGGACCAGCTGACCGCCGATATCACCGGCACTCCCTGCACAATTGGAGACACCGCCGTGCTTTTCGGCGAGGAGCCCGGCGACCTTGAGGAACTCTCGCACCGCGCCGGGACTATTGGCTATGAGTCGCTCTGCCTTATCAGCTCCCGCGTGCCGCGCTATTATGTTTAGCGCCGTCCTTCGCGCTCGGATTTTTATATTATAGCCGCCTCTGGCGGCATGGGGGTAGATATGAAGCACAGGCTCCGGAAAACCTTTGCAGTAATAACCCTTTTGCTGCTCTGCCTTCTTTTGCTTGCCTCCTGCAGCTCTGCCGGCAAGCCGGCACAGACGGGAACTATAAGCCTCACCGAGGTAACGCAGGCCGACGGAGTGCGCTCGGTCACACTGAACAGCCGGGGGACAAAGCTGACGGTCCGCTCGACCCTCAGCTCCGGGTTTGTCGATAACAACTCCCGGACCACGGTATACCTGTTCGAGATACCCGCAGGAGCCGGTGCCGACTCGCTATCCGGGCTTGAGCCGGTTTACTCCTTCAGGGCTTCGACCAAGAGCACCTGGTCGGCGCCGCTTGTCGAAGGCTCGCTCACCCGGCTGTACTGCTCATATGTGCTGGCGACAAAAGGCGACGACGGCAGCTATACCCCTTTAGGCGTACCGGTCCCGGTTCTCAACCCCGAGGTGCTCGCCCCGGGCGCTGAGACTTACCCCGAGGCGATGTCGATAAAAGGGCTTGCGGCCGGCTCGGTAGCCGACATACTCACCCTCGGCGCCTCGCATGCCGTGCTTGATGTTGCAATCGAGGATTTTATCGCCATCCCGAGCCCTGCCGACCCGGCGCTCAATACCACCGATTATGTCTTCAACGGAATCACCTATCATTTCAGTACCGACGCGCTCAGGGCGCTAGACCGGAAGATCAGGATCCTCTCGGCCGAATCCGTGATTGTCTACCTCCGCTTCACGCTGAGCACTCATCCCGCAATACTTGCGGACAAGCTTAGCTGCCTCGGGTTTGCCGACGCCCCGGAAGGAGCCCGTCATTATGCCATAAATATAAATAATGAAGACTGTGCCGGCAACATGGCGGCGCTTTTCGAGTTTCTGGCAAAGCGCTACACCCGTTCTGACCGGTCATACGGCTTTTGCGGCGCCTTTATTGTCGGTCATGACGTCAATGACTGGTCGGTCTCAAACGCCGCCGGCGGGGGCGTCGACCCGCAAGAATATGTCGCCGCATATGCGCGGCTGGTCAGGCTTGCCAGAATTGCTCTCGTGTCGAATTATGCCCATGGGCGGGTCTATATTTCGCTTGGCAGCAACTGGAACACCCCGGCCGACTCGCCGGGCGGCATGAGCTCAAACGCCTTTCTGGCAAGCTTCAATGCAACAAACACCGCCTCGGGAGACTACAACTGGGGGGTCGCGGTCTCGGCAGAGGCCCTTGACCCGGCCGACAGCAGCATCTGGGACGACGCCTTGGCAACCGGTGCCTCCTCGCAGTATCTTTCCCCGGCAAACATAAATGTCCTGACCTATGCCCTCTCAAAGAACTACACCTTTGCAGGCGGGCGGCGCAGTGTCATATGCACCTTCGGGGTGAGCGGAGACCCGGCCGACACCCCCTCGCTCGACAATCAGGCGGCCTCATACGCCTATGCCTACTACAAGGCCGCCGCCGACAGCGACATCGATGCCCTTATTTACTCCCCGCTCTATGACAGCGGCGAAGATAACCGCGGACTTGCCGCAGAGAACGGCACAAAAAAGCCGGCATGGGAGGTATTTACCTTAATTGACACAAAGGACGACGACCCGGTTGTCGCCGCGGCGGCGCCGGCAGGCAGCGAGTTTAGCTACATGTACGGCAACCTCTCGGAGGCAGTCAAGGTAAAAAGCAGATTCAGCGGAGAGAGTGCTACTGCTGTTGACACCAAAAAGTTTAAGCTCTCGACAATTTTCGACTTCACACAGGGCGAACTTTCGGGCTTTGAGCCGGTATCAACCGGCGCCGGCATCGACCTTCAACAGGTAAACAGCAGGCCGATGCTGCGGATACTGGGTATTGGCGACGCCGGCATTATCCGGGTAGGCGTCAGCAGCCTGCTTTTGTCGGACGCCGGGTATCTTGCGGTTGACATCCCTCAGAGCACCGGCGAGGGTAAGCTTACCCTGCGGCTCTCGCAAAACAGCAAGGACCGGCGCATAACATATGAAGCGACCGGTGCTTATCTGCCGGGGAACCAGACTGTCTACTTTGATATCTCGGAGTTTGCCAAAGCGATTGACCGGGAGGACATAAATCTCTCGCTCTGGATAAACCCGGCCGACAAAGAGGCGCCGTATGAGCTTATGATCTCCTCAATCAGCGCCGCCAGCAGCCGGAGCACCGCCGCTTCAATTCTCTGGATAGTAGTCCTATTCCTGCTTGTATTCTTTGTTCTTCTGCTGCTTCTGGCGCTTTTCTACCGGCTCTATCACAAAATCCGCAGGCGCCGCGCGCGCAAAAACAGTGGCCAGCCAAATACCGCGCTTGCCAATCGCGACGATAATACATGAGCACAGGACAATCGGAGGACGCGATGGGACCGCTGTATGAAAAGCGAAAAACAGATTTTTATTACCGTACAGACAAAAATTACAGCGTCAAGCTCGGCTGTCACCCTCATCTGCATCACCATATCGAATTTGTCTACATGATTGAGGGGCACTCGACCGGGTATGCCGACTCGGCAGCATATCAGATCTGCCCGGGCGACATATTCATCGCCTTCCCCAATCAGGTTCACCGGTTTGTCACCACCGAACCCGAAAAATACATGCTGTTTATCGTCGGCCCGGATATCATCCCCGAGATTGACTCGCTTATCGGCTCAAGCCTCCCCGGGACCAATCTATTAAAAAATGCCGACCGTTACCCCGATCTGGTCGGGTTGCTCTACAAACTGGCCGGGGTCTGCAACGAGAGCGACAGCAGGCACCGGGACATAATCCTGCGCGGATACCTGCTGGCCTTTTTCGGCGAGCTCTTGCGCCGGATACCACTGACCAAGCTCCGCTCGGGCGAGACTCAGGCGCTGAAGGCGGTGATCGATTATTGCTCTAAAAATTACACCAGCCCGCTCTCGCTTTCCGTGCTCGAGGATAAGCTGCACATCAACAGGTGTTATATCTCTCATCTTTTCGGCGACAGGCTGAACATCAGGTTCAACGACTACATCAATTCACTGCGCGTCTCGCAGGCCTGCCGCTACCTTCGCCAGACCGACAAGAGCATTACCGAAATCAGCGAGCTGGTCGGCTTCGGCACCCTGCGCACCTTCAACCGCGCCTTTATCAAGCACATGAAACAGACGCCCAGCGCCTACAGGAAGAACAGCGGCACCGATACATACGCGGTATCTTTTGCCGGTTTAATCCTTGCACCATACCACCACGAAAGGACAAAGCCCATGAGCGATATAAAAGACATCACCCTCGCCCCGTCGGGCCGCGACAAAATAAACTGGGTGGCCTCGTACATGCCGGTCCTCTCGGGCATACGCGCGAAGTTCGAGGCATCAAAGCCCTTTCTGGGCAAGCGAATTGCCATCTCAATCCACCTTGAAGCCAAGACCGCATGCCTTGCCGAGACCCTGCGCGCCGGGGGCGCCGAAGTGTATGCGACCGGCTGCAACCCACTCTCGACACAGGACGACGTCGCCGCCGCGCTGACTCAGGCAGGAATTGCAGTGCACGCCAGGCGCGGCGTCACACAAACCGAATATACCGAACACCTCAAGGCGACGCTTGCCTGCCGGCCGCACCTGATAATCGACGACGGAGGTGACCTTATCTCGCTTTTGCACGGCGAGTGCCGGGAGTATGGAAAAAACCTCATCGGCGGCTGTGAGGAGACCACCACCGGAATCCGCCGGCTGCGCGAGCGTGAGGGCGCCGGGCAGCTTGACTATCCCATGATAAATGTCAACGACGCCGAGTGCAAGTACCTCTTTGACAACCGCTACGGGACCGGCCAGTCTACAATTGACGCCATAATGAACACCACAAATTTGATAATTGCCGGCAAAACCGTGGTTATTGCCGGATATGGCTGGTGCGGGAAGGGCTTTGCCCTGCGGGCCCGGGGCATGGGGGCAAATGTAATTGTCACCGAGATAAACCCGGTGCGCGCGCTTGAGGCAATAATGGACGGCTTCCGCGTGATGCCTATGGAAGAAGCGGCTCCGCTCGGAGACCTCTTCGTCACGCTCACAGGCTGCCGAGACGTCATACGACGCAAACATTTTATGGTCATGAAGGATGGCGTGCTGCTTGCCAACAGCGGTCATTTTGACGTTGAAATTGACAAAGGCGCGCTGGCCGACATGGCGGTTGAAATTCAAGAACGAAAGCCCAGTATCGTCGGCTACAAGCTGCCCGACGGCAGGACACTCAACCTGCTCGCCGAAGGCCGGCTGGTCAATCTTGCCGCAGGAAACGGTCACCCGGCCGAGATTATGGACATGTCATTTTCGCTTCAGGCCAAGTGCCTTGAATACCTCGTCAAAAACGAGGGCACTCTTGAGCCCCGGCTCTACCCGGTCCCCGGGGAAATAGATAAAGAAGTCGCCTGGCTAAAGCTCGCTTCGCTCGGAGTGAACATTGACAGGCTCTCTCCCGAGCAGGAAAAGTATCTTTCGATGTTTGAGTAATCTGATTTCCCGGGTAATTTTAACTCTACTGTGAGTAGAATTTCCTTGTTTATCAATGCTTTTTGAAAGGATCCCCCGATTTCTAGGGTGGCGATAAGAATGCACAACAGAACCCAGGTTGCCGTGGTCGGCGCGGGCCATGCAGGTATTGAGGCCGCGCTCGCCTGCGCCAGACTCGGCGTTGATACCGTACTTTTTACCCTCTCTCTTGATTCGCTTGCCAACATGCCCTGCAATCCTTCAATCGGCGGCACCGGCAAGGGGCATCTTGTCTATGAAATCGACGCGTTGGGCGGCGAGATGGGGCGTGCGGCCGACAAGGTAACCATCCAGTCGAGAACCCTCAATCTCGGCAAGGGGGCAGCCGTTCACTCAAAGCGGATTCAGGCCGACCGCCAGCGCTACTATCAGGTAATGAAGCAGACCATTGAGCAGACGCCGAATCTCCGGCTTATCCAGGCCGAGATAACCGACATTATCTTTGAGTCGACGCCCTCCGGAAAGAAGGTTTCCGGCGTTAAGACGCAGCTTGGCGAGGTCTGGTACTGCGAATGCGCAATTTTATGTCCCGGGACATATCTTTCAGGCAAAATTTTTGTCGGAGATGCGGGTTACCAGAGCGGGCCCGATAATCTCCGTGCGGCAACCACCCTCTCCTCAGCCCTTTTGCGCGAAGGGATAAAACTGATGCGCTTCAAAACCGGCACCCCGCCGCGTGTGAGGCGCTGCACGATTGACTTTTCGGCCCTTGACGAGCAGCCCGGCGAGGACTATCCGCTTCCCTTCTCTGCCGACACCCCCGAAGATGCCTTTCTTAACATGCAGCAGCTAAAATGCTACATTGTCTACACGACTCCCGAGACCCACCGCATAATCCGCGAAAACCTCGACCGCTCGGCAATGTATTCGGGTAAAATTCACGCCACGGGCACGCGCTATTGCCCGTCAATTGAGGACAAAATCGTCCGTTTTGCCGACAAGGAGCGCCACCAGCTCTTCGTCGAGCCTATGGGCAACACCGAGGAAATGTACCTTCAGGGTTTTTCTACCTCAATGCCGGTTGATGTTCAGTATAAAATGCTTCACTCTCTGCCGGGTTTCTCGCACGCCGAGATAATGCGCTATGCCTACGCCATCGAATATGACTGCTGCGACCCGACACAGCTCTATGCCACACTTGAGTTCAAGGAAATCTCTGGACTGTACGGCGCCGGGCAGTTTAACGGGACTTCGGGATACGAAGAAGCAGCCGCTCAGGGGCTTATTGCCGGCATTAATGCCTCACTCAAAATCAAGGGTGAGGAACCGCTGATACTCGAGCGCTCAAGTTCATACATCGGCACTCTGATTGACGACCTGGTCACAAAGGGCACAAATGAGCCCTACAGGATTATGACCTCGCGCTCTGAATACCGTCTGCTTCTCCGCCAGGACAACGCCGACCTGCGCCTGACCGACCTTGGCCGGCGCGTCGGGCTTGTTTCCGACAACAGATACCGCCGCTTCCTTGAGCGGAAACGCTTAATCGAGCTTGAGACAGAGCGGCTTGAGAAGACATATCTCTCCCCTACCGTTGTCAATCCCTTTCTTGAGAGCGTCGGGGAGACACCTGTGGTCACCGGTATTTCTCTTGCCGACCTGATCCGGCGCCCGTCGCTGGATTATGACGAAATCGCCCCGCTTGACCCTGGCCGGCCGGCTCTTCCCCGCTCGGTAAAAATCACTACCTCAATTAATATAAAATATGAAGGATACATCAAGCGCTGCCTGGCCGAGGCGGCAAGGCTTGCCAAGCTTGAGGATTTTTATCTCCCGCCCGATACAGATTATTCGGCTATTCGCGGGCTGCGCATTGAGGCGGCGCAAAAGCTCAATTATTTCAAACCCCGCACAATCGGTCAAGCCTCGCGCATCAGCGGCGTCAACCCTGCCGATATTTCTGTTTTGCTGGTTTATTTCGGGAAAAAATAAACTATTAAGCTGTCGTTTAGTCACCCTAGTCTTACTTATTTTCCACTATGAATTAAGTTGGTTTGTTTTGTATAATATTAGATATTTTGTATAATTTTAAACTGTTATGAATAAAGATTTATTTATGCCGGTTCTTGAAGCGGCTTTTACCGAAAACCGGCTTTCTCATCTGCTAGACGCCCATATTCGAGAACGTTTGTTCTTGTTTGCCGACTTTTTGCAACAGGAGAGCAACAAATACAACCTCACTGCAATAAAAGATTTTGAGGGTATTATTTACAAGCATTTTGTGGATTCCCTGCTTGTTGCGGAACACATACCAAACGGTGCAAGCATGATAGACATTGGCTGCGGAGCCGGATTCCCATCACTTCCGCTGGCAATCTGCCGGCCCGACCTTAAGATAACCGCGCTTGACAGCGTTTCAAAGAAAATTTGTTTTATTGAAAAATGTATTTCAATACTCGGGCTGACAAATGTCAACTGTGTTTGTGATCGTGCAGAAATCGCCGCGCACACACATTTGCGCAACAGCTTTGATGTGGCAATTTCCCGCGCGCTTGCCCCTTTCCCGATATTGGCCGAGCTCTGCATTCCTTTTGTGCGCCCGAGCGGGACATTATTAGCCATGAAAGGACCGGAAGGAACATCCGAGCTTGAAGGATTGCGCTTACTCCCGAAACTTGGCGCCGGAGAACCTGAAATATTGACATATAATTTACTGATTGGTGCGCAACAAATTGGCAGAACACTGATCATAACCGGAAAACTCGGAAAAACACCTAATAATTTTCCGAGAAATTTTTCTCAGATATCAAAAAAACCGCTCTCATGAGCGGTTTTTTTGAGCCTATACTGGGATTTCCCGCTTGAGAAGCGCATTTACATATATTTTTTGATGATTCCAACTCTTTTTTTACCGCCGGCTTTTCGACGGCTTTTTTTGGCTATTGATGTTATTATATTAAAGCTTTCTAAGATAGCTTGTCCATGATTAATAAGCGTAAGAAAGGGAGGTAGCTATGCCAATACTTTCAAAAAAGCGAGGCGCAGAAACTTCGGTTGTACCTGATATGCCTTCTAATAAATATCAAGACTCCAAAATCAGCTTTATCTCTGTTGATTTAATATCTCCGAACAGATATCAACCAAGAAAGAACTTCGATTCCGTCTCTTTGCTTCGTTTAGCAGACTCTATTAGGCGTTATGGGGTTCTTCAGCCTATTACTGTCCGAGCCATCAATAAAGACGGCAATACCTGCTATGAGATAATCTGCGGCGAGCGGCGCCTCAGGGCTGCCATAATTGCCGGGCTTGCCTCGGTTCCTTGCAATATTATAAATTCCTCGGACATAGATTCGGCCGAGCTTTCAATAATAGAAAACCTGCTTCGCGATGATTTAAATATGTTTGAACAAGCCGAATCCTTTAATTTGCTGATAACAACATTCAATCTGACCCAGGAGGAAGTCGCTTCCCGGGTCTCACTAAGCCAGTCTGCAGTCGCAAATAAACTAAGATTGCTTCGCTTTTCACCTGAAGAACGAAAGCTTATACTTGACAACGGACTGACAGAACGTCACGCGCGAACCCTGCTCAGAATTCCCGATGCATCCTCAAGAATCCGGTTTATTAAATTAATTGCTAAGGACAAGCTCAATGTTGCATCAACCGAAACACTTGTTGACAACTTTCTTCAATATTTATCCGACAACTCAACCAACACCGATAAATCGGGCAACATCAAGGACACTCAAAAAAAACAAACGGGTATCGTAAAGGACCTTCGCATTTTGACAAACACAATTGAAAACGCCGCCGCTTTGCTTCGAAAATCCGGAATTTTTGTCGATACTAAATCCGAGGAAACTCAGGATGCTTATATTGTCACAATAACCGTTTACAAGAAAGAGGTCTCGCGTTTCACGTGAAACATTTTTACATATTACCGCCTTTCAATGTTTCACGTGAAACATTAAGCAATTTAAATTCGAACGTTTGTTCCTGTGTTTCACGTGAAACATATTTTAAATTTACTGTTGCTAAATCAATGTAAACGTGGTATAATACACATAAAGTATTTGTATTGTTTTGGGGGCGTGTTATGGGCAAAAT
>JBMNUI010000023.1:0-26269 GCA_050946195.1 Eubacteriales bacterium
GACACCTCCTTCTACCGGATGGAAAAAACGATGCACCGCAAGACAAACGACAATATGGCGCTGAAGATCCGCGGGGTGTCAAACTCAACCTCTACCCTCAACTCCTCCACAATAGCCTTCCTCAACCGCATGGGCTACTGCTCGCTGTCTCACTGGGGCAAATATGCCGGCGGCACCCCTGTGAACGACTCACTGCTCGGGCTCAAGTACATTATAACTCCGGCTAACGAGGATTTGTCGGATTACTACACGCACTCTTATGCAGAGAGCGGCTTTACGGCATGGTACAACCGCTATGCGCTCTCGATTGCCTACGGCGTCGATGACAAGATAACCGGAATTGTAGCCAACAATTACGAGGCCCCTTGCGATTACCTCAACGCGCTGGTCTCGGCAATGCTCGGCGAGGAGGAAATCATCAAGGTTTTCGTCCCCATCGAAGTGGAAAATGTCTCGACCAGCCCGCAGTGTCAGAGGTCATATATCGCCGGACATCATAAATACGCCAAAGCCTCCGAGGACGCGACAGCCATTGTCTATTATACCTTCACCGCGCCGAATGACCGCGAAGTTTTCCTCTATCTTCCGAGCGATTACCCGCGCGAGGTCAGCCTGAAGGTAAACGGCATGTCGAAAGGGTCATTTTACGGCAGCGACACCTCCCGGATAGTCTCGCTCGGCAAGTTCAACGAGGGCGAGACTGTCACAATCTCCATGCAGTTGGTCAACAATGACCTGTATGTCAAAAACGGCTACGACTGCCTCTATTATATCGACTGGGCGGCCTTTGAGGATGCCATGAGCCGGCTTGCCCAGGTACAGTACAATATTGTCGAGTATACCGAGCGCAGTTTCAAGGGCACGCTGACCTCCCCCCGCGACAACCAAATAATCCAGACCACCCTTCCCTTTGACGAGGGCTGGAAAATTTATGTTGACGGGCAGAAGGTCGAGATATTCGAGACTCTCGACGCGCTTGTCGCCTTCAGGGTGGACGCCGGCGAGCATACCATTGAAATGAAGTACCTGCCCGACCTGTTCGTAATAGGACTGTCAATTACTATATTCTCGGTGCTGCTTGGCATCCTGCTCTTTGTATTTAATAAGAAAATCATAATAAGAAGAAAGCCGGCAGCATCTGATGCCCCGACGGGTTACAAGAGTGATACTAATGATATGGCCGGAGAAGATACGGCCGGCGATATACCGGAACATGAAGAAGCCGGAGTCCCGGAGAATCCGACCGGCAAAATGCCGCCGGATGCAGAATTCAGTGCCGAATTGGCTGCTCCCGAAAGCAACTGGCAGGATTATAATTCTTCAAAAGCCGTAAAGGTAAGGTCGACCTGCCGTAAATACAGGTTTAACCCGTCAAAGCCGCGAAAGTACCGTATGTTTTCGGGACGCCGGTAAACGGCAATAAATCAGCCATGTGTGAGGATGCTGGCCTATGTTTTATTATATCAGCGGCAATCTGGTCCTGCTTGAGCCGGGAGCGGCGGTAATTGACACCGGAGGCGTGGCCTACAGGATGTCTATCAGCCACACGACCTACGGGGCCCTGCCTAAAGCCCGGCAGGAACAGCGGGTAACGCTCTACACCTATCTTTCGGTGCGCGAGGACGGCATCGAGCTATACGGCTTTGCGTCGGTCGAGGAACTGTCGGCATTTAAAATGCTGATTACAGTCTCGGGCGTCGGGCCGAAAGTGGCGCTCTCGCTGCTCTCGGTGCTCAGCCCCGAGAAGTTCGCGCTGGCGGTGCTGAGCGAGGACAAGAAGGCGATATCTCAGGCTCCCGGTATCGGGCCGAAGACCGCCGCGCGGATAATTCTCGAGCTCAAGGACAAGCTCGCCGCAACGGAACTTGCCGCAGGCGAAGGGCAAACAGAGACACCAGAGGCCGCCACCGGGCACAGCAACGTGAGCGATGCAATTGAGGCACTAATGGTGCTCGGCTACTCGCGCTCCGAGGCACAGCGCGCGCTGAAGGATATCGACATTCTCACGCTCCCGCTTGAGGAGATAATCCGGCTGGCACTGAAAAAGCTGATAAAATGATCGGGAGAGTTAAATGAACGAAGAAATGGATTTTGAGGACCGGCTTGTGACGGGGGCATACATTCCCGAAGACAATGAGACAGACTTATCGCTGCGCCCGAGGCGGCTTGACGAATATATAGGCCAGGAAAAGGCCAAGGAAAACCTGCGGGTCTACATCGAAGCGGCGCGCATGCGCGGTGAGGCGCTCGACCATGTGCTGCTCTACGGCCCGCCGGGACTGGGCAAGACCACGCTCTCGGGCATCATTGCCAACGAGATGGGAGTCAACATAAAAATTACCTCCGGGCCGGCTATCGAAAAGCAGGGCGACCTTGCCGCGATTCTCACCAACCTATCGGAGGGCGATATTCTTTTCATAGACGAAATCCACCGGCTTGCCACACCGGTGGAGGAGGTCCTCTACCCCGCCATGGAAGACTATGCACTCGACATTATCATCGGCAAGGGGCCGTCGGCAAGGAATATCAGGCTTAACCTGCCGCACTTCACACTGATAGGCGCGACGACAAGAGCCGGTCAGCTCGCGCCGCCGCTTCGCGACCGTTTCGGCGTCATCCTGAGGCTTGAATTCTACACGCCGGAAGAACTGATGCAGATAGTCAACCGCAGCGCAGGCATTTTGAAACTGAAAATGGACGATGCGGGCGCCTATGAGATAGCCAAACGCTCGCGCGGTACGCCGCGTATCGCCAACCGGCTGCTCAAGCGAGTGCGCGACTTTGCCCAGGTGGTGGGAGACGGTTCGATCACAGCCGATATCGTCAAATACGCGCTTGAGCGCCTTGAGATAGACAATCTGGGGCTTGACTCCCTGGACAGACGGATGCTCACCACAATAATAACCCTCTATGGCGGCGGCCCGGTCGGGCTCGACACGCTTGCCGCCACAATCGGCGAGGAGGCGGTGACGCTTGAGGACATCTATGAGCCTTATCTTTTACAGCAAGGGTTTCTGTCAATAACCCCGCGGGGGCGCTGCGCCACGCGGCTGGCATATGAACATCTCGGCCTGCCCTGGCGCGGGAAGGAGCCGGCCGCCGAGCAGATAAGAATCGAGGACTAAGTCAGACAAGCAGCGGTGCGGTGAAGAGCAGCTCGCGTATCCCCGCGTATTTCAAAAACCAGTCGGTCCCGTTGTCATCCGCCCCGCAGAAAATGTTGTATGCCGGGACATTCATAACGAGGGAACACCAGCCGGCAAGGCTACCCATAACCTTATCAGCGGGCGCCTCGCAGAGCGGCTTTGAGCTAATTCTTGACAGCGACTGGGCGATGCTCCTGTTCCTTGGTATCTGGCTGCCGCCGATATAGGACACGCAGTCGGCGCCACACCTGAAATTGAGCACCAGCCTTGTTTTGTCGTTGTACTTTATGTAGCCGCAGAGGGCGCTTGATTCGGGCTCGGATTCGGGGTGCAGGCCCGCATAGTCGCGCGGTGCGCCGCCGTCACGGTTTGAGCTGCATTTTTTGTATTCGGCATACCCGACCCCGAAGTTCCGCTCAAGGTCGACCCCGCGTGCGTTTGCCCGCCACCGGCTGAAATCCTCTGAGCCGTTCATGGCAAGCAGCCGCGCAGCGAGCGGATTGTCCTCGCCTATCCCCTTCACCGTGTAGGACACCCCGTCGAGATTTAACATCGGGATTATATGTAGGGTGCGCGTCTGCTCAAGGCTCGAGAGGCTGAGATTGTAAATTCTACGGTTGTTTTTTCGCAGCTCGCAGTATTCGTTTATAAAGCGCAGCAGCATCGAGGCAGTTATATAGTCACAGCCGTGAATACAGCCGATATAGAGGATCTCCTTTTTCCCGCTGCCGAGCGATATCATGGGTATGCTTCTGCCGAGCACGGTAAGCCCGATTGAAGTCACTTTTATGCTATATCTTTCGGTGAGTATATCAAGATATTCCCTGAGCTCCTCGGGGCATATTGCGCGTTCATAGTCAAGAATTCTTTTATCCTTGTCAATTCCCGAACCGCTTGAGTTCATCGTACTTCTCCTTGATGCAATCTTTTTATTCAATATTATGAGTTTACTTCCCGAATAATGCAGGTAAGAAGCGCTTATTTCCCGGGGGCCGGATGGAACGCGGAATAAAACAAAATTTAACGAGGTATGGTATGCAAACTCCCTATGACCCGCAACTGAAAAGAAAGCTTCTCGCTTTAATGGTACTGTGGGTGGCAGTCATATTTTTTGTGTATTCGGTTTTGCTAAATGTCCTGTATATCAAGACCACAACCGACATCGCATTTATGATTCCGGTGCTGGCAGACATCGTACCCTATGCCTTTGACCTGACAGAGATCGCCGGTATACTTTTGGGATGGGCCTTTATAATTTTTGTGGCCTTCAGGTTTGGCCTCAAGAGTGACTGGGGATTTGTCGCCGTCTTTATGCTGCTGAGCATATATAAATACATTCTGAAAATTCTGACCGCTTTTGCTATGGAAGGTAAAGCCCTCTTTGCGGATGATATTTTCAATTTCCTCATGACAAACTTTGCCGTCCCGGCGCTTGCTGAATTTCTGCTGCTTGGAATCCTGCTCTTTATAATTTATTTGGTGTACCGAAAGATTTCGGCACATGTCGAATTTCAAAAGGAACTTGAAGCCCGGCTGCCGAACTACAATTTCGACGAGAGAGCCCTTTTTTTCCCGATGAAAAAGCTGTTTGAAAAAAACAACCCGCTGCAGAAGACAATTGCCTTCGTGTCGGGCGTTTTTACACTCTTCAGGATTGTATATCTTATTATGCTTGATGTTCGAATCGGCCCGCCGGCAGATTTGACAGACCTTTTCTGGATGATTTTTGCCTATCTCACCGCCCTTCTGCTCGGGTTCTGTGCGTATCTTTTTATGCTGTATATTATAATTTTGCTGAACAGCAAGGATCTGGAGGTCGGGGAGAGGGCCGGTCAAGCCGAGAATTAATTCGGCGCCGTCCGGCAGGAATATATACAAAAGCAGCGCGGGTTGTTATTTCGTGCTGCTTTTTTTATGTTACTTTCTTTGTGCGCACAAAGAAAGTATTACTTCCAGTCATCGCTCAGGTCACCGGGAATGACGTTTTTGAGCGCCACGATGGCGCACTCTATCATGTCGTCGTCAGGCTCTTTGGTGGTAATCCGCTGCAGCCAAAGTCCGGGAGCCGAGACAATTTTAACAAAGAGGTTATCGTACTTCCCTGCAATTCTGATAAGTTCGTATCCGAGGCTCATCATAACCGGCAAAAGGCCGATACCGATGAGGGTCCTGAGCAACACGTTGAGCACATCGTTCTCACTGAGTGTGGTGGGTATGAACATGGTGATGAATATGCTCACTATAACCATGAGAATCAAAAACGAAGTTCCGCACCTCGGGTGAAAGCGCTTCTGCGCTCTCACGTTCTCGACGGTCAGCTCCAGCCCGGCCTCATAGCAGGCCACTGCCTTATGCTCTGCGCCGTGATATGCAAAGGTGCGCCTGATATCCTTCATCAGCGTGACCAGTGCCATGTATCCCACAAGAATTGTAATTTTAAGTATGCCGACGAACAGCGACCTGACAAACTGATGCCAGTACCCGGTTCCCGACAGGGTCGGAAAGAGCTTTTTGAGCAGCTCGTAGAGCGTCTCGGGCAGGGCTTTGAACAAAAACAGCGCCAACCCAACTCCGAGAACAGAGGCTACAATCATGATTGCGGTCATCTTGCCGCTTGAGCCGTTCTTGCCGGTTAACGGCGCGTCCTGAGTGCCATCCGGCGGCACTTCCCCGCGCGCTCCGGCAGGCTCATCGGATTGCTTTACTGACCTATCAGGCCGGCTTGTTTCAGCCTTTCCTTTATCCTTGTCGTCCTCGATTTCGTCGAGACCGGCTATCTCGGCCGAGCGCATAAGGCACCTGTAGCCAAAGCGCATTGAATCTATAAAGCCGAATATTCCGCGCAAAAAAGGCCAGCGGAAGAACTTCGGCTTCCCTGACATATCATAGTCCCAGGTCTCGACAACCATCTCGTGCTGCGGGTTCCGCACCGCCATCGAGACCTTTTTCGGCCCGCGCATCATTATTCCTTCAATGAGCGCCTGGCCGCCTATCGTGGTTTTTTTGCAGGCCGGCGTTACTTGACAGGACTTGTTATTACTCGTGGTCAATTACAATTCTCCCTGTTACGGCTCGAATTTCATGGTCATCTGCCTGTCTTCGATTGAAGACATGTGCTTTTCGACCAGATTGTGAATGCGCTGCACCGGGTTGAGCAGATTGCTTATTGAGCCGTCGTGGTTCAGCGTATCAATTATGTACGCTACATATTTGCACATATTGACCTCACAATACCACGGAGCGGCAAGCAGCTCGGGGGTGCGGTAAACTAAGTTTGTGGTAAATATTTTGTCAATCATCAGCTCCTGATAAGCACGGTTGAATTTTTCAATGCCGTCGGTAAACAGACCGAAGGTCACAAAGGCAAAAATGCGCTTCGCACCCTTGATCTTGATTTGTTGCGCCACCTCAATGAGCGAGTCGCCCGAGGAAATAATGTCGTCAACAATTATGACATCCATTCCCGCCGGGTCTGAGCCGAGGTATTCATGAGATACGATAGGATTGCGCCCGTTGACGATTCTGGTATAATCGCGGCGCTTGTGGAACATCCCGACGTCAATTCCGAGCACCGAGGCATAATAAATGCAGCGCCCCATAGCGCCCTCGTCGGGGGAGATCATCATGATATTATTTTTGTCTATCAAAATGTCGGGCACATTTCTGACCAAGGCTTTGATCATCTGATACGCCGGACGGACACTGTCAAACCCGCAAAGCGGAATTGCATTCTGAACCCTTGAATCGTGCGCATCAAAGGTGATAATGTTGGCGATACCCATTGCATAAAGCTCCTGCAACATCATCGCGCAGTCAAGCGACTCGCGCGACTGACGCTTGTCCTGCCTGCCCTCATAGAGCATGGGCATTATCACCGAAACACGCCTTGCCTTTCCGGCTATTGCGGATATAATTCTTTTAAGGTCAGCAAAATGGTCGTCGGGGCTCATCGGGACGGTTTTCCCGAACATCTCGTAGGTCACACCGTGATTGAAGACATCACAGATTATATAAAGATCATGGCCGCGCATGGACTGATAAATAATGCCCTTCCCCTCACCCGAGCCAAAACGCGGGCATTCGTGCTTCACGAGGAAGGTATCGTCCTGCGGGCGCCCCCTCCATTCTTTGAGGTAATAGTCCACCTGCGCGCCGAACTCCTCACACCCCCTCATTGCAATTACACCGAGCTCGCCGAAAAGCGTATCTTTCATATGCCCTCCTGATTTTAACACACTTCTTATACACTTATCATAACAAATATATTATAGCACACAAAAAGCGCTTTGAAAAGACATTTTGCTCATTTCCGGCATGACGAAAGCCGTTTCGGAGGAATAGATAAATTGCCCGGGGACAACCACTGCTTTTTATATTATTATAACCATCCGAGGCTCCGCATAATAAATACTCCCAAAAAAACCGTAATCGGGCAGAGCATAGAGGTGATGAGCAGAATCTGCCCGGCCAGCTCGCCGTCGCTCCCCATGTTTTTGGCCATAATGTAGCTCGCCACGGCGGCGGGTGAGCCGAAGATCACAAGAACAAGCCCCAGCTCCTCGCCGCGAAAACCCAGCAACCATGCCGAAACCACCATGATTACCGGCAGAATCACGACCTTGACAAGCGACACTGCAAACGAATACTTTATCTTCCCCGATATTTTCATCCCGCTGATATTCGCACCTAAACTGATAAGCGAGACCGCAAAGGTTGCGTCGGCAAGGTAGCCGAGAGAATCCCCGGCAAAACCCGGCAACGGGATCTCCCAAATCATAAAGGGCAGGCCGAGCACGACCGCGATTATCAGCGGGTTTTTTATGGTGCTGACTACTATTGCGCCGGCGGTTCTGGCAAACCCCGGCTTTTTCTCGCGCGGCGCAAAAATGATAAGTGCGACTACCGAGTAAATATTGTAGAGAAGCGTGACGGAGGGCGTCAGCATGACCATCATCGCCACCCCGTTCTGACCGAACATGGCGGCGGCCAGCGGCATCCCCAGAATCGAAAAGTTCGCCCGAAACGAGCCCTGTATCATGGCGCCGCGCTTTTCGTTTTCCCTGACAAACAGCGGGATGAAAAGGCCGCTCAAGACGAAGCCGATTGTTATCCCGGCGCAGACAAAAAGGATTAGCGGCATATGCCCGGCGCTCTCCTCAAGCCTGCTTTCGGCGGTCCCGAGAAACATCAGGCTCGGCAGAAAAAGATTAAAAACCAGCTTGTCGGCAGTCGTCAAATAGCCTTCGGAAAAAAAGTTCAGACGCTTGAGGATATATCCGAGCGCTACCAGTATAAAAACCGGCAGTATTACATTGATGCTGTATAAAAAATTATCCCACATTACTCTTTCGGCTGACCGCCTGTCGGCGCATCAGGCATCTGCTTGCCGCCCCTTTGTCAGTTTTTCAAATTTTACATATGCCTCGTCCCACACCGCGGTATCTTCCGGAGCAAAATATGATGTCGGGAAGGAGGCGGAAATTATCTCTCTTGCCTCGGCATAGTCGCGCACCTCGCCCGCCGCTATCAGCTGCACGGCAATATTGCCGGTTGCGGTCGCCTCGACCGGCCCGGCTATCACCGGCAGGCCGCAGGCATCGGCCGTCATCCGGTTGAGCAGGGCGGCCTGCGAGCCGCCGCCAACAATGTTGAGGGCGGCCGGCTTTATTCCGGTGAGCCGGCAAAGCTGCTCCATGGTCATGCGGTATTTCAGCGCCAGACTCTCGTAAATGCAGCGGACTATCTCGCCGGGAGTCTGCGGCACATACTGCCCGGTCTTCAAGCAGTATTCGGCAATCCGCCGGGGCATGTCGCCGGGAGGTGCAAAGACCCGGTCGTCGGGGTCGAGAAAGCAGGCATGTGGCCTGGCTTCGCTTGCCATTTTCTCAAGCTCGGAGAAGCTGAACTCCCTGCCCTCGCGCTGCCACTGGCGCCTTGACTCCTGAACAATCCACAGCCCCATGATATTCTTCAAAAATCTTATCCTGCCCCCGGCGCCGCCCTCGTTTGTGAAGTTCATGCGGCAGCTATCCTTACTGACCAGCGGCCTGGGAAGCTCGGTCCCCATAAGCGACCAGGTGCCGCTGCTGATGTATATAAATTCGCCGGTACCTACCGCCGGCACCGATATGACCGCGCTGGCGGTGTCGTGCGAGGCGACGTTTATCACCTGTGCCCCGGTATTGCCGGTATCAAGCAGCACCGAGGGCAGCAGCCCCCCGAGCTTGTTTGCCGGCTTTACAATCGGCGGGAAAAGGTCGGCAGGTATATCCAGCCGGGCGAGCAGCTCATGCGCCAGCCGGTCCTCACCGGCAGGAAAAATTGCGCCGGTTGAGGCAATTGTGTATTCCGAGACCATCACGCCGGTCAGGAAGTAGTTGAGCAGGTCGGGCATAAAGAGCACCCGGCCGGCACGACTGAGTATGCCCGGATCCCAGCGGTTCTCGGATACAAGCTGAAAGATGGTGTTCTGAACCATGAGCTGTATTCCGGTTATTGCGTAGATTTCATCTGTGCCGATGCCATATTTCTGCTTTATGTAATCGGTTATCCCGTCACAGCGCCGGTCGCGGTAATGCACCGGGTTTGACATGAGCCGCCCCTGCTTGTCGAGAAGGCCGTAATCTACCCCCCAGGTGTCTATCCCGATGCTGGCCAGCTCACCCTCAAGCACGCAGCGGCGGATTGAGTTTTCCGTCTCGTGAAAGAGCCGCAGAAAATCCCAGTAAAGCCGGTCTGACAACATTACCGGCTCGTTGGAAAACCGGGCAATTTCGCGGAGCCTGATTTTCTCACCGTCAAAGCTCCCGACTATCCCCCTTCCGCTCGAAGCACCCAGATCAATTGCAAGATAGTTCTTTGTCCTGCTCATTTATTATGCCTCCTTACTTTAATTCAAGCACTGTAACACCCGAGTCGCCCTCGCCGTATGCTCCGAGCCTGAAGTTGGCGACCCGCTTGTCGCCCCTGAGGAAGCGCCAGAGCGCATTTTTCAGCGCGCCGGTACCCTTGCCGTGAATCAGCCTGACAGAGCTGACGCCGACCAATATCGCCTCGTCGATGTACCTGTCGACAACATACCACGCCTCCTCGCCGGTCATGCCGCGCAGGTCAATTTCGGGGCTGAATACCCTTGCGGGCTTGTAAACATGCTCATCTGACACAGCCTGCCGGCTGCCCTGTCCAGCGGATAAAGCCTCACCCTCCTCAATCAGTTTGAGATTCTTTATGTTCGTCTTTATGCGCGTGCCGCCTACCTCGACCGTCACATTGCCGGATTTATCGGGCGCTTCGGCAAGTCTGCCGCTCGACCCGAGATTGCGCAGGTAAACCATGTCGCCCTTCCCGAGCGGCCGCGGGAGCTTGTAGTCCTCGTCCCCGGGCTTGTCTATCGGGTCGTATTTGTCGGCCGCGGCACGCAGGTGAGCCCTTATCTCCTGCCGCGCGCGCTCAAGCGCCTGCCCCGACCGCTCGCTCTCATACTCCCGTTTGGCCTTCTCAAGCCGGGCAAAAATAAAGTCGCTCGACGCCCGGGCGCTCTCGACCATAGCCCTTGCCTTTGCCCTTGCCCGCTCAAGCTCGGCTTCGGCCTGCTTCTGGCGTTCCATAAGCTTTTTCTCGGCCTCGGCTTTGAATTTTTCGTATTCGGCGCGCATTCTGGCAATCTCCTCTCGGTCGCGCTCCATTTCAATCCGGCTTTTCTCGAGCTTTTCAATCACATTCTCAAAGCGCCGGCTGTCGGGGCTAACCAAGCGACCCGCGCGCTCGATTATCTCGGCAGGCAGGCCAAGTTTCTCGGATATCGCAAAGGCATTTGACTTTCCGGGGGTTCCGATTATCAGCCGGTATGTCGGCCGCAGGGTTTCGATGTCGAACTCGCAGGAGGCATTGTCAACCCCCTCGGTCTCAAGCGCGTAGGCTTTCAGCTCGGCGTAGTGGGTGGTGGCGGCACATATTGCCCCCTTCGCACGTACAGCCTCGATGATTGCGACGGCCAGCGCCGCGCCCTCTATAGGGTCGGTGCCGATGCCAAGCTCGTCAAAGAGCACCAGCGACCTGTCGGTTATCTGCCTGATTATTGATACGATATTCACCATGTGCGCCGAGAAGGTCGAGAGCGATTGCTCGATACTCTGTTCGTCCCCGATGTCGGCCAGCACATTGTCAAAAACGCATATCTCTGAAGGCTCGTCGACCGGGATGTGAAGTCCGGACTGAACCATGAGAGTCAGAAGCCCCAGGGTTTTTAGCGACACCGTCTTGCCGCCGGTATTGGGACCGGTGATTATCAGAGTGTCGCGCCCCCGGCCGATTTCAATGTCAACAGGCACAACCTTGTCCCTGTCAATCAGCGGGTGCCTTGCACGCCGCAGGAAGACCGACTTATCCCCCGATATCGCCGGAGCTATGCCTTTCATCTTAAAGGAAAGCTCACCGCAGGCAAAAATGAAGGCAAGCTCGGTGATATTACGGTAATTTTGCCAGATATTATCCGAAATACTGTCGACCTCGGACGACAGGCCGGCGAGTATTTTTTCGATTTCATGAAATTCGGCTGACTCAAGCTCGCGCAGTTCGTTATTTGCCTCGACCACGTCATACGGCTCGACAAAAATAGTGGCACCCGACGCGGAGGTGTCGTGGATTAAGCCTTTTATGTCGTTTTTGCACTCGGTTTTCACGGGTATGACATACCGGCCGCTCCGCTGGGTCACGATGTTTTCCTGAAGGTATTTTGAGTATGCCCCGCTGGTGTACTTTGAAAGCAGGTCCTTGATTTTGTTATTTGCCGCCCTGATTTTCCTGCGGATATCTGATAACTGCGGACTTGCGCTGTCAGAAATCTGGTCCTCGGCAAGAATCGCGCTCGTGATGTGTTCCTCGACCTGCCGCTGGGGGGTGAGGTTTGCGAAAATACCATCAAGTGAGGTTTCAAAAAGTTTGTTTGTTCTGATGTATTCAAGCAATGAGCGGGTTGTGCGCAAAAGGTTTGCCACGTCGAGCAACTCGCGGGTCGTGAGTATCGCCCCGAGCCTTGCCCGCTCGAGTATTTTGGACATATCCTTCACGTTTCCGAAGGAGGGCATCCCCTTGGCTTCTATGAGCCGCTTGGCGTCGCTGGTATGCCGCAGCCGGCGAATTACTTCGGTGACGTCGGCGCTCGGTGTGAGCGACGTGGCTTGCTTGCGGGCGCCTTCGGTCGGCGCGCAGGCGGCAAGCATGGCACGGATTTTATCAAATTCAAGTGTTGTGAGAGTTTTTTCGGAAAACTGCATCTCTATCCTCAAGCTGTTTTTCGTTTCCAATCAGTTCATTAAAAAGACAAATTAAATTTATGATACTCCGAGTTATATAGAATCTTTAAAAGGTATTTTGGTTTAATGTTTTTTGAAGATTCTTAAGAGATTTTTTCAAAAAAAGTATTGGGAGCTAAACCCCCGTAGTAACCCGGCCGAGTGCTACCCTGAAATTAATTTGTAAAAATCAAGAGAGTCGAAGCCCCGTTCAAGGTGGTTCAGCAAATATGCTTCGGCAGCCTTATGGAACTCGCGGCCGGCGCCGGGGTCGGTTATTCTGAAGGAAAACATCCTCTCGGGCAGGGCCGAAAGCGCGTAGCGCACGGCGGCCAGCGCCGGCGGGGAGAGGGGTAGCAGAATACTGCGCTCGTAGACAAGGTCGGAATCCTCATCATGGCTTTGCGCCGCCGATTGTCTGGTGAGGCAGGCCGGACAGATAAGCCGGCCGTTCATGACGTCAAGGTATACAGCCCCGGTGCCCGGGTCATGACATAAGGCGCAGCGCGATACATCCGGCATATAGCCGGCATATCCTGCGGCTCTGAATTCGTATGTAGCCTTGATGTCGGCAGCCGGCCGGATTTCCTTGGCTATCGCGTAAAGCGTGTTTAATGTCATCCTCAGAATGTCGACCGCCGGGAACTGCTCTCCTGTCACCTCGACGGCGACGTCGCAAATATAGGCAGAGAGCGCCAGTTTTTCAATATCGGCGCGTATGTCGCTGAAAAATTCTGTGACCGAGCCCGAGCGCAGCCAGTTCGTGTCGCCCTTGCGGTATATTTCATAGTTCCCGTAAACATAGGGCTGCGAGGCTGGGGCGAATTTACTCCTCGGCGAGCGCACGCCCTTGGCTATGACGCTTATTCTGCCCTGCTCGGGGGTAAGGAGGGTCAATATGCGGTCGTAGTCGCCGGTGTCGATACACCTGAGCACCAACGCGTCGGTTGAAAACAACATCTGCCGCCCTCTTTTAGCGCTTGCTTATTCGTTGCGGTACCCGAAATTTCTCACCATAGCGGCGCTATCGCGCCAGTTTTCATTGACCTTCACCCAAAGGTCAAGATATACCTTCGTGCCGAAAAACTGCTCAAGTTCCTCGCGCGCGCGGGTACCGACGAGTTTTAGTGTCGCCCCGCCCTTTCCGATGATTATTTTCTTGTGTGATTCACGCTCGCAGAAAATCTCTGCGCGGATACTTATCAGCCGCTCGGTGTCTTTGAATTCCTCGACTACAACCGCAATCCCGTGCGGCACCTCCTGACTGAGCGTATGCAGCAGCTTTTCGCGGATGACCTCGGCGGCTATCTGCCGCTCGGGCTGGTCGGTCAGCATATCCTCGGGGAAAAACCATTCGTGCTCTACTAAAAACTGCTTGCATTCGTCGAGCAGAATGTCGATATTCTTGCCCTTTTTGGCGCTCACCGGCACCGTCGCGTCAAAGCTGTGGAGTTTTGCATAAGCCGCTATCATCTCTGCAAGTTTTACCCTGTCACAGAGGTCAATTTTGTTGAGTGCCAGAATCGAGCCGGTCCCTGATTCCTTAAGATATTCAATAACATTTTCCTCGGCAACCGATATCGGTTTGTTGACGTCGGCCACCAGTATTACCGCGTCGGCCTCGCGCATCGAGCGGTCGGCGGTCCTTACCATATAATCGCCCAGCGGGTTTTTTGGCTTTATCATCCCCGGGGTATCGAGAAAGACATACTGGCACTCGCCCACGGTATGAATCCCGGTAATCCGGTTGCGGGTGGTCTGGGGTTTACTTGATATTATCGAAATCTTCTCGCCGAGAATGGCGTTGAGCAGTGTCGATTTCCCGACGTTCGGCCTTCCCACAATTGCGATAAAACCTGTTTTTTTCATGCTCCGGCCGTCCCTCCGATCCCGATGGATTCAAGAATTCTGCGCTGGCGCCGACGCATGTCAAGGTCGGCCTCCTCGCTTCTTTCGTGGTCGTATCCCAAGAGGTGCAGCATGCCGTGTGCGCAGAGAAAGGCCACCTCGCGCTCGTAGCTGTGGCCGTATTCCTCGGCCTGCCGGCGCGCCCTTTCAAGTGAGATCACAATATCCCCGAGCACCAGCGGCTCATCAGGATTTATCGGGTCATCCTCAAGCGGGAAGGACAGAACATCGGTAGCCTTGTCAATTGAACGGTATTTTTTGTTCAGTACCCGCATCCAGGCATCGTCCGCAAAGGTTATCGACACCTCGGTATCGCGCCTGACACCCTCGGTGAGGAGCGCTGCCTCGACGGTCTGCCGCATCAGATGCCTGATACGATAGCCCGCCAGCAGCTTGTCCTGAAGGTTGTCAAAGTAAATTCTGATTTTCGGTGTTTTCATTTCTTGACAACCCCCTTTAACTTCCGGTATCTTGCATGGGGCAGCGAACGGTTCTGCTGCTCCCTGTCGTATTTTTCGTAGGCAAGAATGACTTTCTGCACCAGCCTGTGACGCACAACGTCGCGCTCGGTAAAGGTGTGTATGGCGATATCCTCAATTCCGGCAAGCAATTTTACCACCTGCGCGAGCCCGCTTTTCTGCCCGCGGGGCAGGTCGGTCTGGGTAAGGTCGCCGGTGACAACCGCCTTGGAGTTAAAGCCGAGACGGGTCAGGAACATTTTCATCTGCTCGGGCGTGGCGTTCTGCGCCTCGTCAAGGATTATAAAGGAATCGTCGAGCGTGCGCCCCCGCATGTACGCAAGCGGCGCCACTTCGATGGTCTGTTTTTCGTGCAGCCGGGCATAGTTTTCAGGCCCAATCATCTCATAGAGCGCGTCGTAAAGCGGCCGCAGGTAGGGGTCGATTTTGCTCTGCAGGTCGCCGGGCAGATACCCCAGCTTCTCACCGGCCTCAATCGCCGGCCGGGTGAGTATTATGCGCGACACCTGCTTGTCCCGCAGGGCTTTGACCGCCATGGCGACGGCAAGGAAGGTCTTGCCGGTGCCGGCCGGCCCCACCCCGAAGGTTATTGTGTTTTTCTTGATTTTCTCGACATACTGCTTCTGCCCCACGGTCTTGGCCTTTATCGGCCGGCCGCGGGTGGTCACGCAAAGGCAGTCGTCACCGAAATCCGAGAGTTCGGTCTCGTTGCCGGACTTCACTGTTTCAATAATGTAGCGCACCGACTGCTCGGATATTGTCTCCTCGTATTCGGCCATGCGGCGCAGAAACGAAATTACCTTTGCCGCCATTGTGACGGCCTCGTCGTCGGTACTGCTCACGCTCACGGCGTCACCGCCTTCTGCAGGGTGATTGCTCACGTTAACGCCGAATTCCTTTTCAATAGCCCTGATATTTTCATCAAAGGGTCCGAAGACCCGGGCGGTCTGCTCGTTTGTTTCAAAAATCAATGTTTTCTGCTTCATCAGGTCTCCTGTTATCCGGCCACCTCAAACTCGGAGGTAAGCGCAATATTTTCGATCAAGGTCAGGCTGCATTCAAGACAATATGAATCTTCGGTCAGCGACCATGAGATACTCTTTCGCAGAAGCTGCGCGCCCGCCTGGGTAAGCTCGGCTATCTGCCTGTCCAGCTCGTCATATGCAAGCTCGGCCGCTTCCTCGGCACTTCGGGTCGCCGTCTCTGTCGTGTACCACCTGTAAACAGTCCGGGCAAGCGAGAGAGGCAGTCGGGTGCCGTCGAAGAGACATATGTCCTCTACTCTACATATTTTATCATATGTACCGCTTAAAAATCCAGTATTTCTGTAAAGTTTTATTTCTTTTGAAAAGAAAACAAGCTCGGTTTCGATATGTTCTTCCCCTGTATAGCGCTTGACCTCATAGGTGAGCGGTATTTCCACGCTAATTACCCTAACCGTCCGCGCGTAAACCGCGCCTTCGGCGCGGGTATAGCGGTATCCCCAGACGCCGCTGTCGTATATCCCGCTGACCAAGAGATCACCCTTGCGAACGTGGTCCCCTACCTTGACTACCGGCCTTCCAGATGCAGCCTCGATTGACTCTATCTGCCCGTCACGCGCGGCTATTAAGTTTGCGGGAGCGTTGCTTTTTTCCCCGGGCTTCTTAATCTTCTCCCTTATCTCAACATATGCAACGCTGCCCTTGAGGTTTATTGAAATCCACGCGATGTCGTCTGAATTTATCAGTAGGCGGTTTTCAATCACGTCCACGTCAAGCCCGGGAATATAGCTGCCTATCCCGAACCCCTGCTCACCAAGCTGTGAAATCACCGATTTTTCTTCAATATTTTCGCATCCTATGATGCGAATGTCCCATACAAACCTCTCGGACCAGAAAACCAACGACGCCGCGATTATCAGTCCAAAAAGCACGCCCACCCGCTTTTTGTAGCGGTATATGATATCGGGCAACCCGTATTTTTCGATAACCCGAAGGCAGATCCCGCGCCTTGAGCAGACCTGCCTGAGCAGCTCGCCGGTATACATAGAGCACTCGAGCGTAAAGCCGCCGGGACCAAGCTTTAAGTCTTTGTAAACAAAGCCGCACTCCAGGCAGATATTGAGGATTTTCTCGGCGTCCTCGCGGTCGGCACAGAGCTTCATCCCGCCGCAAAAAAAGTAAACCGGCTTCATTTTGCTCTCCCCGCCTGTCCGATAAAGCAAAGCAAATCAATTATCCCGTCGATCTCTATTACCCCGCTGTGATATGCGGTGCAGTAAAGACCGGAGCCGCAGACCTGAAGGGTGTCGCCGAGAAGGCGCACCCTTATTTCGGTTTCGGTGTAAAGAAGAATCTTCCGGCAGCCTCTTATTGTCAGGTTGTTTCTGCCTCTGAGTTCTATATGTACCCCGCTTATCACGTCTGCCGGTATGTCAAGCCTCTGCCCCAGCCGCTGTATCATGCTCATCCGCTTTGCTTTTGTATTATCGTCTTTTTTCGGCTTCATAGCTCTGACCGTCCCCTATAAAATTATCTGATTGCACCCGCACCGGCGCACTTCCGGCACAGGCTGCAAAATGGCATGTGAAAAAACGAGCTTTTCATAGTTCTAATATCATTCCGCATATGATTGAACAGGAATATTGATGGACGTTATCTGTATATTTTATGCCGGAGGTAGAGGCTTTCATGACCAACCGCAGTGAAGGTGTGCAGCAAAGGCTCCCCGCGCTCGGGCAGATAGTCTTCTTTGTTATGTGCAGTTTTCTGCTTATACTGATTTTGAAGAATCCCGAACCGGCAATCGAATACATAAAAGTCGGGCTTGTCCTTTGCGTCCGCACGGTAATCCCCTCGCTTTTCCCCTTCATGGTGATAGCCGAACTTGTGGTGACCAGCGGGCTCGGCGAACTTGCCGGAAAATATCTCAGCCGCCCGCTGAGGTGGCTTTTCGGTATATCGGGAGCCTCGGCCTGTGCGGTGATCCTCGGGGCAATCTGCGGTTTCCCGGTCGGCGCCAGAACTATCGCGGCGCTGCTCGACCGGGGCTGCATCACAAATAGAGAAGCCGCCCGGCTTCTCACCTTCTGCAACAATCCGAGTCCGGCTTTCATTATAGGCGCGGTTGGAGTTTCGCTTTTTTCAAACCGCACAATAGGCATCGTGCTGTATGCAATAACCCTTTTCAATGCCTTTTTCATCGGATTCTCACAGCGCTTTATTAGTATTAGTCAGGATGAAAACAGTGGTCACGAAACAAAAACATACCCCGGCGGAATCAGTGCTTTTACTTCGTCCGTGACACATGCTGCCGAGAGTATGCTTATCATTTGCGCATATATTGTATTTTTCTCCGCCCTTGTCGGCTGCCTTGCTGACGTTATCTCGGGACTGAATCTCCCGCCTGCAGCTGTTGCCCTGCTTTACGGCATATTCGAGCTCACCGGCGGTGTGGGCGCCGCATCGGCTCTCGGGCCGAATATCGCCGGTATCTGCCTTTGCGCCTTTATTATCGGCTGGTCAGGGTTGTCGGTCCATTTTCAGGTCATCTCGGTCTGCTCGGGCCGGGGGTTGATTTATAAAAGCTATTTTTTTGCAAAGCTGATTTCAGGGCTGCTCAATTCAATTCTGACTTATGGGGTTTTGAAACTCTTCCCCGGCCTAATTCTTCCGCCTGATGGGAAAATAGCTCAGCCTGCTGCCGCGGTCGGTTTGACATCGACATATATAATTGCTGTTCTGCTCGTTTTTGCCGCAGGGCTTGCAGGTATTCGCCGAAAAGCCGGCTGAGATATACACATAAAGCCTCTCCTCGACATATATTGACATTAGAACCTAGTTGGTTAACTGAGGGGAGGTCCTTTTATATGGTTAACTGCACAGCCGTCATCGGCTCGATGACCACTGCCATGAAGGCGCAGAAGGCACTCGCCGTCGCCGCCGTTCGGGCAAATGTCGTCAAGCTTGATTCGTCGGTTACGAAAAGGGGCTGCGCTTACGGTGTTGAATATGACTGCATTCAGGAAGCTAACGTCAAAGCAATCCTTAGCGCCTCGGGAATTTGCATCAGCCGCATTGTGAGAGGAGGCGGTTATATGTGATTTATCTTGACAACGCGGCAACAAGCTTCCCGAAGCCGTCATGCGTATGCAAAGAAGTTTTGAGGTGCCTTGAAAACTACTGCGGCAACCCCGGCCGGGGGGCTCACTCATTATCTCTTGCCGCCGCCGAAAAGGTTTATGAATGCCGTGAGAATGCCGCCGCACTTTTTGGGTGCGAGCTTGAAAATATAATTTTTACTCTGAATACCACACACGCCTTAAATATTGTTATCAAAGGCGTACTCCGGCCCGGTGACCATGTGCTCCTGAGCGACCTTGAACACAACTCTGTATTCCGGCCGATCTGGAGAATGGCGCAGGAGGGGATAGTTGAGTATGATATTTTCCCTTCTCTGACACTTGAGGGCCGGTCTCCTTCACCTCTGCTTGTCTGTTCACATATTTCACGCCTGATAAGGCCTAATACCCGGATGCTTATCTGCTGCCACAGCTCAAATATCTGCTCCCGTATGCTCCCGCTGCGGGAAATCGGGGCTTTGTGCCGCCGACGGGGGGTGTTTTTTGCCGTCGATGCAGCCCAATCTGCGGGACATCTTCTCATTGACATGAAGAAAATGAATATCGACGCCCTCTGCGCTCCGGGGCACAAGGGGCTGCTTGGCCCTCAGGGCTGCGGGATTCTGGCACTGAGCGAGGATGTCACACTGAACACACTGACCGAAGGCGGCAGTGGTGTCAACTCGCTTGAAGGAAATATGCCCGACACCCCGCCCGAAAGATATGAGGCCGGCACTCTGCCGGTGCCCGCTATCGCCGGGCTGTGCGAAGGCATTAAAACCGTATCTTCTTATGGCATCATCAACATCCGGGCGCATGCCGCCCTGCTCTACCATTCGCTCTACGATATGCTCTCTTCGGTTGAGGGGGTCACCATATATGCGCCGGCACATGCAGGGGCGGTAATGCTCTTTAATGTACGGGATATTCCGTCCGACACCGCGGCGCGCGAGCTCGACAAAGCCGGCATATGCGTGCGCGGGGGCTTTCACTGCTCACCGCTCGGTCACGCAACCCTGAAAACCCCGCCCGACGGTGCAATCAGGGCGAGCTTTGGAATTTACAACACCAAAGGAGATATCGAGGCACTCTGGAAGGCAGTAAAAGGACTGGCAAAATAAAGCCAAAAAGCCCCGGGAGAGCCGGTGATAATACACCGGCTCTCCCGGGGGCTGCGTTAAGACAAACGAGGTTGAATACGGCCTGATTTTCAGGGAAGCCGGCCGGCTGCTGCCTCTTTGTCTTTTTTTTATTCTGACTTATCTGTCAATCAACAAGACGGATGATAGCCATTTCGGCTGCATCGCCGCGGCGGGGGCCGATTTTGTAGATTTGGGTGTATCCGCCGTTCCTGTTGGCATATGCGGGCGCTATCTCGTCAAAAAGCTCTTTGACAACGTCCTCTTTTGTTATATATGACATTGCTGCGCGGCGGGCGGCAAGCGTGTTCTGTTTGCCGAGGGTTATCATTTTTTCGGCTGCCGAACGAACCTCTTTCGCTCTTGCCAGCGTGGTCTCGACCTGTCGGTTTTCAAGCAGCAGGGTTACAAGCCCGCGGAGCATCGCACGTCTTTGCGAGCTCGTCCTGCCGAGTTTTCTGGTGGGCATTTATGTTCCCTCCTTTGGAGATTTTGCCTTTCGGGATGGTGTTTGGTTTAATTGCGGAAAGATTATTCTTCTTCTTTCTTAAATTCGAGGCCGAGCGAACGCAGCTTCTGCTCAACCTCCTCAAGCGACTTCTTTCCGAGGTTGCGGACCTTTATCATATCCGACAAGGTGAGGTTTGTCAGGTCTTGGACCGTATCAATGCCGGCTCGCTTTAAGCAGTTGAAGCTGCGTACCGACAAGTCAAGTTCCTCAATGGTCATCTCAAGAACCTTTTCCTTAATGGTCTCTTCACGCTCGACCATTATCTCGGCCTTCTTTGCTTCATCCGACAAATCCACAAACAAGTTGAGATGCTCGTTGAGAATCTTGGCTCCCAGCGAAACCGCTTCCTTTGCGGATATGGTTCCGTTTGTGATAACTTCAAGCGTCAGCTTGTCAAGGTCGGTAATGTTGCCGACACGGGTGTTCTCTACAGTGTAGTTCACGCTGTAAACCGGGGTGTAAATAGAATCGGTGTATATTATGCCGATTGGCGGGCTTACATTGGGACCGAGCCGCGCGCTGTGAAGCAGCTTGTTGCGCTCCTGCGACACATATCCGCGGCCGTGGTCAAAGGTAAGCTCCATATAAAGGCGCTCGTTCTCCCCGATGGTGGCGATATGATGGTCGGGATTGAGAATTTCTATATCGGCGTCGTGCTTGATATCGCCGGCCTTTACTTCACGCTCGCCGGTAACGTCGATGATGACGGTCTTCGGCGCGTTTGTGTGCAGCTTTGCGGTAATTCCTTTGACATTAAGGATGATTTCTGTGACATCCTCGCGGACCCCGGGAATCGTTGAGTATTCATGGAGTACACCGTCTATCTTGACGCTGGTTACGGCGACCCCGGGAAGTGAGCTGAGCAGCACCCTGCGGAGCGAATTGCCGAGTGTGATGCCGTATCCGCGCTCCAGCGGTTCAACTACAAACCTTCCGAACCTTCCGTCCTCGCTGAGATCAACGATGGTAATGTTCGGTTTTTCTATTTCTATCATTCCAAATAAATCCTCCGATTAATATTTTCGGGCGCCTCAGTTGCTTTGGTCGTCTTGCCGCCTACCCCGCAATAATCAAGCGGAGGCAGACGGCTCCCCTTGGAATATTACTTGGAATAGAACTCGACAATCAGCCGCTCGTTGATGTCCTGATCGATATCATCCCTCGTCGGCAGCGAAATCAGCTTGGCCGAAATTTTATCCTTGTCGGTCACCAGCCACTTCGGAACTATCGCACTCCTGAAGTTATCAAGAAGCCCGAGTATTGTGTGCTCTTTTTCTCCGACAACTTTTTTTGTTCCGAGGAATTTTTTCGAGTTTTTGAATCTCTCGTTGACCGATACCTCATCACCGGCCTTGAGGAGCATTGAGGGTATATCGGCTTTTTTGCCGTTGACCAGAATATGGCCGTGCAGAACAAGCTGGCGCGCTTCTTTGCGGGAAGTAGCCAGACCCATTCTGTAAACTACATTGTCAAGCCGCCTCTCAAGCATGACAAGCAGGTTCTCGCCGGTCATCCCCTTGGAGCGGGCAGCCTTTTCAAAGTAATTGACAAACTGCCTCTCAAGCACCCCGTAATATCTGCGTACCTTCTGCTTCTCGCGGAGATGAATTCCGTATTCTTTCTGCTTCTTTGAAATTGCCCCGTGCTGGCCAGGTGCCGTGCTGCCATGTCTTGTATCAAGCGTGCATCTTGTAGTGCAACGATTGCCCTTCAAAAACAGCTTTGTGCCTTCCCTGCGGCAAAGTTTGCATACGGGACCGGTATATCTTGCCATATTACCTATAATACCTCCGAATTATGTTTAGATACGTCTGCGCTTGGGCGGTCTGCACCCGTTGTGGGGTATCGGCGTAACATCCTTGATCATGGTGACCTGCAGCCCTGCAGTTTCAAGGGCGCGGATTGCCGCTTCTCTGCCCGAGCCCGGACCCTTGACATAGACCTCGACAGTCTTCATCCCGTGCTCAACAGCCACCCTTGCCGCAGCTTCCGAGGCCGACTGGGCCGCAAAGGGCGTGGATTTCCTTGAGCCCCTGAATCCCAGCCCGCCGGCCGAAGCCCAGGATACTGTATTTCCGAACTTATCGGTAATTGTAACTATGGTGTTGTTGAAGGTTGCTCTGATGTGAACAGCACCCTCGGGAATATTCTTCTTCTCGCGGCGCCTTTTGACAACCTTTTTACCTGTACTTGCTGCCATCTTATGTGCTGCTCCTTTATTTCTTCTTGTTTGCGATTGTCTTCGCCGGGCCTTTTCTGGTCCGGGCATTGGTCCTTGTCCTCTGACCCCTGACCGGCAGACCCCTTCTGTGCCGTATCCCGCGGTAGCAGTTGATTTCTTGCAAACGCTTGATATTCATGGCAACCTCACGGCGCAGATCTCCCTCGACATGATAATGCGCTTCGATTTCCTCACGAAGTTTCGCAATATCATCGTCTGTCAAATCCTTGGCGCGCGTATCGGGGTTTATACCTGTCGCCGCAAGGATTTTCTGGGCGGTGCTGCGGCCGATGCCATAAATATAGGTAAGGGCAATTTCAATCCGCTTCTGATTCGGAATGTCAACGCCTGCTATACGAGCCATTCTTTTTACCTCTCTGTATCGGTTTATTATTGGTTATTACTGGCGGTATCACGCCGGTCCCTTAACGGAAGCCGAGGTATTGCCGCATTGCGGTAAGCTTTTATCAGCCCTGTCTCTGCTTGTGCTTGGGATTCTCACAGATGACCATTATCCGGCCGTGTCTTCTGATAATCTTGCACTTTTCGCAGATCTTCTTTACCGATGGTTTGACTTTCATGTGCTTGTGCCGTTCCCTTCATAACATTATGTCCCTTTGCTCTATTTAGAGCGCCAGGTTATCCTGCCTTTGGTGAGGTCGTAGACCGAAACCTCGACGGTCACCCTGTCACCCGGCAGTATACGTATATAGTTCATTCTGAGTCTGCCCGATATATGGGCCATCACGATATGGCCGTTCGGGAGCTTTACCTTAAAGGTTGCGTTCGGAAGCGCTTCTATAACCGTGCCTTCGAATTCAACTACATCGTCCTTTGGCAGAATAATCCCTCCCCCGTATTCTTTTTCTCATGAGGCATCATTTATTCACCAATCCGGGTCACACAACGTGAAGACACAAGGACCGTCCTCGGTGATTGCGACTGTGTTTTCGTAATGAGCAGACAGGCTCCGGTCTGCGGTTCTCACAGTCCATCCGCCAGGGTCTGTTACAACCTCATATCTCCCGGCATTTATCATCGGCTCTATAGCCAGCGTCATACCGGCGCACAGCCGCACTCCCCGGCCGGGCAGACCGTAATTCGGTACGTCGGGCTGCTCGTGAAGCTCCTGCCCTACCCCGTGGCCGATATAAGTCCTTACCACCGAGTAGCCTTCGCCCTCGACAAAGCTTTGAATCGCATGTCCGATATCGCCTATGCGGTTGCCGACAACCGCCTTGTCAATGCCTTCAAAGAAGCTCTTGCGCGCGACATCAATCAGACGCGAGGCTTCCCGGCTTACCTTGCCTACGGGTATTGTCCTTGCGGCGTCTCCGTGGAAGCCCCGGTATTTTGCACCGACATCGATTGACACAATGTCTCCCGCCTCAAGGATTCTTTTTTTCGAGGGAATTCCGTGGATAACCTCATCGTTTATGCTTATACAGGTTGATGCCGGAAAGCCGTTGTAATTAAGGAAGGACGGCACCGCCCCTGATTTTTCAATAAACTCCCTGATAATCCGGTCAAGCTCCCATGTGCTTATCCCCTCCCGGACCGACTCGCGGGCCAGCAGCAGCGCCTCGCCGACGATACGGCTGGCCTGCTTCATAAGGGAAAGCTGCTCTTTATTCTTTATCTGTATCATTTTGCTTATCAAGACGGCTCAGTGCGTTGATAAAGGCTTTTGATATCTCCTCAATCGCCTGATTGCCGTCGACGGTTATCAGAAGTCCCTGCCCGGCATAGTATTTCTTTACCGGCTCTGTCTGCCTGTGGTAGGTGGCAAGCCGGGTTCGGACGGTTTCGGGGTTGTCGTCGCTGCGGGCATACAGCTCTACTGAGCACCTGTCGCACCTGCCCGGAATCTTCGGGGGTTTGTACTTTAAGTGATAGGAGGCTCCGCAGCCCGGGCAGACCCTGCGCCCGCTCATCCGCTCGACTATTTTCTCGTCGTCGACTTCAATGGCGAGCACCGCGTCGATTTTCACCCCGAGCCTCTCGAGGGCTTCGGCCTGCTCTGTAGTGCGCGGAAAACCGTCAAGCAGGAACCCGTTTTTGCAGCGCTCTGACGAGAGGTACTGCTTCACCATACCGATGACGATATCGTCAGGTACCAGCTCGCCGCGGTCCATATATGACTTGGCGGCCCTGCCGAGCTCGGTCCCCTCTTTTATCGCACCCCGAAGGATGTCACCTGTCGAGATGGCCGGAATACCGAGCTTCTCCGAAATAATCTGTGCCTGTGTGCCCTTTCCCGCGCCGGGGGCTCCCATAATAATCAGGTTCATGGTCGGCCTCAATCAAGGAATCCCTTGTAGTTGCGCAGGGTTATCTGAGCCTCAAGCTCGCGCACCGTCTCAAGGGCGACTCCTACCACAATGAGCAGCGAGCTGCCGCCGAAAGCAAGGCCGCTGAAGGTCAGCGAGCCGTTGTGGACGGCGTAGTCTATTATGGTTATCAGCATCGGGAGTCCGGCCACAAAGCACAGGAATATCCCGCCGATTAAGGTTATGCGGTTGAGTATCCTCTGGATATACTGGGCAGTCGGCCGGCCGGGGCGTATTCCGGTGACCGTGCCGCCGTTTGTCTTGATATTGTTCGCAATCTCGACCGGATTGAACGATATCGTGGCATAGAAGAAGGAGAATGCTATGATGAGCAGCAGGAAGACGACCAGATAGGGCCATGTGTAGTAGTTGAAGTTCTCGTTAATCCATTGCAGGAACTTTACCTTCGGGAAAAAGGAGGCAATGGTTGCCGGTATGGCGACTATCGAGCTTGCGAAGATTATCGGCATAACTCCCGACATATTGAGCTTGAGCGGCAGGTGGGAGGTCTGTCCGCCGTACATCTTGCGCCCGACTATCCGCTTCGCGTACTGAATCGGGATTCGCCGCTCGCTGTTCGTAAACCACACGACCAGCCCCACGACCGCGATTATGGCCGCGAGCGACAGAATTGCAAGCAGAAGGCCAAGCACGCTGAAATTGCCCTCGTCATTGAACATCATACGCCAGAGGGTTGTTATCATGGCCGGTCCTCTTGAGATAATGTTGGCGAAGAGGATAATCGAAATGCCGTTTCCGATACCAAACTCGTTGATTTTCTCGCCCAGCCACATGATAAGCGCTGTGCCGGCGCAGTAGCAGGCAATGATAACCGCGTACTTGAAAAACCTTTGATTGTCGGTTGAGGTGAATGTGAGCATATTATAGCTGCTCAGCAACATCGCGTATCCGTAGGCCATGACAAGGCCGATGACCACTGTCACCCACCGCGTGGCATTGGTCAGTTTTTTCTTGCCTTCCTCATCCTTGGACATCCTCTCGAGCGCCGGGATTGCAACGGTTAGAAGCTGAATGACTATCGACGAAGTAATATAGGGCTGCACCGAGAGCGCAAAGAGGGTCGCCTTGCCGAAGGCGTTACCCGAGATAATGTTTATAAACTGGAAAATCGAGCCGGCT
>JBMNUI010000024.1:0-26153 GCA_050946195.1 Eubacteriales bacterium
CAAGGAATACATTGTCGGCATCGACCGAGACGAGCGAATAGCTCTCGGGCAGCTTACCGCTCCCGTGCCTTGCGGCGACAGGGCGCAGCGGGCGGTTGAGCAGGTAGGCGAGCCTTTGAGTGTCTGACTCGGCAAGGCTGCCGGCGTGGGGGTGGAGCGAATAGGTGAAGACATGGCGGCCTTGGTCGGCGTCGGGGTTCGGGTGGGTCGCGCATTTGATAAGCGAAATGCAAACTGTGTCCCCGTGGACATCGTAACCGTATTTGCAGTCGTTCATGAGGCTGATGCCGTAGCCGCCGTCCGAGAGGTCGGCGTACTTGTGGGCACAGGTTTCAAATTTCATCCGGTCCCACGGGGTGTTCTTGTGGGTCGGTCGCTCGATGCTGCCGAACTGAATGTCGAAGGTCGCGCGGTCGATGTTGACATCTGCCGGGAAGGCGGCGCGCAGCAGCTGGTGATGCTCGTGCCAGTCGGCCTCGGTTTCAAAATCTATGGTCGGGATGTCGTTGTAGATGCGGATGTTCTGCACTATTGTACTTGAGCCCCACCTGCGCGTGACGCGATACCCGGCGCCCGCCGAATCGGAAAATGGCTCAGCCGACTCAAGCTGGTCGAGCAGATATACCTTGTCGTCGACATACTGCGAGATATCCCATGCGTCGTATTTATATGGGAAGTCCTCGTGGACGCGCAGCTCGTTGGCCCGCTTCCCCGCGGGAAGCACCTCGCGGCACGCCCTCTTGTCGTAAATGCGCGTGATGGTGTATGTTTGGTCAAATTCTATCAGGAAGAAGTTGTTCTCAAGCCGCCGCTCGCCGATAATGCAGCTTGTTTTCCTTGCCCGGGGGGTCAGCGCGAGCCAGCCCTTGGCAGGGACCGGGCCGACAAAGAACCTGTCCCCGCCGTGCTCGATTATACCCGAGGCGTCAAACGAGTGCGGGTTGAAGACAATGAGCTCCTCGCCGGTTTTGATTCTGTCGGCAAGGACGGACACAGCGTCATTTATTATGCCCTCGAGTACCTCGCGAATCTCCTTATATTCACGGTCGGTGACCTCATAGACTTCTTTGATGGAGGAGCCGGGGAGGATGTCGTGGAACTGGTTTGTTAGTATCATTTCCCAGGTTTTGCGCAATTGCCCGGCAGGGAAGGGGTGGCCGACGAGCAGCTCGGCCAGGGTTGCGAGAAACTCTGCGTCGAGCGCGAGAAATTCGGATTTGCGGTTATTTCGCTTGTTTTTGGCTATCGAGGTGTAGGTGCCGCGGTGAAACTCGAGGTATAGTTCACCCCGCCACTCGGGCACGCGGGGGTTGTTTGCCATCTTCTCCTCGGTGCGGCGAAGGAAGTCGCCGGCAAAGCCTATTTCAATTGCCGTCCCGCCGGGCAGGGCGCGCCTGTGGCGGCGCAGGGTCTCAAGCATTTCCTCATTAGGTCCGCCGCCTCCGTCGCCGTAGCCGAAGGTGAGCAGTGCCTCGTCGATAACGTCCTTCTGCTGAAACCTTTCCCATGTGCCGTTTATCTGGGCCGGCGTCGCCTTGCTGTTGTAGGTCGAGGTTTTTGTAGGCTCCTGCCCGAGCTGTTTATTTTGCGCGGTGAGAAAATATGCGTTGACGGGCGTGCCGTCGATTCCCCGCCAGACAAAAAGGTCATAGGGCATTTTGTTCAGCTCGTTCCAGCTGATTTTTGAGGTGACAAACCAGTCGACGCCGCTTTTTCTGAGTATCTGCGGCAGAGCGGCCGAGTAGCCGAAGGCGTCGGGCAGCCAGAGCATGCGGCTCTCAACCCCGAACTCCTCACGGAAGAACCGCTTGCCGTATATTATCTGCCGGACAAGCGACTCGCCGGAGAGCAGGTTGTTGTCGGACTCCACCCACATCGCGCCTTCGACCTCCCAGCGCCCGGCGGCTATCATCTCTTTGATTTCGGCGTAGAGTTCCGGGGCTTCCTCCTTTACCGCCTTGTAAAGATAGGCCTGAGAGGACATGAATTTATATTCGGGATAACGCTTCATCAGCGCGATGACGGTGGCGAAGCTGCGCTGGGCCTTTTCGCGGGTCTGAGCCACCGTCCATAGCCATGCGATGTCGATGTGCGTGTGGCCGATGCAGATTACCTTGTGATCTTCAGTGCGGCTTTTTTGGTAGAGCTCGGCCTCAAGGTAAGCGCTTGCACGGGCAGCCGAGGCGAGAAATTCGGGCGAGCCGGGGATGCGCAGGTCGAGCAGGTTGACCGCGTCGTCGAGAACCCGCAGAATATTTACGTACTCGGAGGTGTAGGCCGGGAGCAGCTCGATGGTCTGCACCGGGATGAGTAGGTCGTAATACAGCTTGACAACAGTCTCGTTTACCGCCCGGAGCGAGGGTGTAAAGGTGAGATTGGCCTTCTTCAAGCTTGAATATCCGTAAAAATAAAGCGTGACTTGCCCCCTGCTCTCAAGGCGCAGCGAATTGTGGTTTCTGTCCAGTCCCTGGAGCATGTTCCCGCAGGCGTCATATACGATGAACTGAGGGTTGGTATCGTCCCAGCCGCCGATACTGGTGTTCACAAAGAGGTCGTAGGGTATGCCCGAGTACTCCTCGGGGATTATATATTCGACCTTGAACCAGGCGTGAGAGTCGGGCTCGGTTCCCCAGATGCCGTTCTTTTCGAAGTCGACAAACTCGCTCTCCTTCGGGGGAGTGTTGTTTGATTTATATCCGCAGGGACAAATGGCGATGTTAATCGGAGTTTTGATTTCGGTCCAACGGAGCGGAGAGATTATTTCGGTGACTCGCTTTACCTTCTTATGGGTGAATTCCATTTTGTTGCCCCTCTAATATAAATTGTTCAATGGTTATTATACATAAGAAAGCTTATTATATCAAGTGAAATGGGAGATAAATTGGTTTAGAATTTCATAATGCGAGTCTTCTGTTTTCTACGACGGAAGCCGGCGTTTGCGCCCTTACGGGGTGCTTTGCTCACTCGGGGTGCTGAGAAAGACCGACTCGTCAATTGATCTTTCTATTCTGAAAAACAACACGCTGATACACATGCTGAACTTCCCCTACGGCAAGTATGAAGCGTTTGACGAGCTTCTCGGTTACATAAAGAGCGGGCAGATAAATCCCAGGGACTTTTACTCGCATGTCATGCCGCTTGAATCGGCAGCCGAGGCCATGCGGCTGGTGCTTGAGAAAAAAGTACTAAAAGTCATTCTAACAGTGTAAAAGTGAGGCACCCTGCGCAACTTGCGCAGAGTGCCTCACTTGTTTTCGTGCCCTGTTTCTATTGCATTTTTTTTCATTTCTGGTATAATCGGATTGTCCCGACAGCCAAAAGACCGACGGTTCTAATAGATGAGGGATTAAATCATGAAAACATTTATTGCAGTCAAAAAGGGAAATACGAGAGATTCTTTTCTGACACGGGAGAATATCGAGCTGCTCGGAAGCTTCGGGGAAATCCGCGAGGCAGGCGATGTTCTTGACGAAGATAGTGTTGCCTTGTCAATCACAGATTCCGAGGTCTATCTGACCTGCTGGGGGTCACCCCGGCTGAGCAAAAAAATCCTTGACGCCGCCCCGAACCTCGTGCTTCTGGCTCATCTTGGCGGCACTGTTGCACCTTATGTGTCGGATGAGTTGTGGAAAAGGGGAATTAAAGTCATCTCGGGCAACGAGTTTCTGGCCGAGTCTACCGCCGAGGGCGCATTGGCCTACATACTTGCGGCACAGCGCGACATTCCGCGATACAGCACCGACTTAAAAGAAAAGCGCCTCTGGAAAAAAGCCGATGCACAAAACTACAGCCTCATCGGTAAAACCGTAGGAGTTGTCAGCTACGGGGCTGTGGCAAAAAAATTTGTCAGGATGCTTCAGCCCTTCAGGGTGAGAATCCTTGTCTATGATATTATTCCGCTGTCAGAAGTTGAAAAGGTGAAATACGGCATTGAGCAGGTGCCGCTCGACAAACTGTTTTCAGACTCAGACATTATCAGCGTGCATACTCCGCTGACACAATCAACCCGACGCCTGATTGGCAGGGAACTGTTTGAGAAGATGAAACCGGGCGCGCTCTTTGTCAATACTGCGCGGGGGGAGGTAATCGACCAGGGCGCACTCGAAGAGGTGCTTGCCGCCGGGAAAATAAGGGCGGTGCTTGATGTGTTCGAGAAAGAACCGCCCCCGCCGGAATGCCGGCTTTATTCTCTTCCGAATGTTATGATGATGCCCCACATGGCAGGTCCGACAACCGACCTTCGCCCGAAAATTGCCGCCGCCCTCATCCGTGAATGTCACGAATTTATTGACCTCAGCGTCCCGCTGAGACACGAGATAAAAATGCAACAGGCAGAGAATATGTCCGAACACTGACGGAGGCAAAAGATGCTTGAGTCTTCATACAAAAAGCCTTATATAACCCCGCCGGGCGAGCATCCGAGACTTATGCTCAGAGCCCGCGACCTGCCGAGGATCAGAGAAAATCTGACTCTCAGGGAAAACGCCGAGGCTGTGCTGATTTATGAATATTTGTGTTCCTATCCTGTATCGGGTCTGGGAGCGACTCCCGAGTATTCAACCTACAATCTTGCCGAAGTCCTTGCCGCAGAGGCGCTTGCCTTCCGTGCGCTGCTCTCGGGGAAGAAGACCGATGCCGAGGCTGCAATTGAGACAATCAACTTTCTCCTTGACCGCTTTGAGGTCAGAAGAGGGAATATGGCGGCGCGTTGGGCCGGGCATCTGATATTTGTCGCGGCGGAGGTTTACGACTGGTGCTATTCGTTTATCTCAAAAGAACTGAAGGAGAAAATGATAGCCGACTGCGAGAGGATTGCTGCCTTATATTTTGAAATGAAATACCCGCCGGTAAAGCAGACCGCCATATCGGGTCACGGTACCGAGGCGCAGCTTCTGCGCGACCTGTTGGCTTTTTCGGTTGCCGTTTATGACGAAAGACCCGATATCTATATTTTTTGCGCCGGAAGAATACTTGACGAATATGTGCCGCAGGTTCGCGCCTATCTTGCGGGCGGTGCTCACTGTCAGGGGCCGTCCTACGGCAGTTATCGCTGGGTAAGCCTTGCCTGGGCGGAGCTTATTTTCTATACGATGTCGGGGCAAAATGTGTTCGGGTGCCTTGAGAGCACATCCGATTGGTTTATTTATATGACCCGTCCCGACGGTGAGGCCGTCCGCCTTGGCGATGATTTTAATGAAACCAAAGCCGAATACAACCGGCGCGCGCCCTTCACCGTCCCCTTCTTCTTTGCATATGTACTGACCGGAAGGGAAGATTTTTACAGTCTTTTCAGCTCGGGCATGTATCCTGAATTTCTGCTACCGGTCCATCGCGGGATGGACTATTACAGAGAAGGCTCCTGGGGCGAGGGTTTGCTCTCGCCGGTCAGCATACTGATTTTTGACCGGCTGAGCGGAAAAAAGGACGCACCGAGGCTTGAGGCTTGCAGATATTTCGGCTCTCCCGTGGGGCAGACGGTTTTCAGGGCCGACGATACCCATGTTATGCTTAAAATCGGGGAACTCTGGGGCGCGAATCATGACCATCTGGACACCGGCTGCTTTCAGCTTTTTTACGGTGCGCCGCTTCTGACCGATTCTGGGGTGTATGACAGTTACCACAGCCCCCACCGCCAGAATTACCTGATACGCACCTCGGCACACAACTGCATTACGGTAGAACTGCTTGACAATTCGGATAATTCCGACACAAAAAACCGCGGAGGCACCCGCCTGCCGGCAGGCGGCAAGGAGCCGAAGAACATCGAGGATTTTTGGTCCGACGAATACCGCATGGCTTATGTCATATCCCACAGCGAAAGCGAGGACGGGTGTGAAATTGTCGGCGACTTGACTCCCGCATACCGCCATACATGCAAGAGGGTTATAAGGACAATGGCTTATAACCATAAGGAACGCACGCTTACGGTAAAGGATGAAATCACAGCGCTTCTGCCCCAAAACAAAAAAACCTTTCACCTTCATTGCCAGACAGAACCCGAAATCAAAGGCAATACGATAATAATAAAAAACAAAGTGTATGTGGCAACCTGCAGGGTGATTTTGCCGGCGGATGCTAAAATTAATGCTGTCGGCGGAGAGGGGCGTCAGTTTGAGGTAGACGGTAAAAACTATCCCCCCGAGCCTCCTTACACTGCCGAGGAAGGCTGGGGAGATATCCGCATATCTCCCGCTGCCCAGAATTTAACCGACGTGTTCCTGATTGAAATCAAGGCAACCAAAGAACACAGTTTAAAAAGACTACCGTGAAGGCGGACAATATATGAAACTTGCTTTTTCAACTCTCGGTTGCGCCTCAAGAAGCTTTGAGGATATAGTCTGCTGTGCCGAAAAGTACTCTGTCGGCGGCCTTGAAATAAGAGGCATAAACGGCAGGATGAATGTCTCTGAACTCTCGTGCTTTTCCCCCGAAAATGCAGAGAGCAGCAAGAAGCTGCTTGCACAAAAACAGATAGAGCTTGTTTGCCTCGGCACATCCTGCAGCTTTCATGACGAAAAAAAACTTGAGGATGCAATGCTTGAGGGACGCTCGGCAATTGATGTATGCCGCAGAATGGGAACCCCCGCCATAAGGGTGTTCGGGGACAGAGTAAAATCGCCTTCAGTCCTGCGCAGCACCACCGAACGTGTCGCCACAAGTATTGACGGGCTCTGCGAATATGCGGCTACATATGGCGTGTCGGTGTTCCTTGAGGTCCACGGGGATTTCAACAGAGCCGAGACGCTCATGCCGGTGGTGGAGGGGAATCAAAAACATAAAAATTTCGGCCTTATCTGGGACGTGATGCACACCGACAGGATATACGGCGACAACTGGAGGGCTTTTTATGATTTATTCAGACCTTACATAAAGCATGTTCATATCAAGGACGGCATCCGGGTAAAAAATGACGCCAAACCCGTGCTTACCCTTATCGGAGAAGGGGATATCCCGCTTGAGGAAATAATATTTACTCTGAGGTCCGACGGGTATGACGGCTGGTATTCGCTTGAGTGGGAAAAGCACTGGCACCCCGAGCTGCCCGAAATTGAGTGTGCGCTGCCCGGATTTGTTGAGCTTATGAAAAAGTTCGGTTGAAGCCAAAATCTTTATTCAGTCTCCGATCGGCAGCCAAACCACCATGTCGGTCTTCCCGCGGTTTTCCATTGCAAAATATGGAATCAGGTGAATCCGGCAGCGAATACCTCTGTCGGTGAGGTCGGGGTAGAGATCATCACCCTCTGCTCTGAGATACCCGTTTGCGCTTATGGTAGGAACGCCGAATTCGGCATTACTGCCTTCTTTAAAATCAGGCATGCGCGAGATCGTGCGGGCAAAAACCTTATTTTCATTGTCAATCCCTTCGGCGCAGTAGACCAGTGGCCCGCGCATGACCGCCGCCTTGCCGGCACAATCGGCATTGCGGGGGTCTGCCGAAACAAGCCTCGCAGGCATGTCAAAGTAAAGCGAAACAGTCTGCGGGTTATCGAAAATTAGACACCTGTTTTCTTTCCTTGCAGGAGTATCGGTTGCATATGACCTGCACCATGCCGGAATCCTGACTGACAGGCGCTTGACGCCCCGGCAAATGATACTTACTTTCCCGGATGCCGGGAAGTCGGTTTTCATTGTTATCGTCGCATTGCCTGATTTTGCTTCACAGTCTGCGAACTGCCAGATTGAAACGCTCCCCTCGCCGTCGTTGGTAATTATGTATTTGCCGACCGAAGGCAGAAGCCTGCAGATATTGGGCGGACAGCAGGAGCAACTGAAAATTTCCGAGCGGGTAATGCTCGGGAAACGATCACGTTTTGTGGTTGAGGTGTTGCGGTAACGGTCGGAGACCCGGAATTCGAGCGGATTCTCATAAAAGAATTTTGAACCATCAAGCGAAATGCCCGAAAGAATCCCGTTATATAGTTCCCTTTCAATAGTATCGGCATACTCCGCCGCGTTTTCGGGGTCAAGCTGCATCATGCGATGACAGAAAAAGACCATTCCAACAGAGGCGCAGGTTTCGGCATAAGCGGTTCTGTTGGGAAGATCATACGGCAGGGTAAAGGCTTCTCCGGTTGGGGTGGAGCCCAGTCCGCCGGTGATATACATCTTCCGCCGGGTAATATCGCGATACAGATCAATACAGGCCGATTTTAATGACTCGTCTCCCGTGACAATCGCCGCGTCGGCCATAGCGGTGTAAAGGTAAAGCGCCCGTACGGCGTGGCCTGCCGCTTCGCGCTGCTCCCGAACAGGCAAGTGGGACTGATTATATGCCCTGTTCTCGGTCTGCTCTGCAAAGTCAATTTCGTTGTTGCCCCGCATCTCGAGGAAATATAAGGCGAGTCTGAGATACTTTTCATTTTTTGTCGCGCAATACATCCTAAACAATGCCAGCTCGATTTCTTCATGCCCCGGCGTGAGAAAGGCCGCCGATTTTTCAATCCGGAAGACCCTGTCGATAAGGTCAGCATATTTCTCCATAATTGAAATGAAGCGCAAAGAGCCGGTCAGTTCATAATAGGCGACAGCCGCCTCCATCAGATGCCCCGCACAATAAAGCTCGTGCTTTGAGCGGTTCGAAAAGCGCTTTCCGGGCTCAACCCGCTGGAAATACAGGTTGAAATAGCCGTCCTCGGCCTGATAACGCTCAATTTGGTCAATGAGGGTCTCAACCTTTTTGAGCAACTCCGGGTCGGGGTGCTTTATCATCTGGTAGCAGGCGCCTTCCATCCACTTTGCAACATCAGAATCCCAGAATATATGCGGCGGCCGGTTTTCTGGGTAAGGTGTGCTGAAATCAAATGCTCCGATTCTCCCGCTGGCAGAGAACTGCGAGTAAACCGCCGGAATTGTCCTCTCCCGGCAGAGTTTCTGCTTCTGAGCCCAGAATCCGCCGTTCATTGTAATGTCGTCAAGTGAAATCTCTTTTCTCATTTTTCCCTCCGTCCTGAAGATTGCCTTTTATTGTAACAGGTTTTCTGGCATTAAACAAGTATTAACAAGGACAAAAACCGAAAAGAATAATGCCGGCTGCCGTAAATCAAGGGATTTGCGGCAGCTTTTTTTGTCCGGTGCCGTCCGAGGACAAGCTTGACAAAAAATATCCTGCGCTCTATAATGGGTGTGACGGGATACCGAGGATTCTTACGGGTGGATGTTATGGAGAGGGGCAAAGGCCGGGGATACCGCGACGCCGAGCTTGCCTTTAGGCGTTATGCCGGATACGGGCTTGACAGGCGAAGGCTTGATATGTTTGAGATCTGCGACGTCATACGCGGCTGCTGCAGCGGGCAGGGTGCATACGATATGCTGGCGGTATACGATACCCTGCGGCTGCTTGAGGCAATCGGACACAAGGAGTGCGCCGATGCGGTCCGGGTTGTTTATTTTGCCGGCGGCGGGCGCAGACCCCGGCGAAATGACGTCACCTTCAGGGTCAGGCGCCATGCATACGAAAGAAACTTTGACGAGAGGACCATCTACCGGCAGCTTCGGCGGGCAAAGGAGATGTACCGCCTGCTCAGGTACGGCAATTTTGCCGCCGGGCGGGATTAGGAATACCGGCGTCAAAGCCGGCGCAGGAATTTCCGGACGGGATTATTCCTGCCGGAGCTTGCGCCGGTGGCCCTGATGTGATAAAATTATAAAAACCCGCCGGCGTTCTCACACTTAAGCGCCGCGGGTACTCAGGACGGGGAGGGGAGAGCATGCTGTACGCATCGGCAGCGTTTTTGTTTTTGTTCCTGCCGCTGACGCTTTGCATATATGTGCTGGTATCGGAACGCACGAAAAAGCATGTGCTCCTTGTGGCCGGCCTGCTTTTTTATGTTTTTGCAAATCTCGCCACCCCGCTTGCCATTCCTATATTTGCCGCTCTTCTTGCCCTGACCTGCTTTGCCGGCTGGGTTGTTGCCCGTACCGGCAGCCGGGTGGTGCCGCTTTGCGTGGCGGCCTTTGATATTGCCGCATTTGTGGTGCTGCGGGTGCTCTATGAGGCGCCGGGTGTAAATTTTTTGTTCCCGCTCGGTGCCGCGATATATCTTTTTGCCTCGGTGTCGTATCTTGTTGACATCCGCCGGGGCGACTGCAGGCCGGGCAGCCTGACAGACACCCTGCTGTATCTCAGCTTTTTCCCGGTCATTGTGGCCGGGCCGGTGGTAAAATACAAGGATTTTGCAAAATACATAGGCGAGGCAAAAGTAAGCGTTTTTAGCTTTGCCGGTGGGGCGCGGCTTTTTATGACCGGCTTTATCGAGACGGTCGCGGTGGCCGGGGTGACGACTAGTGCCTACAAAACCATAATAGAGGTCAGCGGGTACAGCATAAATATCGTCCTCGGGATTCTTGCCGCGGCGCTGGCGCTGCTCTCGGCATTTTTCACGATTGCCGGCTGGACCGACATGGGCGCGGGGATTTCGATGATGTTCGGAATTATGATTCCGAGAGACTGCGGCTTTGCCCCCGGGGCGCTGACCCCGCTCGGGCATTTTAACCGGATATTCCGCGGGCTCTCGGGCTGGCTTGACGATTATCTGATTTCCCCCCTGACCCGGATGCTCAGGTTCAGGGGAAAGCCCGCCGAATCTCTCGGGGTGTTTTTGCAGGTTGTCTTGTTGTCGCTCTGGATCAGAACCACCCCTGCAATGCTTTTTGCCGCTTCTGTTGTGGCTTTTGTGGCCGCACTCATGAAGCTGACCCGGGCAGATGAGGCCATTGAGCAGAAGCGTTATTTGCGGCCGGTCGGCTGGCTGCTTACCGCCGTGCTCATGTCTGTTTTCTGGAGTGCTGCGACACTCAGGGGCGCGGACGAGCTTTTTGCGCTGTTCGGCAAGCTGAGCCTTGCCGAGGATTTTAGGACCTACTATATCTACATCTCGCTCTCGGGCTGGGAGTTTATATCGGTTGTGGCCGCCGCACTGCTTTTGGTCGCTCCGCTGTCCTTTTATCATGATTACATATTGTCACATGCGCCGAAAAAGCTCAGGACAAGCACGGAGGCGCTCTTTATGCTGGTGCTGCTATTTGTCTTTGTGTTTTGCATCTTGTACTTCATGCCGCAGTACCCGCAGTATGCTTTGCGTGTGTCCGAATATTTCGTGTTTTAACGGCCAAAGGAGGGGTGGGACGTGTATAAATCCAAGTCTGTCTCGGTGGTCTGCGCTACCCTGTTTGTCGGGGTACTCCTGTCCTGCGCCGTCTATTTCGGAATAACCGCGATTATGCAGCGGAGGGAGGGGGCCGACAGTATCTCGCGGGCAGAGGGCATATTCTTCCCGGCATTTTCGGATTCCTTCTATGACAACCCAAACCTGAAAAAATTCATCGGCAGGTGCGAATACCTGCTTTTCGGCAGTCTGGGCAGCCCCGACATAATTCTCGGCAAGGACGGCTTTTTGTTTGACGCCGGTGCCGAGGAAAACGGGTACAATTACCTTGAGGACTATCTCGGCCTCGGCCGGTTTTACGAGCTTGAGGCGCTGGCAAACACCATAAACATGAGATGCCTCGCCTACAAAAATCAGGGGACCGACTACCTGCTTGTCGTAATACCCAACGCCCAGACAGTGTACTCTGACTATATGCCATCCTACATAGGGCCGATAAGCGGCAGTACCAACTTAAGCCTGCTCACGGCGTATCTCAGTGACCGCGGTTATGACTTTTTCTTGAATGCCGCAGATGCGCTTGCCGCCGCCCGGCAGAGCGACATGCGGGCGCCGCTCTACAACAATACCGAGAACTCGCTCAACTCGCTCGGCATGGGCTACCTGTTTACGGCGGTCTGTGAAAAGCTGAAAACCCTATACGGGGTGGAGTGCAGCTATGTTGATGTCAGGGCGATGGGGCTGTATACCGGCCTTACCGACGGCAGGACGCTTGCCCGCCGGGCAGGGCTTGAGACGATAATCAAAAACAGGACGGTATCGCTCTGGGACAGTAAAGCTCCCGGGTACTCGGGCGAAAATTATTACGGCAGCATGGTAAGGACCCGGCTGGATGAAAAGCGGCTGACCGAGGCAAATAATAAAACCCTTTTGCTCGAATTTACCGACGAGTGGGACAAAATCCAGCTCATGCCCTTTTTCTCCAACACCTTCGGCGAGGTGATGTACAAGTCCAACCAGCAGTACAGCAGCATAATCGTCAGGGATCTGCAGCCCGATATCGTGGTTCAGTTCATTCACGAGTATGAGCTGTACGACCTCATTGACCCCAATGTCACCCAGACCTACAACGCCGGGCTTAGGCTCAACATAAATCCCCACGAAACCTCAAAGCCTATCTGCGTTGCTCTGATTGAGGCCTCCGAGGGCAGGTTCTGCATTGCCGGACAGACCGAAAACAACGCAAAGATAACGATATCCGGCGATAACATCAAGACTGTCAGCCAGAATGCCGTCGGCGACCTGTTCTTCATTGAGGTTGACATCGGCGAGAGCCTCGCCGAAACAGTTAAAATTACCGCCATGGTTGAGGGGAAAACCCCAAGCGAGCCGGTCTACCTCAGGCTCAGCCGCGGCGGCGTGAAATCGAGGACGGTTGCGGTCGGGAAGAATTCGGAACTTTATTCTTCAGATTATTCATGGCTGAATTTCCTCTCCGAGACACAGCTTGAGACGCTGCGTGCCGGACTTGAGGAGAGGATTGCCAGGACAAGAGAGCTCAGCGGAAAGGACACCGAGTTTATATATGTCATTGTCCCCGACAAGCTGGCGGTATACCCCGAGAATGCGCCCGACTCGCTTCTTGAGGTCAGAGAGTCGGTCGAGAGATATAAGGCAATGGCAAAGAGTCTGTATGAGAGCGCCGGAATGACGGTTATCGACCTCACCCGCGAGCTGCAGAACCGCACATTGCTCGGTCGGCTTTTCTATCAGACCGATACCCTCTGGACCGATTTCGGTGCCTATATCGGGTACAACTCGCTGGCAAACAGGATTGCCGAGAAATTTGAGGGTGTGAAGGTCATAAAACCGAACAGCTTCAGCTACACAACCGAGGAGACCATCGGAGGCGAGCTGGTGACCCGGCTGGGCATTGACGGGGCGGTCATCAGCGAGTCCTATCTTGCAATGACGCCAAACCCCGAAATATATAAGGGCGTACAATACGCCTACAGCGGCGAGGGTGGCTTTGACATCAGGCGGGCCTTCATCACCTACGGCAGCGACAGCTCGCTCCCGGTGGCGGTGATAATGCGCGATGCTTACGGGACCGAGATGCTCGAGAACCTCGCAGTACACTTTAGCAAAATGATAGTTCTTGCCGAGGGGCAGTTCAGCATCGGTGACGAGCTTATAGCCGGGCAAAAACCCGATTATATAATCACCATACGCTGCAACGGCGAGCTCTCATAAAAAAACGGGGCAGCATGCCCCGACAGAAAAAGGGCGGAGTTCTCCGTCCTTTCCTGCTTTATGGTTTGCCTGGCATCAGAGGCCGAGGGCGCCCAAGAGACTTGCCTTGTCGCGGTATCCCACCGACTTTGCTGTTGGCTGGCCGCCTTTGAAGAGAATCACCGTGGGGATACTGTAGACCGCATATTTGTTGGCAAGTTCGGGCTCGTTGTCGACATTGACCTTGCCGACCTTGATATCGCTGCGCTCTGCGGCGATTTCCTCGATTACCGGTCCCAGCATGCGGCAGGGTCCGCACCAGGGCGCCCAGAAGTCGACCAGCACCGGCTTATCCGAGTTTATCACCTCGGCGTCGAAATTAGCATTTGTTATTGTCAGTTCTGTTTTTGTTCCTTCCATTTCATTGACATCCTTTTCTTTTGTTTGATTTTCTTTGTCGTCTGTCAGGGGGCCGGGTTTGTTCCCGTCGCTTACATCGTTTCCCGTGCGGCTACCCTTGCCGAGGAGCCGCAGGACCTCGGCAAGCAATTCCGCTATCCTGCCCATGTCATTATTCATTGTATTTATAGTAGAGCATGCAGTGGCAGAAGCCTTCAAACTCCGGGTCGGCTATCTGCTCGCGGAATTCGCGGCATATGCACTTTGTGTCCTCGGTCTGCTCCCTCTTGCAGGGGCAGTAGCCGCCGGTGCGCTTAAGCCCCTCCCGCACAACCCGCACAACATCCTTGTTGTCGTTGAGTTTAATCGGCATAGTCTGGGCTCCTTTCATGTATTATTGCCGTGCCGGACCCTCTCGATGCGCCCCGCGGGCGCGGCACGGTGCCTGCCCGCCTCTTTTTACTAATTTATGCGCTGTCGGGCTGATTGTATCCTGATTCTTGTATGTATCAAAGCTCTCAGGCACATATCACGGTAATTCCCGCATTTCGCAGGCGCGAGGCGACCTCAGCGGGGATTGCGGTGTCGGTGACAATGCAGTTTGCGCTTGTTATCGGCGAGATGCTGACCAGTGGAGTTTTCCCCAGCTTTGAGGAATCGACAAGCAGGATTTTCTGGGCAGAGTTTTTGAGGGCAAGCTGGTTTATCCGGGCGGTGCCGAAGTCGGCGGCAAGAATCCCGTCCTCCTCGCCGAAGCCATCTGCCCCGATAAAGCATTTTGTAAACCTCAGACTGCGCAGTACCTCCTCGGTCATGTACCCGTAAAAATCGCACTTGCTCTCGCGGTATTCGCCGCCGATTAGGTAGATTCTCATGTGGTTTTTGAGCATTTCAAAATTGGCGAGCGAATGTGTGAAAACCGTGATGCCCGTATATTTTTGGCTCAGCTCGTCGTACAGCCGGGAGGAGGCGTCGCGTGCCTCGGTTATCATCCGGTCTATCTCGGCCGCAAGCGCCATAACCGTGGTACCCGAATCGAGAAAAATAATGTCTCCGGGCTTGATAAGCTGCTCCGCGGCATGGCCTATGCGCACCTTTTCATCGGGATTTTTGAACCTTTTGGGATCAAAATAGCTGCCGGCCGTCAGGGTGTCGTTGTAGCATATCCCGCCGTATACCCGGATTGCCAGACCCTCGTTTTCAAGCTGGGCGAACAGCCGCCGGACGGTCGACTCCGACACGTCAAGGACCTCCATCGCCTTTGCGATTGTCAGCCTTTTGGCGGTGCGCAGCATCTGCAGGATCGTCTGTTTTCTCAGTTCGCTGTGCTTCATGGCGGTGAACCGTCCTTTTCTAATAAACTCCGTGGCAAAAACCGGTTAAAATCCGCCTTGTCTGATTGTATTATAACATCTGATATAAGGGATGTCAATATTATCATAATCGTGCCGGTCTGCGTCGAGATTCTTTGCCGGCGCAAGCTTTGGCAAAATTTCTGTTTTTGTGATAAAAGTACGGAACATAAAAGCCGGAATATGATAGAATTCTATTATAAACAGCATGTTTCGGGGCCGAGGTGTGGCAGGATGAAGAAAATAAGGTATAACGTCAGGGGCATGAGCTGTGCCTCCTGCGTGGCCCATGTCGAGCGCGCCGCCGGGCGGGTGCTGGGCAGGGAAAATGTCACGGTGAGCCTTCTGACAAACACGCTTACGGTGACGGTTCCCGACGACGCAAAGGAGGACAAACTGTTCGGCTCGCTCAGCCGCGCCGTAAAGGCCGCCGGCTACTCAATCAGCAGGATTGACGAGGCCGGACCCGTCGATACCAAAACCAGCCGGCGGGGGCTCTACTGGTCGGCCGCGCTGACGGCGCTTCTCATGTATGTTTCAATGGGGAGCATGATAGGACTGCCGGTCCCGGAAGTATTTGAGCAGCCGCTGGTCTTTGCGGCCGCCCAGCTTGCCATTACTATCCCGGTGATTATAATAAACTTCCATTTCTTCAGGGACGGCTTTGCCGCGCTTGCAAGGCTTGCCCCCAATATGGACTCGCTTATTGCCCTCGGTTCGGGCGCCGCGGTAGTCTACGGGCTGTATGCCGTGATTGTAATCGCATACGGCAGCGCTGTTGGCAACCATGAACTGGTGCACGCCCACTCGCATGATTTGTATTTTGAATCCGCGGCAGCAATACTGACGCTGGTGACGCTCGGCAAGACGCTTGAAGGCCGCGCGAAGGACCGGGCTGCCGGAGCGGTGAGAAAGCTGGCCGGAATGATGCCCGAGCGCGCGATTGTCGAGCGCGATGGTGTTGAGGTGACTGTTCCGGTGTCGGAAATCGCGGTCGGCGATATTGTCATCGTGCGCGAGGGCGATACAATACCGGTTGACGGCAGGATTGTCTCGGGGAGCGGTTCGCTCAACGAGTCGGCGCTCACCGGCGAGAGCCTGCCAAAAGAGAAAGGAGGGGGCGAGAGGGTCAGTGCGGTGACCGTGCTTGCCGGTGGATATCTTAAAATCGAGGCCGAGAGGGTCGGCCATAAGACCGTGCTCTACAGGATTATCGGACTGCTTGAGGAGGCCGCCGCCTCGCGGGCGCCGATAGCAAGGCTGGCCGACAAGGTAAGCGCTATTTTCGTGCCGGTCGTCATCGCGATTGCCGCGGTAACCGCGGCGGGCTGGCTTCTGGCGGGAGCAGGCGCCGGGCAGGCGCTCCGCTCGGCGGTGTCGGTGCTGGTTATTTCCTGCCCCTGCGCGCTCGGCCTTGCCACGCCGATTGCCATCATGGTGGGCACCGGGCGGGGAGCCGAGCTTGGGATTCTCATAAAGAGCGCCGAGGCGCTTGAGAGGCTGCACTCTGTCAAATTCTTTTTCACTGACAAGACCGGGACGCTGACCGAAGGCCGGCCCGAGGTAACAGATATTATTCCCTTCGGCACGACCGAGGAGGAGGTTTTGAGGTGGGCATACGCCGCCGAGGCGCTCTCTTCCCACCCGCTGGCCGGTGCGGTCTGCCGCGAGGCTGAAAACAGGAAGATAGAGCGCCCCGAGGCCGGGGACTATCAGGCCGCCCGCGGGAAGGGAATCAGCGCCAATACCGCGCTCGGCCGGGTTTATGTAGGCAAGCCCGAATATCTTGCCGAAAGCGGTCTTACCGATATTGATGACGTGATAAGCCGGGCCGAGAAGCTTGAGGGTCAGGGCAAAACCGCGGTATGCGTGGCGCTGGGCAACAGGACCATCGGGGTTATCGGTATTGCCGACAGGCTCAGAGCCGACAGCGCCGAAGCGGTCTCACAGTTGCGGGCACGGGGTATTAAAACCATAATGCTGACCGGCGACAACGAGAGGACCGCCGCGGCGATTGCCGGCATGTGCGGAATCGAGGAGTACTACGCGGGGCTTATGCCCGAGGACAAGGAGAGGATAATCCGCGAGCGTTCAAAGCTTGGTGTCACCGCAATGGCGGGGGACGGAATCAACGACTCCCCGGCGCTGGCGGCGGCAGATGTCGGGATTGCGGTCGGGGCCGGGACCGAGGTTGCCATTGACTGCGCCGACGTGGTGCTCTCCGAAAACTCGCTGTGCGATGCCGTCACGGCAGTAAGCCTCTCGTCGGCGACCATGAGAAACATCCGCGAAAATTTGTTCTGGGCCTTTATTTACAACATAATCTGCATCCCGGTGGCGGCCGGCGCGCTCTACCCGGCCTTCGGGATTACCCTCTCTCCCATGATAGCCGCGGCGGCTATGAGCTTTTCCTCGCTCTGCGTCGTGCTCAACTCGCTGCGGCTTCGCAGGATGAAAATATACACCCGGAAAAATAAGCCGGCAAAGCCCGGCATAAAACGGAGGTCATGAATATGTTCGGCAAGACTGTTGAATTCGAGTTTGCGGTCGGCGGTATGAGCTGCGCGCACTGCAAGGCGGCCGTCGAGCGGGCGCTGCGCTCGGTCAAGGGCGTGAAGTCGGCTGTGGCCGACCTTGAGAGCGGCTCGGTGAAGGTGACGGCAAAGGCGGGTATTGACCCCGAGAGTCTCAAACAGGCGGTAAGAGATGCGGGGTATGATGTGAATTGAAAAAAACATTTAGAAAAGGAGTGACAGGAATGAAAGCGACTATTGACCGTGAGGGCTGCATTGCCTGCGGGCTGTGCATCGAACTTTGCCCCGAGGTTTTCCGCATGGCCGACGACGGGCTGGCCGAGGTTTACACCGACCCGGTGCCGGCTGAGGTAGAGGATGCCGCGCGCGAGGCAGAGGAAAGCTGTCCGGTGTCGGTTATCAAGGTTGAATAAGCAAGCAAAAAGCAGAGGAACATTACCGGTGTTCCTCTGTTTTTTTGCTATCCTGCCGGCTTTTGTTCAGCCTGCGGTACTCAAACGGTTGAGCAGCCAACTGGCCGGCAAATTTCCCAAAAATCGGTTGCGACAGATAAAAATACAGTATTGACAAGTTATACTGCAGTGACTATAATATACATAAGGATAAACCTATATCATTTTCCTGAATTAAGCCGGGTACATAATACGACGGAAAATATAGTTGCCGTTGCGTATCCGGCTCATATCCGTTCAGAAGGGGGAGTATGTATGAAGAGGTTTTTATGCTTTGTCCTTGCGGTGATGCTGTTGCTTGTCACTGTAGCCTGCGCAAAACAATCCGAAGATGAGGACGAAACCGGCACCACGACAGCCGCGCCCGAAAGCACAACCGAGCCCGAAGAACCCGAGTTTAAGGCTTTCGATACGGTTGAGCGGGTAGACTATAACGGGTACACCTTCCACATACTCTACCCCCATTTCGACCAGTGCTATACCGATTTCTATGCCACGGGGCTAACCGGCTCAATAACCAATGACGCCATTTTCGAGCGCAACCTGATGGTCCAGGAAGCTTTCGGCATAGAAATAGATATAAAGTGGCAGAGCTACACTCAGGTCAATACCGACCTGCAGACCCAGGTGAAAACCGGCCTTACCGACTACGACATGTACGGAGGCCACAGGACCTCTCTTGCCTTGAGCTACGGTGGGTATCTTTACGACTTTTCTGACATGAGCGCGATAAACCTTGAGAGCGAGTGGTGGGACCCGGCCTGGGTAAAAACCATGTCATATGACGGCTCGATCTACACGCTGGTCGGGGATATAAGCATATCCAGTCTGCTTTTTGTGTCTTCGCTCTGCTTCAACAAGCAGCTCTTTGACAACAATAACCTTGAATACCCGTATGAGCTGGTTCGGAACAAAAAGTGGACATATGATGTGCTGTACAACTTGATAAAGGATTACGGCTCCGACCTCAACGGCGACGGGAAGATGACCTATGACGAGGACAGGTACGGGATTGTCGGCTGGGGCACCGAGGCCGGCTACTCGCTCTTTTACGCATCGGGGTTCACCTTTGTTTCAAAAACCCGGGACGATAAATTTGAAATCAACTTCAATGCCGAGCGTCTGACCTCCATCATGAACCGGGTATTTGAGATCTGGACCACGAGCGGTTCATATTTCAATAACTCGGGCAGCACTGCCGAACACCCCTATCCATTCTCGATATTTACAGACGACCGTGCGCTTTTCTGCGACTCTGTGCTCTCAAAGATAGGCACATTTATCACCGGTATGGAATCTGATTACGGTATTTTGCCGCAGCCGATGTTTGACGAGTATCAGGAGAGTTATTATTCCTATACCGGGTACACCATACCGGTCACAATGGTGCCGACCAATTGCCCCGACCCCGACCGCACCGGCAGGATTATTGAGGCCTTCTGTACCGCCTCATACGACGAGGTGACCCCGGATATGTACGAGATAGTCACCTCTGTAAAGAACGCGCGCGACGCCGAATCGAGCGAGATGATTCAGATTATCATACGCAACAAGTTCTTCGACCCGGCGCACTGGTTTGTCCTTCAGGGTTACGGGACCCTACCGCGCGAAATCATAGCAAGCGGAAACAACAACGTCACTTCAAGGCTCAAGGTAATTCAAAAGGTGGCACAGAATAACCTTGACACCATAACGGATGCCTTTGAGAAGCTGAAGTAAAAATAAGAAAGTAAAAAAGAGGCTCGCAGGTGAGCCTCTTTTTGAGTTTAATCTCAAAAGGCTATTGAATATCGCTGCCGGACATGTTATACTAAGCCCAGGATATAAGATATGGAGAGTTTTGGTATATGGCATATGTAAGCACGTCTGATATGCTCAGGCAGGCGCTTGAGGGCGGGTATGCCGTCGGCGCGTTCAATATTGAAAATATGGAGACGGCGATGGCTGTCGTTGCCGCCGCCGAGGAGATGAGAGCCCCGGTAATTCTTCAGACGACGCCCTCGACTGTAAAATACGCCGGGCTCGGGATGCTGCGGGCTATTGGCTTTGCGGTAGCGACCCGCGCCACGGTCCCTGTGGCGCTGCACCTTGACCACGGGGACAGCTATGAACTGGCCGCCTCGGCAATGGCCGCGGGGTATTCCTCTGTGATGATTGACGGCTCCAAGCTGAGCCTCAAGGATAATATTTCACTCACCCGCCGCGTGGTGAGCGCCGCCCGGCAGACGGGGGTGCCGGTTGAGGCCGAACTGGGGCGGGTCGGCGGCAAGGAGGACAGCTATGACGGCGGTGAGGGTGAGTATACCGATCCCGACGACGCGGTGGAGTTCGTGCGTGCGACGGGTGTCGGCTCGCTTGCCGTCGGGATAGGCACGGCGCACGGGTTTTATAAGGCGGTGCCGAAGCTTGATACGGCGCGGCTTCGCGGGATAAGAAAACGGCTGGCATCAGCCGGGCTCCTCTTGCCGCTGGTGCTCCACGGCGCCTCGGGGCTGTCGGACGAGGCGATAGGAGAGTGCATTACCGGGGGTATATGCAAGGTCAACTTTGCCACCGAACTTCGCGAAGCCTACACTAAGGGTGTAAGGCAGGCGCTTGCCGACCCGGCGGTATATGACCCTAAAAAGTTCGGCAGGGCAGGGATGGAGCAACTAAAAGAGGCGGTCAAGGCCAAAATTCATATCTGCGGCTCTGCCGGGCGGGCATGAGCCGCCGGCGGGAATATTCTAGACCGGGGTCTATTGCATCGCATAGGCCAGAAGTTCCGCCATTCTTTTAAGGTTGTCTATATAATCGGCTGCCAGCGGGGAGAGCTTTATCGCCACACCTCCGATTTCCTCGGCAAAAGCGGCCGACTGGCTTGTGTCTATCTCCTCCTGGTAGAAAATCACCTTGATGTTTTCAGCGCGGGCAAGCTCGACCATCTCGGCCAGTCGCTTGGCGGTCGCTTCCTTGCCCTCCTCTTCAAGTGCGTACATGGTGAGCCCGTAGTCTTCGGCAAGATATCCGAAGGCCGGGTGATATACGATGATTTTGCGGTTTTTGACCCCCTCGAGCGCCGACGCGATTTCCGAGTCAAGCCCGTCAAGCTGGCTTAGATATGCGGCGGCGTTTTGACTATAAATCCCGGCGTTTTCCGGGTCAAGCAGGCTCAGCTCGCGCGCGATTGCTTCTATCATCACCTTCACGCGCTTTGGCGAGAGCCAGATATGCGGGTCGCGGTCACCCGAGGAAAAGGTCTGCTCGGGGTAAACCTCGGCCACCTCCTCATGAAGGGCCACGATTTTTACGCTTTTCGGCACATGCGGCAGTATGCCGGCCTCGGCGGGGACGCCGATTGTAAAGTATAACGCAGCCTCTTCAAAGCTCATCATGTCGCCCGGCTTCGGCTCGTAGTTCTCGGGGCTGTATCCCGGCGGAATCAGGGTGACAACCTCGGCAAGCTCACCGCAGACCGCCCTGACGAATGTGGCTTCGGGCACAATGCTCACGGCAATAACAGGCTTGCCGCCGTCTGGCTGTTTTTTGTCACACGAAACAAGCAGAGACTCTATTGCCAGCAGAACCGCAAGTGCCGGAGCCGCAATGTGTATTGCTTTTTTCATAGAAACTCCTTGTTTTTATACGTCTCGGATGGCCAGATTACCCCAGTGCGACGTCGAGTACCATCATAAGCGAAAAGCCAAGGGCGGTGCTGAGGGTGCCGATGTCGCTGTGGTCGCCGGTCTGCGCCTCAGGAATCAGCTCCTCGACCACGACATAAATCATGGCGCCCGCCGCAAAGGCAAGTATGTAGGGCAGGGCGGGAGTGACAAGCGAGGTGAGCAGGATGGTGAGGATTCCTCCGACCGGCTCAACGACGCCCGACAAAAAGCCGTATTTGAAGGCGCGTGCCCGGGAAATTCCGCTGCCAGCCAGCGGCATCGAGATTATCGCGCCCTCGGGGAGGTTCTGCAGCGCAATTCCTATTGAGAGCACTAAAGCGCTGCCGGTTGAAATGGCGGCGTCGCCCGAGAGCATACCCGCAAAGACCACCCCTACAGCCATGCCCTCCGGCAGGTTGTGGAGGGTCACCGCCAGCATCAGCATCAGCGACCGGTCGGCCTTGGAGTGCACGCCTTCGGGTTTGTCGGAATCGGCGTGAAGGTGGGGGATTAACATATCAAGCAGCAGCAAAAAGCCGACCCCGGCCCAGAATCCGATAAGCGGAGGCACCCATCGGGGCAGGCTCCCCTCACCCGACATCTCGATGGCGGGTATCAGCAGCGACCAGACCGAGGCCGCAATCATGACCCCCGAGGCGAACCCGAGCAGCGCCTTGCGCACGGGTATGCTCATTTCTTTCTTGAGAAAAAAGACGGCCGCCGAGCCGAGCGTCGTCCCGGCAAGGGGAATGAAAAGGCCTATTAAAACCGTCAGCGTATCACTCATGTTCTCACTCCGAAAGCCTGTGGCTTTATAATATCATTTTACCAACAAAGGAATAATAAATCAAGCGTTTTTTATCAGGCCAAAAATGTTAAAAAACAAAAAAGAAACGGAGAGCCGAAATGGAACAAAAAACACTTTTCCCCGGAACCGACCTGCGCATTATGACCTCAAACGCCCTCTTTGACAAAACTGCCGAAGCGCGCGCCGGGCTGCTTTATGAGAACATCAGGTATTACAACCCCGACATCATCGGATTTCAGGAGATTAACGAGGTTCTGCACAAGGTTCTGATAAGCCGACTTATTGAAGAGCTCGGATATGCCATGGTCAGCGCCTGGCCCGATGAGGGTCGGCAGCGGGATTTTGAGCTCCAATCGTTGTCCCCCAAATACCCGAGCGTCAATTATTTTCCAATTCTCTACAAAAAGAGCCGGTTTTGCGAGATTGAGTCGGGCTTTTATATGTACCGCTCGACCTGGACCCAGACAAAGGGGGTTACATATGCCGTTCTGTCCGAGAACTCAAGCGGCAGGCGTTTTGCACAAATAAACACGCACGCGGCGGTCATAACAAGCTGGTATAAGATAGAGAATCTCACTCCCGGGCTTGATGAGCAGTGGCGGCTCGACAACAGCAGACAGATATTAGAGACCAAAGCCGAAATAATCGAAAAATACGGCGATATTCCGATTTTTCTTACCGGGGACTTCAACAGCAACGAAAAATCAGCCTCATATGCCGCATACATCGCGGGGGGATTTGAAAACTCAAAGTACAAGGCCGAGCACTCGGCCTCCCGCAATATCGGAAGTTTTCACAAAGTAGGCGAAATGCCGCCGGCAGGCGAGGACACCCTGCCGATAGACCACATATTTGTCACGCCGGACATCAGGGTACTGGTCCACAGCATTGAAACTACTCAAAGTGTGCTCGACTCAAGTGACCACTGCATGGTATATGCCGATGTCCTGCTGCCATAGTCCGTTGGGTTCTGCGCTCAGACAGGCCGCATATAATGGGTTTTACAAGGAAGAGTGATTCTGGGTTTACGGCAGTTATTGGAACATTTGCGGGTTTTTGCTCGTCTTATGGAATAAGGATCTGCCGAGTTTTGGCAGTGAATTTGAAAGGACGGCCTGACTATGAAACCTTTTTTCAGGTGATACTGTTGCCGCACCCTGTGCATTATAATATGCATGACAATGCTTTTGGGTGTGTTCTCCTCATGCAAATCCCGGCGGTGGCAGGAGGGGTTAAGCTTTAAGGGCAGCGCATATATGAGCGACAGCGTCACAGACCTGCCCGAAGCACTCTCCGAGGTGTCGATTACGGCGACCGGCTCGCCCTCCTGCATTATTCCGACCAACGCGACCTTTACAATCAAGACCTCGGGTAAAACTAATGCCGAGACCCTCTCGCGCTATATTGCGATAACACCGGCGATTGATTTTACGGTCAGCGCCAAATCCGGGACCGAGTTTCTGCTCACCCCTCTCGCTGGCAGCCTTGAGAAGGACAGGGTCTACCGCTTCACGGTGGGAAACCCCGAGAACCCGGTCTACAGCTGTCCGACAATCAAAGAGGATACATGGGTTATCAATACAAGTAAGTAAACAAAAAAACACTGGCCCGGCGGAATCTCCGCCGGGCCGACACTTTTTGGGAATAAATGGGCAAAAATGCAAAAAGGGTTTGACATTTGGCATAGTTTATGGTATAATACAATACTACCGTAGAGTAACACAGGGTATTTTCGCCCGAAATCATATCGCTGAGCAAACCCTACCGATTATGGAAGGGTTATATTATCTTAAAGGAGGAGTTCAATGGCAGGAGAGAAAAGGAACTATTCTGAAATTACACCCGAGATAAGGAAACTGAGCGAGCTTTGCATTCGCGAAGGCTACATCGAGCCGTCAATGTATCAGAAATACAATGTTTATCGCGGACTCCGCAATCTTGAGGGCAAGGGCGTTCTGACCGGTCTTACCGAGATATCCGAGGTGTACGCGAAAAAAGTTGTGGGGGATAAGGAAATACCCTGCCGCGGCAAGCTTTATTACCGCGGGTATGATATAGAGGACCTGGTCGCCGGGTTTATGAGCGAGAAGCGCTTCGGCTTCGAGGAGATAACCTACCTTTTGCTTTTCGGCGAGCTGCCGACCGTCGCCGAGCTGGAAGAATTTTGCCGGATATTGTCAGGCTACCGCTCGCTGCCCACCTCTTTCGTGCGCGACCTTATTATGAAGGCGCCGAGCGAGAACGTGATGAACTCAATGGCGCGCAGCGTGCTGACCATGTATTCCTACGACCGCAATCCCGAGGATACCTCCATACCGAATGTGCTGCGCCAGTGCCTGCAGCTTATCGCCGTGTTCCCGATGCTGGCGATATACGGCTATCAGGCCTATGACTATTATATCGACGGCAGCCGGAGCTTCTTTATCCATGAACCCGACCCGGCGCTCTCGACCGCTGAGAACATACTTCATATGCTGCGCATTGACAGCAAATACACAAAGCTTGAGGCAAGCGTGCTTGACCTGGCGCTGGTTCTTCATGCCGAGCACGGCGGCGGCAACAACTCGACCTTTACAACCCGGGTGGTTTCCTCCTCGGGAACCGATACATATTCGGCCATCGCCGCAGCACTCGGCTCGCTCAAAGGCCCGAAGCACGGCGGGGCGAACATCAAGGTTGTCCAGATGTTTGATGACATCATGGAGAATGTGAAAGACTGGGAAGATTACGAGGAGATTGAAAACTACCTGCGGAAAATACTGAACAAGGAGGCCTTTGACAAAAGCGGACTGATTTACGGCATCGGGCACGCCGTGTATTCGGTGTCCGACCCGAGGGCGGTTATCTTCCGCCGTTTTGTCATGAAACTGTCGCGCGAGAAGGGAAGGCAGGAGGAGTTCAAACTCTATGCCGCGGTCGAGAAAATCGCGCCGAAGCTAATTGCCAGCGAGCGGAAGATGTATAAAGGGGTCAGCGCCAACGTGGACTTTTTCTCGGGATTTGTTTATGATATGCTCGGGCTCCCTGTCGAGCTGTATACCCCGATTTTTGCAATCGCCCGGGTGGCGGGCTGGAGCGCCCACCGGCTCGAAGAGCTGATTAACGGAAGCAAAATCATCCGCCCGGCCTACATGAACGTGCACCCAAGAAGGGAATATATACCGATGTCGCAGCGCTGAGAGGCGAGGTTCCGGGGGCGCTGCCCCCGGAACCCCTGCTCGCTCAAGGGGCTTTTTGAAAAAAGCCCCCTTGAGAATCACCAAAAACTTTCCAACCTATATCGCAAATGAAGCGGCGCGGGACTCACATCCCGCGCTTTGTTGCCATTAGTTCACTGGCTTACTTTGGAACGGAGCGCAGGGGCGCGCAGGCGATCTCAGATCGGCTCTACGGCACACGTCACAGTTGCACGGCGAGTGTTTTTTAGTTCAAAACTCGCCGCGATGTTCGCTAAACTTCGTCAATTTCATTCTCAGACATCCCCGCTGGACTGTATCATTTTTTATTCGTTTCGCTCGCGGCAAAGGAAGGGGGCTCTCAGGGAGAGACCATAGGTTTTCCCCTGAGCGTGTTTCTTTGGTTCGTTTCTTTGCACGTGCAAAGAAATGAACAAGAATTTAAATGCAG
>JBMNUI010000025.1:0-25771 GCA_050946195.1 Eubacteriales bacterium
TAATGTTTATAAACTGGAAAATCGAGCCGGCTGCTATCTTATTGAAGGAACTGAGCACGTCCGGGCTGATATAGGGCACCGGAATATTGGCACCCAAACGGTAAAGGAGTAATATGAGAAGCGTGAAAAGAATCCTCTTGCGAAGTACCGGGATATTCCACGCATTCTTTAATGTTTGAAACATCCTTATACCTCCTCGATTTTCCCGCCGGATGCCATTATCTTTTCCTTAGCGCTTGCCGAGAAGGCTGCTGCCCTGACAGTCAGCTTCTTATTGAGGCTGCCGTCGCCGAGCACCTTCAGTCCGTCATATGGTTTGCGAATTATTCTCTTTTCGAGTAAAACATCGATATCAACCACATCTCCGTCCTCAAATGCGTTGAGGTCGGAAAGGTTTACAATTGCGTACTTTTTGGCGAATTTGCTGTTGTCAAAGCCTCTTTTGGGAAGCTTTCTGTAAAGCGGGAGTTGGCCGCCTTCAAATCCGGGCCGGACGCCGCCGCCCGAGCGGGCCCACTGACCTTTATGTCCTCTGCCGGCAGTCTTGCCGTGGCCCGAACCTATACCCCTGCCCTTGCGTTTTCTCTCTTTGGTGGAGCCGGGGGCGGCTGATAATTCGTGGAGTTTCATCCTCTGCCTCCTTTACACATTTTCAACCCTGACAAGGTGCTCTATTGCCTTTATCTTGCCTCGGGTGGCATCGTTGTCCTCAAGGATGATAAAGTCGCCGATCTTGCGCAGGCCGAGCGACACTGCAGTAGCTTTATGGGCGGGCTTTCTGCCTATCAGACTCCTGACAAGTGTAATCTTTACCATTTTGCAGCCTCCTTCAACCCTTGAGCATTTCGACATCGATTTCTCTGGTCTTGGCGACCATCTCCGCGGTACGGAGGGCCTTAAGTCCCTCTATGGTGGCCTTGACAACATTCACCGGGTTGTTTGACCTTAAGGACTTTGCCCGGATGTTCTTTATGCCGGCAAGCTCGAGCACCGGCCTGATTTTCACACCCGCAATAATACCGGTACCCGGGGCGGCAGGTTTGAGCAGCACTTTGCCGGCTCCGTAGATGCCGATTACCTCGTGGGGTATAGTCGACCCCTTGAGCGCTACCTCAATCATGTTTTTCTTTGCGTCTTCGATTCCCTTGCGGATAGCCTCGGGAACCTCGGCGGCCTTGCCGAGACCCACGCCTACTCGTCCGTTGCCGTCACCAACAACCATGAGCGCGGCAAAGCGCGCAATGCGCCCGCCTTTGACGGTCTTGGAAACCCGGTTTAGCGAAATCATCTGTTCTTTGAATTCGCTTTCCTTCTCGCGGGGTTCACGGCGGCTCATATACTTGTTAGACATTTTTTCCTCCTGAGTTTGTTCAAATACTTGTTTTGAACAGTGTACAAACCGGAAACAGCCAAAAAGGCCTTCAGAGCTTCAGGCCGCCCTCACGGGCTCCCTCAGCCAGTTCCGATACACGTCCGTGATAGAGATATCCGCCGCGGTCGAACACGACAGTGGTGATACCCTTCTCTATTGCCCGCTCGGCAAGCTTCTTGCCTACGAGCCTGGCAGCCGCCTTGTTGCTGGTGGTCATGCCTTTGAAGTCTTTTTCGTATGTGGATGCGCTGACAAGCGTCACCCCGCGCTCGTCGTCGATTATCTGTGCCGATATATGCTTCAAGGAGCGGTAAACATACAGACGGGGGCGTTCTGCAGTTCCAGATATTTGGGCTCTTATCTGCCTGTGTCTTCTCTGACGTGCCTTGTTTGTATCTTTTCTTGTTACCATGTCACTTCCACTCCTTATTTACCGGTTTTGGCGACCTTAAGGCGGACAACCTCGTCCTTGTACCTAATACCTTTGCCGTGGTAGGGTTCCGGCGGCCTCATGCTGCGGATGTTCGCGGCAACCTGCCCGACGAGTTGCTTGTCGCAGCCCTTAATAATGATTGTCGGCACCTGTGATTTTTCGGGCACCTCGAATTTTATCCCTTCGGGCGCCTTCATACAGTATTTTTCCTGCGGGCGGCCGTTTTCGTCAAGCGAGTAACCCACATAAAGCATCAGTGTCTGCCCCTGGAGCACGGCCTTGTAGCCGATGCCGATTATCTCGAGCCTTTTCTCATATCCCTTTGACACGCCGACTACCATATTGTGTATCAGCGCGCGGGTGAGCCCGTGCAGGCTCCTTTCCTCTTTTTCTTCACCCGAGCGCTCGACATGTATCTTGTCGCCTTCCACTCTGGCCTTTATCTTCGGGTGTATCTGCTCGGTGAGGGTTCCGAGGGGACCTTTTACGGTTATCGTGTTATTCCGGTCGTCAATCGTCACTGTCACACCGTCGGGGATTGCGACCGGCATTCTACCAATTCTTGACATCTTTATACCTCCGACTCCTTTTACCAGACGAACGCGAGCACTTCGCCGCCGACCCGGAGCGCCCGGGCCTGTTTGTCTGTCATAATGCCTTTTGAGGTGGACACAATGGCAATTCCGAGGCCGTTCATCACCTTCGGCATATCCTCATAGCCCGCGTATACACGGAGTCCGGGCTTTGAAACCCTGCGGATGCCGCGTATTACCTTCTGTTTGCCGTCAATGTATCTTAAAGTAACACGGATTGCGCCCTGTTTACCGTCGTCAATAATCTGGTAGCCCTTTACATAGCCTTCGTCGACAAGAATCTTGACGATGGCTTCTTTCATTTTTGATGCCGGTATGTCAACGGTCGGATGCTTCGCATCATTGGCGTTCCTGATTCTGGTGAGCATGTCGGCAATTACATCTGACATTTGCATATCATAATTCTCCTTCGTGCAAGTTATATCTTGCTGCCGGACATATCCGGCGGCTTATCGGCGGTTAAACTTAAAGGTTTCCTACCGATAACTGAGGGGTTTGTTTCAGTTTCGTGTGACAAAACCGGCTACCAGCTGGCCTTTCTCACACCGGGAATTTCGCCGCGATAAGCAAGATTGCGGAAGCATATGCGGCAAACGCCGAACTTGCGAAGATAACCGTGAGGACGTCCGCAGATTTTGCATCTGTTATACCTGCGGGTGGAGTATTTAGGCTCTCTTTGCTGTTTTATAATCATAGATTTCTTTGCCATGTTCCTGTCTCCTCTCAGACTGCGAAGGGAGCGCCGAGCAGTGTCAGCAGCTCTTTCGCTTCTTCGTCGGTTTTGGCGGTGGTTATTATGCAGACGTCCATACCGCGTATCTTGTCAATCTTGTCATAATCAATTTCGGGGAATATGAGCTGCTCGCGCAGGCCGATGGCGTAATTGCCCCTGCCGTCGAAGGCGTTGGTGTTGATTCCCTTGAAGTCGCGGACCTTCGGCAGCGCGAAGTTAAAGAACCTGTCGAGAAACTCATACATCCGGTCGCCGCGCAGGGTCACCTTGACGCCGACCTTCATGCCGGTGCGCACCTTGAAGTTTGCAACCGACTTCTTGGCGTGGGTGGGCACAGGCTTCTGACCGGTAATGGCGGCCAGATCTTTCATTATGCTCTCGATTACCTTGGGATTGTCCTTTGCATCCCCGGCTCCGACGTTGATGACGACCTTTTCAAGCCTCGGTATCTGCATCGTGCTCTTATACTCGAATTTTTTCATAAGGGCGGGAGCGACCTCTGCCCGATATAAATCCTTTAGTCTTGGCATTTCACTCCGCCTCCTCAGTCAAATTTATGCCCGCAGGGCTTGCCGTCGCGCTTGCCCGAACAGACACGCACTTTCTTGCCGTCTACTGTTTCTACATGGAAGCGCACGCCCTTTTTGCAGTCAGGGCAATAGAGCGCGACCTTTGAGAGATAGATAGCGCCGTCGGCCGAAATTATTCCGCCCTCCTCGCCCTGGCGGCGGGGTTTGATGTGCTTGTAAACCTTGTTGACATTCTCGACAATGACCTTCCCTTCTTTCGGGGAGACTGCTATCACCTTATGGGGGACCGGCCGGCCGGAGCTGTCCTTTTTGTCTTCGTATCTGCCTGTAAGAACGACTACGGTATCGCCTTTCTTAATTCTGAGTGACATTTCGCCGTCCTCCTTACAGTACTTCGGGAGCCAGAGAGAGAATCTTTAAATATTCTTTCTCACGCAGTTCCCTTGCCACAGGCCCGAATATACGGGTGCCTCTGGGGTTTTTATCCTCTTTTATAATGACTGCCGAGTTCTCGTCAAACTTGATGTAAGAACCGTCGGGACGCTTTACCCCGTGCTTGGTTCTGACAATCACGGCCTTGACGACTTCGCTCTTCTTCACGACGCCGCCCGGGGTTGCCTTTTTGACAGTGGCGACTATAACGTCACCGATGTTCGCGTATCTGCGGCCTGTTCCGCCGAGGACGCGGATGCACATCAGCACTTTAGCGCCGGTATTGTCGGCAACCTTCAGTAATGACTGCTGCTGTATCAATTTGTGTTTCCTCCTGTTCGATACGACTCTGACGTACTTTCAGCCGAATGCAGGTTATTTGGCCTTCTCGATTATTTCGACGACACGCCATTTTTTTGTCTTGGAGAGAGGTCTTGTCTCCATGATCTCCACTTTGTCCCCGACGCTGCATTCGTTGTTTTCGTCGTGCGCATGGACCTTCAGGGTATGCTTTACGATTTTTCCATAAACCGGGTGCTTTACGTTGTCAACTATGGCGACAGTCACGGTTTTGTTCATCTTGTCGCTGACAACCGTGCCTATTCTGGTTTTTCTGAGATTTCTTACATTCGCCATTGCTATTCTCCTTTACGCATTCTTCTTTTCCTGAAGAACCGTCAATACTCTTGCGATATCGCGCTTGACCTCGGTTATACGGTTGGTGTTCTCAAGCTGGTTTATCGCAAGCTGGAAGCGGAGGTTAAAAAGCTCTGTCTTGAGCTCTTTGAGCTTGTTGTTAAGCTCTTCAACCGACAGCTCTCTGATTTCCTTAGCCTTCACAGCCTTACACCTCCTGTCGCTCGTCTTTTACGACGAACTTGCACTTGATAGGCAGCTTATGGCTGGCAAGACGCATCGCTTCCTTGGCGGTCTCGAGGTCGACGCCATCCATCTCGAACATCACCCGGCCGGGCTTGACAACCGCTACCCAGTATTCCGGCGAGCCCTTGCCCGAGCCCATACGGGTTTCAGCGGGTTTTTCGGTAACCGGCTTGCCGGGAAAGATTTTAATCCAGACATGACCGCCGCGCCTGATATAGCGCGTCATGGCGATACGCGCCGCCTCTATCTGATTGCTGGTAATCCACGCCGGCTCCAGAGCCACAAGCCCGTATTGACCGTTACTCACGGTATTGCCGCGTGTTGCTTTTCCCTTCATACGGCCGCGTTGTACACGGCGGTATTTTACTCTTTTTGGCATTAACATTTTAAGATCATTCCTTTCCGCAAGATGTGAGGTTTGTGCCGATCGGGCAAAACCGGTTTGCCTGCGCCCGCCGCGTTGGACAAAGCATCAAACTCACTGCCCAAGATGCCTACCTAAAGCCTGCTTCCTGTCTCCTTCTCTAGGGGCTTTGTCGGCACGGCCAGCGGCACTATGGCGGCCCCGGCGCCCGCGACTCTCGCGGCGCTCGCGCGGGGTTGTTACCTGCCTGTTTACACCGCTGATAACTTCGCCGCGGTAGATCCATACCTTGATGCCGATTTTCCCGTAGGTCGTGTTGGCTTCGGCGAATCCGTAGTCGATATCGGCGCGAAGGGTCTGCAGCGGTATCGTACCCTCATGATAATGCTCGGACCTTGCAATCTCGGCACCTCCGAGCCTTCCGCTGCACTTAATCTTGATACCCTTGGCACCCATCCTCATTGTGTTCCGGATAGCCATTTTCATCGCGCGGCGGAAGGAAATACGCCTCTCAAGCTGAGATGCCACGTTTTCGGCGACAAGCTGCGCCGAGAGGTCGGGCTGCCTTACTTCTACGATGTCGATTCTGACAGGCTTGCCCAGATTTTTCTCAAGGATTTCTCTGTGCTTCTCCTTCTCCGAACCGCCGCGTCCGATAACCATTCCGGGTTTTGCGCAGTAAATGGTGATCCTTACAACACGACCGGTGCGCTCTATCTCGATTTTCGGGATCCCCGCGTTTTTAAGCTCTTCCTTGAGGTATTTTCTGATATTGTAATCTGAAATAAGGGTATCTGCGAATTCCTCGTCTTTTGCGTACCATCTGGAATTCCAGTCATTGATCAAACCCACCCGAAGACCGTGGGGATTTACTTTTTGTCCCATTCAGTTGTCCTCCCTATTTTCTCTCAGCGACCGCGATAGTCACATGGCTTGTTCTTTTGAGAATCCTGTCTGCACTTCCCCTTGCTCTAGGTCTTATCCGTTTTAGGGTCGGACCGGGAGTGACAAAACATTCGGAGACATAAAGCTTGGACCTATCCATCTGATGGTTGTTTTCGGCATTGGCCATGGCGCTCCCCAGCAGCTTGACAAGATAGGGCGAGGCCCCTTTCGGGGTGTTTTTCAGAATGGCCATAGCAACATCCGCATCCTTGCCCCTTATTAGGTTGAGAAGGAACTGAACCTTGCGCGGGGATATTCTTACGTATTTAAGATATGCTTTTGCTTCCATTTATTTTCTCCCGCTTACTTGGTGGTTTTGGTAGTCTTTGAACCCGAATGGCCTCTGAAAAGCCTTGTGGGTGCAAACTCGCCGAGTTTATGTCCTACCATGTCCTCAGTAATATATACCGGCACATGCTTTCTGCCGTCGTGAACCGCAATCGTATGGCCGACGAATTCCGGGAATATGGTGGATGCGCGCGACCAGGTCTTGAGCACCTTTTTTTCGTTTTTTGCATTCATGGCGAGAATGCGCTTGTAGAGCTTCTCATCCACGAAGGGTGCCTTTTTCAGACTTCTGCTCATTCTATATTCCCTCCTCCATTAAGCTTTTCTGGGTTTGACAATGAACTTGTCGGTTCTTGCCTTTTTCTTTCTCGTCTTATATCCGAGAGTGGGCTTGCCCCAGGGAGTCAGCGGTCCGGGATGCCCGATAGGTGACTTGCCTTCGCCGCCGCCGTGTGGGTGGTCGACGGGGTTCATGGCCGAGCCGCGTACGGTTGGCCTGATTCCCCTGTGGCGTGACTTGCCGGCCTTGCCGATTTTGACAGTGTCGTGCTCGATATTCCCTACCTGACCGATGGTGGCCTTGCAGTCAAGTCTTACAATCCGCACCTCGCCGGAGGGCAGCCTTATCTGGGCCTCGTTGTTTTCCTTGGCAATAAGCTGGGCGAATACACCGGCCGCCCTTGCCAGCTGCGCGCCTTTGCCCGGATAGAGCTCTATATTGTGTATCATGGTGCCGACCGGGATGTTTGCGATAGGCAGCGTGTTGCCGGGCTTGATGTCGGCCTCGGGTCCGGTATGGACCTTGTCGCCGGGCCTCAGCCCCACAGGAGCGATGATGTAGCTCTTTTCGCCCATCTCGTTCTGCAGAAGTGCGATATATGCAGACCTGTTGGGGTCATACTCAATACCGATAACAGTTGCGGGCGAGGTGTTCTGGCGTTTGAAATCAATGATTCTGTACTTCTTCTTGTTGCCGCCGCCCCTGTGGCGAACCGTAATTCTGCCGTAGGAGTTGCGTCCGGCATGTTTCTTCTTAATAACGGTAAGAGACTTCTCGGGTGTGTGCTTGGTTGTCTCCTCGAAGGTCGGAACCGTCATGTTTCTTCTTGCCGGGGTAGTCGGCTTATACTTTTTTGTTGGCATCTTGCTTCCTCCTCCCGCTATCAGTTCATGCCTTCGAAAAACTCGATAGTCTTAGATCCGGGCTTAAGCGTGACAATCGCTTTCTTCCACGCGGCGGTATAGCCTGCGGGACGATAACCCAGCCTCTTGGGCTTTCTCTTCATGTTAACTGTATTCACATCCTTGACCTCGACTCCGAAAAGCTCTTCGACCGCCGAGGCAATTTCAGGCTTGGTGGCCTTCGGGTGCACCTTGAATACATATTTCTTAAGCACAGGGGCGGGGGGGAGAGGCTCTCGGATCGTCTCGCCCTTTGCTTCTGCTTTGGCCGCCCTGCGCTTATACCTTTCGGATTTCATAACTTCCTTGGGGTCGCGGCGCACCTTGTTCTTCTCACCCGACATCAGAGAGAAACTCTTTTCGGTAATGACCGGGGCGAGAATTATGTCCTGTGCCATTTTTTTCATTATGCGTAAACCTCCTCGATCTTCTCGACGGCCGCCTTCGACACAATAAACTTGTCGGCGTTTAAAATATCATATACATTGAGTGTGTTGTAGAGGATGGTCTTGACGCCCGGAATATTGTCGCAGCTCTTGATTACAACCCGGTCAACCTCCGGGAGCACGATAAGGGCTTTTTTCTCGGAACCGAGGGCTCTCAGCATTCCGACCATTGTCTTGGTGCTGTAATCCTCGCATTTTATCTCGTCGATTACAATAAAATCACCCGAGGCGACTTTGGACGAGAGCGCCCCAAGCAGTGCGGCGCGTTTTACTTTCTTGTTAAGCACTACACGATAGCTTCTCGGCTTTGGACCGAGTGCCACACCGCCGTGCGTCCACTGAGGAGCGCGGATTGAGCCGTGACGGGCTCTGCCGGTACCCTTTTGTCTCCAGGGGTTCCTGCCGCCGCCCGATACCTCTGCGCGGGTGAAGGTCGACTGGGTCCCCTGTCTCTGATTGAGCAGATATGCCCTTACTGCGGCATGGAGAACCGCCGGATTTACTTCTCTGCCGAATACGGCATCTGACAATTCTATTTCACCGACCTGGGCGCCGGCCATATTCACTACTTTTACTGTTGGCATTGTTCTTCCTCCTTACCGCCTTATGCCTTGACCGAATCGCGGATGAAGACTATGCCGTTCCTCGCGCCGGGTACGGCGCCCTTGACGGCGATAAGATTCTTTTCCTTATCCACTTTGACGACCGCGAGATTAAGAATAGTCACCCGCTCGTTGCCGTACTGGCCCGGCATTTTCTTATTCTTGAAAATCCTTGACGGGTTTGAGTTGGCTCCGAGTGAACCGATCTTCCGGTGTACCGGTCCTGCGCCGTGGGAGGCTCTGAGCTTACGCTGGTTCCAGCGCTTGATGACACCCGAAAACCCGCGGCCTTTTGTAATTCCGGTAACATCGACCTTGTCGCCTTGGCTGAATATGTCGACTGTGATCACGTCGCCGACATTGTAGCCCGATACGTCGTCGAAGCGGAATTCCTTTAAATACTTTTTCAGCTCGACACCCGCCGCCTTGAAGTGACCGGCTTCGGGTTTGTTGAGCTGCTTTTCCTTTGCGTCGGCAAAGCCGAGCTGAAGCGCATCGTAGCCTTCCTTCGCGGCGGTCTTTTTCTGCACGACCACGCAGGGACCGGCTTCGATTACTGTTACCGGGATGACGTTTCCACGCTCGTCAAACAACTGTGTCATCCCGAGCTTTTTCCCGATGATTACCTTTTTCATTTTTTCCCCTTTCGGTTATTGGTTGACGTTTGGATTACCCCGCATGGGTTCGCCAACTTGACCGAGAAACGTTACACTTCCGGGCGGCGGTCTTCCGCCCCGGAATATCATGCCCCCACTCAGAGTTTGATTTCGATTTCCACTCCGGCGGGCAGTTCAATGTTCATCAGGTCTTCGACAAGCCTTTTGGTCGGTCTGATAATGTCAATCAGCCTCTTGTGGGTGCGGTACTCGAACTGCTCGCGGCTGTCCTTGTATTTGTGGACCGCGCGGAGAATTGTGATTATCTCCTTCTCGGTCGGAAGCGGGATCGGACCCGATACCTTCGCACCCTGCCTCTTGGCGACCTCGACAATCTTCTGCGCTGCCGCGTCGATTATCGTGTGGTCGTAGCTCTTGAGACGGATTCTGATTTTCTCATTGACTGCCATTTTTCTGCCTCCTTTTTGATTTGGCGCCGCGCCGGCATCTGTCAGAGCCCGGCGCCGGGTTGAAAGGGGGGCATATCCACTCGCACACGCCGCCACGCGTTTCTTTTGCATCCCCATAAAAAACGAAATTTGTCGGCGCTTGCTCGCGCAACAAATTCCGGGAAATGACGCACATTCAGCAGTGCTTCGGAATTATTGCCGCCCGATTGACGGACATGCTCCACGGAAATTCCCTGCAAACTGCAGCAACCTTCCGCTTCACAGCATTCTTTGCTTTTTGAGCCATATAATTTTATCACATCGCCCTTTATAAATCAATAGCGACTTTAAAATCATACGTAGAAATTTACGTCAATTTCAGATATAATATTTGTATATCTTGTACAATTTATACCGCAAAAATTGCGAATTCCCGGATTTTTTTGTCCTTTGCCTGCAGTGTTTACAAAATGTTAACAAATGTGCGGTATAATAATTAAAATTTCACCGACCGGAATACATTGTCGTCTTCCCCGCGGGCTGCTGCCGGCAGCGGCAACAACCAATTTATTTCGGCCGGGATAGCATGGAGTATCTATGACAGATTACACAGACAAAATCAAGATTTATGTCTACTCGTCCCTTATTCTCGCGCTGATATGCACTCTGCTGTACTGCGCGTCATATCTCTTCTTTTACGAGCCCGATATCGGGTATTTTAAAAGCTCCGCCCTGCTTCCGGTCATATCAGGCGCCCTGACTGTGACCTCGGTCGTCTTTATTCTCACGGCCATTATCACCATACCCAAAGGCGCTCTCCCCGCGGCCTCGGTGACATACAGCCGGCTATCAAAGCTTGCGGCAGCGGTCTGTGCGGCCGGATTTCTGGGATACGTCGCCTTCAGGCTGCTCGCTCATCAAAATGAACCGACAGTCTCGCCGCTGCTGACCCTTTGGGTTATTATTCTCAGCGCACTTTCGGCACCCTTTTTTCTGATAGTTGCCTTCAGAACCAAAAATGCCGGGGGCGGCACGGTCTTTGCCGGATTTATCCCGATTTTCTGGGCGGCCGTCGCCATGTCCGAGGCATATGCCAACAAATTAGTGGCGATGAACAACCCGGTAAAAGTATCCTTTCTGATGGCGACGCTGGCGGTAATGCTCTTTATGCTATACGAACTCCGCTATCTGCTCGGCCGGGGGATACCGCGTGCCTTTTTAGTGTTCACGCTGACCGGAATCCATGTTCTGGCGGTTTTTGCGGTGCCCACCCTGCTTCTCTCAACGGCTCAAATTTACATGCTGGCCGACATCTCGGCCGGTGCGGTGGTCTGCCTCCTGCTCGGGCTGTATATGGCCGCCCGGCTATGTGAGTTTTATAAATTTGTCACGGGTCGCACGCAAGAAGTGCCGGAGCAGTCAGGAACAGAAATGCAAGATGTAGCCCCGTCAGAGGACGTCTGATATTAAAATTAAAATAGGTAGATAGATGTAGATGCAAAATGAAGTAAAATCAGCCGCGCATGCCGGCAGGGGGGTCGATATGTCGTCTGCAAATCTGAGAATCCAGTGGCTTCACAGAAAAATTGCCGATAACAGCTACCCTAACGCCAAGCGGCTCTCCGAGCGCTTCGGCATCTCACACAGGCAGGCTCAGCGCGATATATTTTTCCTGAAAAACAAGCTCGGCGCCCCGCTTGAGTATGATTACCGGCGCCGGGGGTTTTATTACGCCTCGCCATTTGCCCTGCCGGTGGCCCACATCGCCGACAACGACGAGAATTTCTCGGGCGTGCTGGCCGCCGCCTCGGCAGAGGCAACAGAAACACCCGAGGTCGCCGACCGCACTGTAATCCAGACACAGCTTCCCTACACGGCGGTGGTCAGGGTGGAGGACAAGCTCGCCGTGCTCGAACTGCAGCCATATGTTAAGGAAAGAAACAAGGACGGCACATACCTCTGCGAGTTTCACAGCATCGAAAAATTCATGAGCGCAATCTTAGCACTTAATGCAGATATAAAAATCATCAAGCCCGACTGGCTACGGCGAAGGCTGATACATGCGGCAGAGAGGATAATCAGGAACAATAAGGAGTAATTTTTCAAAAAACCCTTGACAACTCTCCGACACTGTGGTATTATACCCCCGATATCCAAAGACAGCAGGTTCCAGTAAAGGCCAGAAGGCCTCCCTGCCGAGGATGCGTAATGGAATAAGCGCTTTTTTGCGCACGCCGTTATCCTTCTTCGAGAGCACCCTGTCTTTCGGATGAAGGGTATTTTTTTGTCTGCAGCTTCATGCCAATGTGGGAATGTGCCGTGCCGCCGCATGCTGCCGCGCCGTCACGGGCACAAAACCACAGCACAAGGACGTACCCTTCGGAATATACCATCGGGAGGTGAAACACAAGTGCCAAGCAGCAAAATACTCGAGCAAAAGAAGCAAATCGTCGCAGAGCTTGCGGAGCAGATAAAAAACTCCCCCGCGGGTGTGCTGGTGAACTATCAGGGCATCACGGTCACGGACGACACAAAAATGCGCCGCGCACTGCGCGAGGCGGGCGTGCGGTACACGGTCATGAAGAATTCTCTGACCGGCAGAGCTCTTGAGCAGGTCGGCTACAGCGACCTGAAGGAGCACCTTGTCGGCATGACCGCCATCGCCATTGCAGGAGACGACCCCATCGCCCCGGCAAAGATTATCAAGGAATACGCCGACAAGATCAAGTCCTTCCGCATACTTGCCGGCTACCTTGAAGGGAAAGCTATCGACGCCGACACGGTCATAGCACTCGCCAACACACCGTCGCGCGAGGTGCTTATCGCGAAGTTCCTCGGCAGCATTCAGTCCCCGCTCTACTCGCTTGCTTATGTGCTCCAGGCCATCGTCGACAAAAACGGCGGCGCAGAGCCGGCAGCCTCGAGCGCATGACCGGTCTGCAATACAACTCAAATCACGAAATCAAACCACGCAAATCAAACTATTAATCGGAGGATATTAAAATGGCATCAGAAAAAATTACAGCTATAGTTGAGGCGGTAAAAGGCCTTACCATTCTTGAGCTTGCAGAGCTTGTAAAGGCTGTTGAGGAAGAATTCGGCGTCTCGGCAGCCGCTCCCGTCGGCGTTGCAGTAGCGGCCGCCGGCCCCGCTGCTCCCGAGGTTGAGGAGAAAACCGAATTTGACGTTATTCTTACCAGCTTTGGCGCCAGCAAACTCGGCGTTATCAAGGTTGTCCGCGAGATTACCGGTCTCGGACTTAAGGACGCGAAGGACCTTGTCGAGTCAGTGCCGAAGCCCATTAAGGAAGGCGTATCCAAAGAAGAGGCCGAGAAAATCAAGGCTCAGCTCACCGAAGCCGGCGCAACGGTTGAGGTTAAGTAATTCGGATAAGGTCGGTACAACAAACCGGACGTTGGCAAACGTCCGGTTTGTTTTTGTTTGCTGCTTTTTGTTTTGCTAAACTTTAATTCTTGTTCATTTCTTGCCCGTGCAAAGAAATGAACCAAAGAAAAGCGCTCAGGGGAAACCTAAGGCTTCTGCCCTGAGACCCCCCTTCCTCCTGCCGCGGACGGGGCGAACTGTAATGATGCAGTGCAGCGGAGATTTCGGAGAAAGCACTTGTGGGAATTGTATGTGAATTGAAAATGCGTCTGCACTATTATGAATGCCGTAGGGGCGATTTGCGATCGCCCGCACGCCTTATACGTGGCGCGACGGCTTCACAAGTAATATTAATCTCCTTTAATATACCCCTTGCGCTTAAGCAAAGCGAGGGCTTTTGCCCGCGGGAGGCTGAAGGTGAGGATATTATCCTTTCTGTCACTGTTCAGTTCCAGATACTCCTTGATGCTCCTCACAGCTTCGTCGGCCACCTCGCTGTCCTCCGCGTCGGCCAGCCGCACCAGCGCCGGAATGCCCGAGTCGCCCATCCGTGAGATTTCATATATATCTACACTCCCGAGCCGCCCGTCAAGATAAGCATCGGCGTTATAACGCGCGATAAAGCCGCCCACATTGGCGTATGCTATAACAGCGAACATCAGCGCGCCCGTGGGGAGCAGGGCGAAATTGAACCTGAAGCGCTTGACAAGATTTGCGATTATCGCATATATAAACCCGGCAGCCATGAAAACCATAAACCAGCTTGCGTACACTCGCTTGAGGGTCAGCCCGTAGGCGCTTATATAGAGCGCCATTTTCGAGAGCGCCGTCGAAATCAGCACCAGCGTAAAGAGCGCGGTTATCACCGAATAAACCTTGAGCAGCACGCGCTCGACGCGGCTCTGGCGCCGCACGAATATGCTCACGAAAATCAGCGCCAGCGCGTTGAGAGAAGCCACCGTGCAGAGCTGGAAAAAGCCTTGCCGTGCGTATGAAGAATACACAAACCCCTCGGGCAGAACTCCGTAAAAGGCCGCCGTAAAATAGCTCCACTGAGACACGAAAAATATGACGTACAGAATCAACACCGGCGTCATTGTCGCGTATATCAGCGGCGCGGGAAAAATCCTCACCGTCTCGGCAGCGCGGCCGCATTGCTCACCGGTCATTTTATCCGGGAGCTTTCTCTGACGCGAGGATATAAAGGCCGCAAACCCCCAAAACGCCAGCGGCAGCCCGAATATCAGCGAGACCAGCCGCCGGGTGTCGTGCGCTTACCGTAAAGCGCCCCGGAACCAAGCGCCGACTCAATCCGCAGCAGACGGTTGTATTTTGCCACCCGCTCCCCGCGGCAGGGCGCACCGGTCTTGATAAACGGCGCGTTGACCGCAACCGCGATGTCGGCAAGCGTGGTGTCCTCTGTCTCGCCCGAACGGTGGGACATTATAAAGCCGTAGCCCGAGTCCTGTGCCAGCCGGACCACCCGCAGCGTCTCGGTAAGCGAGCCTATCTGGTTGGGCTTGACGAGAATGGCGTTTGCCGCGCCACACTCTATCCCCTCGGCAAGCCGCCCCTCATTGGTCACAAAAAGGTCGTCGCCGACAAGCATTACCCGCCCGCCAATCCGCCGGGTCAGCTCCGCCCAGCCTTCAAAATCGCGTTGGTCGAGCCCGTCCTCAATTGACATTACCGGATACTTGCCGACAAGGTACTCCCAGTAGTCTATCATTTCGGCGCGGGTTTTGCGTTCGTTCCTCTTTTTGAGGACATATTCCCCCGTGCCCTCGTCAAACCATTCGCTGGCGGCGGTGTCGAGCGCGATTTTTACCCGGTCGGTGTCATATCCGGCCTCGCCAACAGCCCTGACAATCAGGTCAATAGCCTCTTCATCGCTTCCCAGATTAGGCGCGAATCCGCCTTCGTCACCCACTGCTGTCATCATATTATTTGACTTGAGGATTCTGGCAAGTGTGTGCATGATTTCGCTGCCCGCCCGGAGCGCCTCGGCAAAGGAGGACATGCCTGTCGGCACTATCATGAACTCCTGAATCTCGACGTTGTTTGAGGCGTGTGCCCCGCCGTTGAGGATGTTCATCATCGGCACCGGCAGCCGCCGGGCGTTCAGCCCGCCGAGATAGCGGTAGACCGGCATGTCGTACCAGTTGGCCGCCGCCCGTGCGACTGCAAGCGAGACGGCAAGGATTGCGTTGGCTCCCAGCCGGCTTTTATTGCCGCTCCCGTCAAGCTCAATCATCACTCGATCGATTTCTGCCTGTTCGGTAGCGTACATCCCCGCGAGCGCCGGGGAAATGATTTCTGCCACAGCCGATACCGCCTCAAGCACGCCTTTCCCCCCGTACCGGGAGGTGTCTCCGTCGCGCTTTTCGTGAGCTTCATAGATTCCGGTCGACGCCCCCGAGGGCACCGATGCGACCCCCACCGTTCCGTCGGTCAGAAAGACGGTTGCTTCGACCGTGGGGTTTCCGCGCGAGTCAAGTATCTCGTGCGCGCTGCATTTTTGTATCCGCGGTTTATTCATGGCTGATTCTTCCTTTCATCCTAAATTTGTCCATGCCTACATTGGCTTAGTATACGGCATAAAACCGGCAAATATTCTGCCCGCATTTGACATTGCCAATGCCTCATGGCATATACTGACAGTGATATTTTGCAAGAAAAGGAGAGTTCTGATGGAAATATACACAACTCAGCTCGGGGATTCGCTCTGGAGTATAGCCCGGCGCTTCGGGACCACCCCTGAACGCCTCGCCTCGGACAATGCGCTCGCCTCGCCTAATGTGCTGTCTGTCGGGCAGGCTCTGGTGATACTGCAGCCCACCCAGACCTACACGGTGATGCCGGGGGATTCGCTGTTCACGATTGCCCAGCGATTTGGGGTAAGTATCAGCCAGCTCTGGCGCAACAATCCCTTCCTTCGCGGAGGAATAGATATCAGTCCGGGTCAGGTGCTCTTTATCACCCTGCCGCCCCCCGAACTCGGCAGGGGCGCTGAGGTGACCGGCTATGCATACCCTTTTATCAACCGCGATGTGCTGCGCAGCGCGCTTCCCTACCTTACATATCTCTCAATTTTCGCATACGGCCTGCGCCCCGACGGCACTCTTATCGAACCTGGTGATAACGAACTAATAGCCCTTGCCCGGCAATACGGCACCGCGCCTATTATGATGCTGACCTCGCTCGGCGAGGACGGATTATTCTCGGCCGAGCTTGTAATCAATGTGCTCTCAAACCCCGAGGCCCAGAACCGGATGCTCGATGACATCGACCGGGTACTCTCCGAGAAGCGCTATTCGGGGATTGAATTTGATTTTGAGTACATCGACGCCGCCTATGCCGACGAGTACGCCGCTCTGATTGCCCGTGCTAACGAACGTCTCTCGCCCCGGGGGTATATTATATTTGCCGACCTTGCCCCCAAGGAGACCGCCGATAAGCGCGGCCTGCTCTACGAGGGCCACGACTACCCGGCTATAGGTGCCGCCGCCGACAGGATGCTGCTCATGACCTATGAATACGGCTTTACCTTCGGGCCGCCGATGGCCGTCTCGCCCATACAGCCGATAAGAGTGGTACTCGAATACGCGGTATCCGCAATCCCATCGGCAAAGCTGCTGCTCGGTGTGCCGAATTACGCCTACAACTGGACGCTGCCCTTTGTCCGCGGCCAGTCGCAGGCCATACCGCTGAGCAACATCGAAGCTATTGAACTCGCGGCCGAGAAGAAAGCGGCCATACAGTTTGACGGATACTCGCAGACCCCGTTTTTCAATTATTACGACCCCACCCCGTCCGGCCCTGTAGAGCACGAGGTCTGGTTCCAGGACGCCCGGAGCTACAACGCATCCTTCCGCCTGATAGACGAATTCAATCTCGGCGGGGCCGGAATCTGGCAGATTATGGACTACAATCCTCCGCTGTATCTTGTGCTCAGTTCTCTCTACCAGACAATAAAATACCTTGAGTAATCCGACTATTCCCTGCCAACTATATCAATTCCGGCGCGCGCAGCCTGCACTGCCTGCAGCCTTCGGGGAATTCTGAATATTTTACCGTCTTTCCTGAACAGCGCTCCGGTCTGCTTGAAATGAAAGGCCACACCGGCACCGGCGCAGGCATGGCGGAGCGCCAAAACCCACTCCCAGTCACAGATCCGCGCCCCCGGCCCCGACTCGCCGCCCGCGACAACCTGCTCAATCCCGCCGCCGCCAAGGTAAGGCAAAAGGTCAATTTTCTCGAGCAGAGGCTCGCAGACCACAAATCTGTGCCTTATCGGCAAATTCAAAAACACCGGAAGCCGCTCGTCTGCGCGGCGCTGGTTCTCGCAGGTAACCCCGATGTAAACATGCTCATACCCGTTCCCCCAGTCGGCGGGCAGGCACCCGGCGGCGCGGAGGATGCGCTTTGTGATGATTATAAATTTCAGGTCGCGCCGGGCGGCGATGATTTCCCATGCGCGCTCCCGCCAGCCGTCGGCCTCCTCAAGAAAAAAATCGGACGACAGACAGGTGTAAACCACGTCGCCCGGTTTTATTTTGTATCCCTTTTTGGTCATTCTCACCGGGAGATCGAAGTCCGCGTTGAGCCTTACAACCTGGCTGTCAATATCATGCTCGCCGTCAATACGAAAGACGTAGCAGTTCAGACAGCCCTCGCTGTACTTGTGGCAGCCGTGCCAGGGATTCCAGGTGATACTCACTTCTTTACTTCCTTGAAGTATTGCTATCAGATTCGGCCTTTTTCTTCAGCTCGTTGAGCTCCCGTAAAAATGTATCAACGTCGCGGAATTCGCGGTAAACCGAAGCAAAGCGCACATACGCGACCTCGTCCCGCTCCTTGAGTTTTGACATGACCATCTCGCCGATCTCGCGCGAGGTGACCTCAACTCTGAGCGAGTTCTGAAGCTCGGTTTCGATTTCCGAGACAATCTCCTCGGCGTTCACCGGGCGCTTCTGGCAGGCCTTGAGCAGGCCGGCAAGCAGCTTGTTCCTGTCGAAAAGCTCCTTTGAGCCGTCTTTTTTAATAACTACAATCTGTACCGATTCAATAACCTCGAATGTGGTAAAGCGCTTTTGACAATTAAGACACTCGCGGCGGCGGCGTATGCTTGTGCCGTCGGCGACAGGGCGGGAATCCACCACTCTGCTGTCAGCATATCCGCAGGACGGGCATTTCATAAACCATCACAGCCGTATTTTCGGCCTCCCTTTCATAAAAATGCCTGTTGTGTTTATATATTACCACAATATCTGGTGTTTGTAAAGGATTTTTTACTATATTTATACGCAGAGCGCTGTCCCGCGTCCCTAATGTACAAAGAAAAAGAAATAATTAAAAATGCGCCCCCAAAAGGGTAGCGCATCTTTTATATTTAACTCAAACCCAAACGGTTTGGATTTGAATGCTGTTAATTGGCTTTACAATACATTTCAAACGCCGCTGCTTCCTCTTCGGCTGCATCCGGCAACAGATCGGAGACTATACAAGGTAACGTACAGGGGGTAACACGTCCCTTAACCACCGCCGAGAAAATACTTTCGGCCATGTCCCTGTTTCTCCCGGCGGCACAGTAAACCCGTTCTCGCTTGTAGCCGGCATAAATCAGATAGATGTACTCACCGGCTTGCTTTGCGCGGTATAAACGGTAGATAACCTCGCTGCCCAGCACTTCGGCAGAGCTCTGCATAATGAGCACTTTTCCCTTTTTGGTTTTGACTGCTCTTTCTGCGGTCCGGCTTGATTCACTGTAACCCATAGCCGTCTCCTTTCAATATTTAGTGTGTCTCAATTATATCAGGAGAACATTTGTTCGCCATGATTAAGAAGTATAAAGGTAATTTATTGATAATTACCATTATTTGACTTGATAAGTTGATTAAAACTCTCTTGCATAAAATTATTCGTAGAATTTCGTGTTGAAATTTGGTATACTGTACTTGATGATTCTGCAACCCTACCCGGTAAATATTAAAAGAGAAAATTTGTTCGCCTGATTTTAATAATTCATACATTTTTGGCATATGAAAGGAGATAAAAATTGAAAAATACATACAAGTGCAAGCAGCGGCGCCGGCTTGTCGAGCATCTTGACCGGATGTCCCGGCACTCGGTAAGGCTTCTGAATATCTGCCTGCCTCTTATCACAGCCTCGCTGATCGGACTCACGGTAATGTTCCGGAACTCAATCAAAGAATGTCCCGCCTCGGCGCTGTACAAATACCCGGAAGTGTTTGAGTACATAATGATAAGCCTTGTGGTGGCAATCGCCGGAGCCGTTATCCTCGATATTTCTGATAAAAAGGATAATTGACAAACCGGGCAGGGCCGGCGGGATGAGGAGTCGGGGCAGAGTCCCGGGCGCTATTGACAAAAAAGGTAGTTGAATTTATAATTAATTAATCAATTAATAAAAAATTGCCATTAAGCCCGAGTTATTACGGCGGCACCGACCGGTCAGTTTTATGACTTGCGACAGAGGGAGTCCGGACATGATTCCGCTTGCAAAAGAGACGCTGAAAAACAATAATCTGAAAGCGGTGTTCAGCGCGGTGGCAGACCAAGGCTGCGACACGCGTGCAAAGATTGCCGAGCAGACAGGGCTGAGCATTGTCACTGCCGGCAAAGCGGTCGAGGCCTTTCTTGATGCCGGCATTTTCATACAGCACACAACACAGTCAAAGCAGGTAGGAAGGCGCGCCGGCAAAATCCGCATAAACCCGAAAAGGATATTTGTCATAATAGACCTGTCGCAGCGGAATTTCACAGCCGACTGTTACAACCTCTCGCTCATTCGTGTCAATACGTATGAATACGAATACATAAGCGATTTCAGCTACACCGACAACCTCGGCGTGTTTTTGCACCGTATGAAGTCATACATGCAGGACGTGAAGGACATTAAATTCCTATCGGTCTGTATAATTGTGCCCGGGTTCTACGAGCGCAGCACCGACACGATATCTTACAGTACCGACGGTGAAATCGAGAGTGTCAAAATCCGTGATTTCGCCCGGCGATATGTGGGCCTGCAGGTTGATTTCGTGATAGACCAAATGACCGCCGCCGTCAGGTACTGCGCGGCAAGCCGCCGGCAGGAAGGCAATATTCTGTATATCAACGCCCGCCGGGGTATCGACTCAAGACTGATAATAAAGGGCAGGGTACTGAAGAAACAGGGCTCCTTCGGTGCTCTGCCGGTGAGCGGCCGGGGACTTTTATCAGACATCTCGGACATGGTCAGAAGCATGTGCAATATTACCGGGCTGAGCGAGGTGGTCATCGAGTCGGAGAAGCTCGGGATAGACGGCAACGCCATAGACAATATAATAGAGGCGCTCGGAGCGGCATATCAGACGAAGGACATACCGGCAATAAGTATCAGCTCGCAAAAATTTGCATCCGGCGGTGCGGCTTTGATATCAAGAGACAGCTGGCTCGACAGACTGCTGCGCTGATGATGAACAAAACCCGACAGATTTGTCCCTCATAGCCCTGACAGGCTTTGAGGGATAATTTGTTTATCATCCTGAAAACCAACCGACTGATTTTTTGACCAGAAAACCCAGAACACCGCAAGAATCCCCAAAACAGCACCCGAGATGTCGATGATGACATCCAAAAGCTCACATGAGCGCCCCTCGGACAGAATCTGCAGCAGCTCGTCAACACAGGCAACCGAAAGCGAGGCCGCCACGGCTAAAATTCCCTTGAATCTCAAATTAAGCGGCAACAAGCTGAGCGCGAGCAGAAGCCCTAGCACGGCAAATTCTGAAAAATGCGCCGCCTTGCGCACAAAATGCTCTGATACGCTCCCTATCGAGAGAAGCTCAAGAATTCTGTTTATCAGTGCCGCGACACCCCCGCTGGCCTCTCCCGACTCGGAGGCCGACCTGAGCGAGTTGCTCCAGATAAAGCAAACCCACAAAAAAGTGCAGGTGCAAAGGACCCGGTGACGTCTGAGTTTGCGTTTCATTCAGTTAAATTCCTCTTTGCGGTATATTTCAGGTCAAATCCGGCTGCGCTCCGATGCTTCAATGCCGGCAGCGCTGAGTGCCGGTTTTATTTTTTATTTGCTTGCAAAAAACTATTGAAAAATTCAGGTGGCTGTGTTATAATAACAATACCAGCCCCCATAGTTAAATGGATATAACAAGCCCCTCCTAAGGGCTAGTTATGAGTTCGATTCTCGTTGGGGGTGCCAAGCACGCGCAAGCGTGCTTTTTTGTTTCGGGGGCTCTGCCCCACGCTCCGGTTTACTTACGGGGGCGCTGCCCCCGAACCCCCGAAGCCCTATTCGGCTTCGGGGGCTATTTTCAGCATTGTATAACCGCCGTCAACCGGAATCAGCAGCAGGTATGCTCCGCCGTGGGACATGGAAGATACCGGCGTCAGTTCCCCGCCCTCCAGCTTGAAGAGCCGGACGGCATTTTCCGGACTCGGAGACAGGCTGAAAACCCCTTGGTTGTATGTAAGGTAATCTTTATCGGGAGAATCGGAAGATATCAGGTACCCGTTCTCATCACATTTCCAATAGTAGCTCCCGGAGGTGCTGAGCATCGGAACCGAGGAGTCGGCACTCAGGTAGTAGGTGTTAATGACCCCGCCTATTGAATAGGTCGAATAAATCCTGAAGATGTTATCTGTCTCGGATTTTGAAGCGGTCCAATAGACCGTGGCATCGGTCCCGTACAATCCTGCAGCAAGGCCGTCGCAGAAGACCCTGAAGCTCACCTTCCTCACCGAGCGCTGAGCCAGGGTGTTGTCGTTAATATACTTCACTCCCGGTGCAATTCTTGCCCTGGTATAGGCTTTGATGTTCACGATTGAGGTATCGTCGGGGTTCTTGACTCTGACAACATTTATTTTCAGACTGTCTGTGGGGTTCTGTGCTGTCCCGGCGGTGAAAATCGGGTATATGTTGCTGTGGTACCACCCTTCCTTGCCGACATAGCAGAGCGGTTCAAGCAGTAGGTCGGCATCAGCCGGGGTGAACTCGGAAGTGGCGTCAAGGTCTATGCTGCCGTAGCAGAAATCTATTGAGAATTCCGCCGAGTAGCCGACTCCCCCCGCAGCCTCGCCCTCGGCCATATTGTCAATCGACAAATAACAGATTGCAACCGAGCCGTAGGTCGCGCCGAGATAATAGATGCCGGGCTTGGTAATTACAAAGGTGTGGGCGATGAGATAATCTTCCCCGTAAGCCGGGTCGCTCAGAATATAGCCCACGCCCTCAACCTTTGCATAGGATGCGCCGCTGGCTTCAGAAGCATAGCGGTTGGGCAGGGGTATCGCAAAGTCGGGTGTGTTCAGCTTCTGCTCGAAGGTATAGGCATAATCCATAAGGACGCCGGCCTCATCCCCCTCATAGGTTTTCAGGGTTTTTGCGGTCCCTTCTTGGATATTGATATCTGCCACCCGCCAGAGCGCAAGATAACGCAGAAATTCGGGATTGAGCCGGGTCTGGTCAAACTCGGTCGACACAATGACATTGACAAACACCGGCTTGCTTGAGCTTGCCTCGGCGATGACAAACGAGGCCATTCCGGCCGGCGCATAGTAGTCTATTGTGCCGGCATATACCTCCCCGCCTGTGCCGTTTTGCACCGAATAGTGGCCCGAGCACTCCGAAAACTCACCGGCAAAATCCAGAAGAGGATTTTCTGCTTCTGGGTTGTAAGTATATCCTTTGGCGAAGAACACCGAGGAGGTCACCTGCGTCAGTCTTTCACCGTCTGCCAATAGCTTCCAGCCCGCAGATTTTTCTATCATCCCGCTGGTACCGACGGAATAGTGGGTAAGCTCGGGGATTTTCTTCTTGATAAACTCAAAGTTGCCGAAGGTCACGCTCGAGTCGAGCGAGGTTGAGATCGGGATGCTGTAGTAGGTATAGTTGAGCGTGCCGCCATCTCGGGTATCGATACCTAATTCGCCGAGCAAGTAGAGATAAATCTCCTCGCCAGCCGGCTCGCTGCCGAACTCAAACCCGCCGGCCACCGTGAAGTTCAGGTACCTCTTTGTGCCGTCCGAGGTGTAGAACAGCCGGCAGTTTTCAAAATCATATTCAAACACGGCAGCAGTCCCGGCGAAATAATTGCCGGTTGAGGCATTCAAAAATGTCAGCGGGGGCGATATCCAGAAATCGGTCACCTCATTCATCTGCCGCCAGATGTAACGCTGATTTATTGCCAGACAGGGTCTGTCCAGGTCATCACGACTGTAATTTCCACTGAAGTAGGGCGAGACATCGATATAAACCAGCCCGCCGTAGTCGTCGAGCGTCAAAGCATAAAAGTTTGCCCCGCTTCTGGCGATAATCAGGTATTCTCCCTCAACCTTTGGCATCTCACCGCTATCCTGCTCAATCACCTTATATTTTTTCAAGTCGGTTCTCGATTCAACCAAGTTCAGCGGATAGGATACAATATTGTCGCCATCGGTTACAATTACAGAAGTCGTAAAGTAGGGCTGCTCGACCGTCTCGACGCCGAGCTGGTAGATCTGAACCACGCCGCCGCTGCCGGTGGCCTTTGTATACGAGGTCGTCAGCTTGAACACCAGGTTCGCCGTGTCAAAGTAGAGGTAATAAACCCGATCTTCACCACCCGAAACCTCGGTATAACCGAAAAGATATGAGCCGTCATCAAAGTTGTACGTTCTCCAGGTAAAGTCCGAAAAATCCTCGGGCGGGGTCTCGGGGTGTATGACCTTGGGTTCCATGCTGTCACGGTTCCCGAGCGAGCCGGTCAGGTAATAGCTGTCTTCAAACCCGCAATTATCGAATATCAGTTTATACCCGCTGCCGCGCTGCTCCCACACGCAGGAATCGAACAGGGTTATGGTGCCGCCGGTAGCCAGTGCGGTCTTGACCTGATAGGTTATGTCAATCGCCTGTGAGATGCTTGAGTTTACCATCCCGAGCGAGTAGTATTTGTCGGTGATATCGTTCCCGTCGCTGTCGACCTCGGCGACCAGCACACACCTGCTCGATTCAAGGAGGCTGATTGTGGGGATCAGCATAGCCCGGCCGGTGAGCATGGTCGATATGTCGGTGACGTCGTCAAGCTCGGAGCTCATATCGACGCGATATATACCAAAATATGTAGCCTGCCTATTGTCATTTACGGTGGTAAATGAGTTCGTCGTGTACTTTGACTCGAAGTATTCGGCATCGTCGGCCGTCGTCAGAGTGGTCCCTCCCATGCGAAGATACCTGGTGACGCCCGCCGACTCGTAGGAAAAGCGGCTGCCGTCATATCTCCATATCATGTTCGCGGTGACGTTCGTGCCGTTAAGATTAATTTGGGTCGCGGTGATGCTGTTCGTGCTACTGCGCGTGACGGCATAATACCGCCCCCCGGAATACATCACGATGACAACGTCGCATCCGGCGTTCTGCATTGTGGATTCGAGCCTTCTTAAAGTATACCCTCCGGAGCCGTTTGACAAAGCTTCATACAGCCAGGTCTCGACCAGGTTGGTTGTATACACCACCGACGAGCCGTTTCTCGTGATATACTGCGGGGCATACGTCACCTTTGATGATACGGTGTAAAGCTTCTTAGTGTCAAAGGAATACTGCCACTCGGTGGTTTTTCCGATTGAGAGCAAAATATGCGAGTCGGATACGTTCAAATACATCCCGGCCGCCTGGTTGTATAGATGCACTCCCACCTCGCCCGACACCGCCGCAAACCTGGCTTCGGCGCCCACCTCGGCTTCGGTCAGCGAGTCCGGAAGCCGGGTTCCCATGTCATGTATTACAATGTCCGATATCCCGTCGTACTTCACAAGATAATGCCGGCCGCCCTGATTTACCAAAATGGCGTATATTCCGCCGGACAACATGCTCCCGGTAACTGGGACGAAGGCGCCGCTGCCCAGCGAATAAAGGTATACAGTCCCGCCTCCGCTTGCCGGCGCGGTAAACCCGGACTGCTGCGCTAACATCTCGGGTGTATACGTGGAGCTTGAACCGGCATAGTAAAAATTGGCATTGCTGTTGACCGACCATGTATATGCTGTTTTATTATCTAAGACCACATTATTATCGCTGAGCGTGATATAACGTTTGTTTTTACTCTTGGACTCGAACTGGTAAAGCCCGTTTTGGCTGTCTACCGTCGCACTAAAAAAATAGTCGTCTGAAAGAGATGCAGGATCATCAGACAGAATAAGGTTATCGCCGTTTTTATCCACTTTTATTGGGTTTGAACCTAAGGAGTTGCCTTGGCTAATATACACCAGAGCGCGATATGAATTGTTGTCGTTGTTACAGAGTACTATTACATATTCTTCGCCGGAAGTATTTATCGTGGTAGCCGGTGTCAGAGTTTTGGAAGACGAGTTATAACTATATACTTTCGCTGTATAACTTGAAGTATTTGTGGTCAGTTCGATATTGCCACTACTGGCATTGTAATACGGCATACTGACCGAGGTGTACGACAATTTTGAATTGACCCCGATAGTCCAGAAGCCTCCAAAGGATAACGACATAACTATGGCACCGTTTGAGTTGGC
>JBMNUI010000026.1:0-25644 GCA_050946195.1 Eubacteriales bacterium
CAACCGAACAGGCTTTGTCAACAAAGTCATGGCCTCAGCCGGCGACAGAGCATACGACATTATCGCTACATACAGCCGCTCCGCAGGCATGCTTGCTATTCAGGGTCTGCTTACCGACCTCAACAGTATTGACGGCAGCTATATCGACCCCGAGATGCCCTGGTGGCCCGACTCCCTTCTCGAGACTGCGGGGATCGGAGACGCTCTCTATTATATCTCGGGAGACGCCTCCACAAACACTCTGCACTTCATGTACACCATTTATTACAACACCGAGCTGCTTTCCACATACGGGCTTACCGACCCGACCGAATATGTGCAGAACATGACCTGGACGCTTGACAAGCTTATCGAGATGACCTCGAATGTTTATCAGGACCTTGACAACGACGGCAAGAAATCCGAGGGGGACTTCTACGGATTCTGCACGATTTATTATCACTGTGACGCCTTCTACACCGGCTCGGGCTTGAAGCTGGTTGAGCGTACAGACGATGGAAGCCTGCTTAAGATCTCCGACGATTTCTTCTCTGAAAAATGTGTAAACCTTGTCGACAAGCTCGGCAAATGGCTTACCACAAACGACTGCTTCGTCAGTCTCTCGGGCGGTGCGGTCCCCTATCAGGTGCCCTTTGTTAACGGCAACGCCCTCTTCTGCCAAAACAGAGTTTACATGGCCGACCACATCAGCGCAAGCGGGCTCAACGCCGTCGAATGGAAATACGGGCTTGTTCCTACCCCGTTTTATGACCTGAACCAGAAGGATTATTACACAATTATAGGCAACCCCTTCACGCTTTACGGCATTATGTTCGATGCTGAAGACAAGGTTCCCTTTACTGCGGTGCTCGAATGCTGGGGCAGCGAAGCCTATCGGCTGACAACGCCGGCGCTGTTTGAGACCAACATGAAGTATAAATACTCCAGAGAAGAAACTTCATCCCAGATGTTCGATATCCTGCGCCGCACATCTGTCTTTGACCAGGGACGCATCTTCTCGAATGACCTCATATACATGAGCGAGCTGCCCAGCAAAATTATGACGGTAGGTGGCTCTTGGGCATCGGCCATGCAGGCATACAAAAAGGTCCTGACAAACAACATCAAAAAAATAGTTGAATCCTTCGAAGATCAGCTGGGTCAGAAATAACAGACCGAGAACCGGCAAAGCCTGTCTTTGGCTTTGCCGGTTTTTATTAAAAACATTTACAAAAGGCCTTTTGTAATGTATAATTAACCAAAAAGCATATTATCATAGTGGGACAACGAGTAAAGGCTGCCTTGTGGCGCAAAACGGTGCGCTCAGGACGCAAGTTTACATAAAGATAACGAGATAACAATAATTTTAATGAATAGAGGGACGCTATGTTAATTAAAACCGACCGGCAGAGGACGGTCGAACATCATGTTGACTTTTGCGTGGTAGGCGGCGGTCTGGCAGGTATGTTCGCCGCGATATCGGCGGCCCGCGAGGGAGCGCGGGTGGTCCTCATGCAGGACAGACCGGTGCTCGGCGGAAACGCCTCGAGCGAAATCCGCATGTGGGTGCGCGGGGCTGCAGGCTCGGGCGGCGACTCCAAAAATCTCTACAAGCGCGAGACCGGACTTATCAGCGAGCTTGAGGAGGAGAACATATACGTAAATCCCTACCTTAATTATTCGGTATGGGACGGCGTGCTCTGGAACATGGTGGCGCGCGAGAAAAACATAACCCTCCTGCTCAACTGCTCCTGCACCGACGCCGACATGAGCGACGACGGCAAATACATATTGTGCGTCAAGGGCTGGCAGCTTACCACCTACACCTGGCACATAGTGTACGCAAAATGTTTCGCCGACTGCTCGGGCGACTCGGTTCTCGCTCCCATCACCGGCGCGCTCTGGCGGGTCGGCCGCGAGGGCAACGACGAGTACAACGAAACCATCGGTCCGGCCAAGGCCGACCGCAAGACCATGGGGATGTCCTGCCTGATTCAAGCCTGGGAAACCGACCACCCAGTCGAGTTTAAGGCACCCCCGTGGGCATATGTCTACAAAACCGACGCAGACTTTGACAGTATCGTGTTGCCCGGCGCCGGCAACAAGCCCGCGGGCAGAATAGCCAGGCGCTCGCACAAGCTCGGCACGGACGGAACCAACTTCTGGTGGATAGAGCTGGGCGGCGAACAGGATTCAATCCACGACACCGAAAAACTGCGCGACGAGCTTCTCAGGATTGCCTTCGGCATCTGGGACCACATCAAAAACCAGGGCGACCACGGCGCCGAGAACTGGGAGCTTGAATGGATTGGCTTTTTGCCCGGCAAGCGCGAGAGCCGCAGGTACATAGGCCCCTATGTGCTGACCCAGAACGACATTGAGGCGGGCGGAAAATTCGACGACATCGTGGCATACGGCGGCTGGCCGATGGATGACCACAGCCCCGGCGGGTTCTATGCCAAACCCGACGAGCCGGCCTCAATTCTGTACCCGACACCCTCGCCCTACGGGATACCCTACCGGGTGCTCTACTCCAAGAACATCGCCAACCTCTTCTTTGCCGGTCGCAACATCAGCGCCACGCACGCCGCGCTTTCCTCAACCCGCGTCATGGCCACCTGCTCGCTTCTAGGCCAGGCGATGGGGACGGCTGCCGGAATCTGCATAACCGAGAATGCAGCCCCGCATGAAATTTATGAAAAGCATATCGGAAAGCTGCAGAAAAAGCTGATGGATGCCGGCTGCTGGCTGCCGGAGCTCACCCGCGAAATTCCGGCTCTCTCCCGGAGGGCAGTGTTAAACTTGTCCGACGCGGAACGTTCCGTGCTGTTCAACGGCATTGAACGTGACCTCCCGGACCAGAAAAACCACATCACCCTGCCGCTCGGCGGCTCAATAAAATTCGGTTTTGACAGTCCCGAGTATATAAGCCGGCTGCGGGTGGTATTTGACCCCGATTTTTCGCGCCGCTCAGTTTCTGTCAACAAAAAAATGCGCACCTTTGCCCAGAAGGCCTGCACCGGCCTTGACTTCCGCCCGGTCAAGGTGGCCGCGACGCTGGTCAAGTCCTTTGAGGTATGGGGAGACGGCGAGCTGATTTACTCGGCCGACGACTGGCATCACTCGCTGCTGCGGCTTGATATCGGCAAGGAACTGCGCGAGCTTGAGGTGAGGTTCCGTGAGACCTGGGGAGCCGTGCAGATAAATATTTTCTCGTGCGATATTGAATGATTGTAAAAAAGAAAGCAGGTACATAAAATGCGTTTATCGGTAATGACAAGTTTGTTTTACGAAAACCGGGAAGACCGGAGAAATTATCTCAATTCGCTGAGAAAGACGCACGCGGCGGGCTTTTCGGTAATGGACTTTAACATGTGCCCCATGCAGCGCGGCGAAACCGAGTTGCTCGGCGACGACTGGGAGGAGCTGGTCTATGAAATATCCAATGAAGCCGCCCGGCTCGGAGTCGAGTTCTCGCAGTCCCACCTGCCCTACCCCAGAGCCTCAACCCGGCGCAAGTCTCCTGCTGACGAGGGCTGCGAGCAGAACGAGACTTTTATCCGGATAACAGAGCGCGCCATTCGCATCAGCGCCATGCTCGGCGTGAAGTGGGCGGTCGTGCATCCGGTCCAGTATATCGGCGAGTATGAACTCGACCGGGAGGCCGACATTGCCTACAACCATCAGATATATGACAAATATGTCGAGCTGGCCTCCTCGCTCGGTGTCGGGCTTGCCTTTGAAAATATGGCCGATATCGACGGGAAGCGGCGCTTCGGAGTGACTCCCGACGAGCTCTGCGACCTCATCGACTCCTACAACAGCGAATATGTCGCTGCCTGCTGGGACTTCGGTCACGCCAACCGCACTTATTATCACGACCAGACCGGGGCGATAAGAAAGGTCGGCAAGCGTCTGCGCGCGACACACCTTGACGACAATATCGGCAAAGACGACCTGCACACAATTCCCTTCTTCGGAACAATCAAATGGCCCGAGGTAATGAAAACCCTGCGCGAAATCAATTACCCCGGCGACCTTACATATGAGCTGAGCTGCTGCAAGCGCATGCCGCCCGAGCTGATTCCCTCTACCGTAAGGCTGGCACGCGATGTTGGTGAATATCTGCTGAAATTGTAAGAAATTAATACAAAAGGAGGACCCACCCCATGAAGCGGAAATTTCGTATTTGTGCCGCAGTGGCTTTGAGTGTTCTCGTGCTTCTTGTTTCCCTGCCGGGCTGCGCACTCTATAATGACAAACAGCCACCACCCGATACCACACCCGCGGGCTCCGATGACACCAGCAGCAATACCCCGATGGAGGGCTACGATGAGAACGGTTACATTCTTGACAACATCCCGAAAGACCTTAATTTCGGGGGTGCCGATGTTACCTTTCTTATCTGGGAGGACTGCCCCATGCTGGAGTTTTATGTCGAAAGCTGGAATGGCGAAATTATCAACGACGCCATTTATGAACGCAACCAGATAGTTGAAAGCCGGCTTGACGTAAAGCTCAAATATGTCGCAACACAGGGCGACTCCAATGATATGAAATCGTACATACAAAAAGCCGAGGCCGACCTGCTAAGCGGTGCCTCCGAATACGACATTTATGCCGGATACAGCCGTTCGGCTCCTGCAATGGCGCTCTCGGGGCGCTGCGAGGAACTCACCGAACTGGATTACCTCGACTTTGGTATGCCCTGGTGGCCCGACTCGCTGCTTGAACAGTGCATGATAAACAACCGGCTGTATTTTTGCTCGGGCGACCTTTCCACCAACCTGCTCTGGATGATGATAGCAACCTTCTTCAACAAGGAACTGGTCGAGCAGCTTGAGCTTGAAAACCCCTACGACCTCGTGCACTCAAACAACTGGACGCTTGACAAGTTGATGGAACTGTCGTCAAACAAATACGACGATAAAAACGGCAACGGACTGGTCGACAATTTAGACTTCTTCGGGTTCATTATCTACAACATCAACATTGACGCTTTCTTTACCGCGGCAGGCTTTCTTGCCTTCGAGAAAAACAACGACGGAGAGCTGATTCTCTCACCGTCACTGACCAGCCCGAAAATCCATGACCTGCTCAGCAAGCTCGGAGATTTTCTTGCCACAGACGATGTCAGCTTTCAAAACAGTACCAATATCCGCAAGATATTCTTCGAGCAGCGCGCTGTCTTTACAATGGACAGAGTCTTCATAGTCTGCGGCAAGGATTACGGGAGCTCCGATAACATAGAATTCGAGTACGGGCTTGTCCCCAACCCGAAATATGATCAATTCCAGGAAAATTATATCACAAACGTCGGACACCCCTTCACGATGTATGCCATCTCGGTAGGCGCCTTTGATGCCGATGCCTGCGCAGCGGTGCTCGAATGCCTCTGCTCCGAAAGCTATCGCCGTGTGACGCCGTCGGTGTATGAAATTGCAATGAAGGTCAAATACGCAAGCGATGATGTTACCGCCGAAATGTATGACATCCTGAGGAGCACGGTCAGCTTCGACCTCGCCAGATTCTATGACGGGCAGGCCGCAAGCATCTATCAAGCCATGCGCACGGAGGTAATCAACAATACCAGAACTTTCGCGTCGCGCTTTAAGGGCCTCTCCAAAACAATGGAGAATGGCATAAAGACAATCATGGACGCATATACTAAATAAAATGCGGGGCGCCGCCCGCGCCCCGGGACGCGCGTTTGGGAGAAACTTCTTGAAAGAAGTTTCTCCCAAAGCCACTTCAAGAGCTTTTCGAACTTTTTCATCCGGTCATGTGGTGTGAAAAGTCGAGCCCGTATGTTTATTTAGCCTCTATCAAGTCAGCCGGCAAAAAATGGCAGCAAGCGCGGGACATGAGACCCGCGCTACTTTGCTTGCTATATAGGTTTTGAAGTTTTTGGGGATTCTTAAACCCCTTTTTTCAAAAAGGGGTTTAAGCGGGGGTTTGGGGGCAGCGCCCCGCATAATTAAAACCTGAAATACAGGAAGGGATTGAAGGACGAGTCCACAAGGTAGGCGGTGCAGACAAGCAGCGCCGCGATACAGAGGGCGCCTGAGGCAAGCGACACCCAGCGGCCTTTTTTTTCGTACGCCTGCCAGAAGGCGCGGCGGGCCAGAGGCAGGCTGGCGAAAATCATCACAGAGATAAGCAGCGCAGAGCGCGCGATATCCCAGATGTCGGCGGAATTGATAAAGCCCGCCCCGCCCATGCCGAACATGGCTTTAAGGTAGCCGGCGCCCCTGCCGAGCGTCAGCCCGTCGGTAGAGTCAAAGACAAATATGACCCAGCCGATTACCACAAAGAACATGGTATAGATATGCCGGACAAATGCCGGCGCCCGCCCGAGCAGCTTGCCGAGGAAGGCTTTTTCGATAAAGAGCAAGAGAAAATAATAAAGCCCCCAGATGACGAAATTCCAGTTGGCGCCGTGCCAGAGCCCGGTCAGCAGCCAGACGACAAGGAGATTGAGATAGGTCCGCGCGGCGCCGGCGCGGTTCCCGCCCAGCGGGATATAGACGTACTCGCGGAACCACGTGGAGAGCGAGATATGCCAGCGCCGCCAGAACTCGGTTATGCTTTGGGATATATAAGGATAGTTGAAATTCTCAAGGAAGCGGAACCCTAAAATTTTGCCCAGCCCGATGGCCATGTCGGAATAGCCCGAGAAGTCAAAGTAAATCTGGAAGGTATAAGCGATGATGCCGAGCCACGCCCCGGCGACGGTAAACTCACCCTCGGGCAGACCCGAAAAATACTTCCAAAGCTCGCCGGCGGGGTTGGCGAGAAGTACCTTCTTGCAGAGCCCCGCGGTAAAGGTCCGTATTCCCGAAGCCACCATAGCTACAGAGTGCGCGCGGTGCGTCAGCTGGTCGTCGATGTCGCGGTAGCGCACGATGGGACCGGCAATAAGCTGCGGGAAGAGTGTGACATAGGCGCCGAAGTAGCCTATATTATGCTGCGCGCGGGTGTCGCCGCGGTAGACGTCTATGACATATGACAGCGCCTGAAAGGTATAGAACGAAATCCCTATCGGCAGCGAAATATCCGGGACCTCAAGCCCCCCGAGCCCGGGTATGAGCCGCAGGTTTGAGACTATAAAGCCGGCATACTTGAAAAACCCGAGTATGAGAAGGTTGCTCACCACCGCCGCGACAAGGTATCGGCGGGCCTTTGGCTTTTTGTCAAGGTTTTTCTCTATCAAAAGGCCGAAGACATAATCTATCGAAATGGTGAAAACCATCAGAAAAACATATACCGGCTCGCCCCAGCCGTAAAAAACAAGGCTGAAGACCAGCAGAACGATGTTGCGCCAGCGCAGCGGGCAGGAAAAATAAAAGAGCAGCACCAGCGGCATGAACAGGTACAGAAATTCAAGCGATGAAAAAAGCACTCAAGTCTCCCCTTACCCCCAGTATTTGCGGTCAAGGCTGCGCATCTGCACCGCCTCGGCAACATGACGCTCGCGGATTACCTCGCTCCCGTCAAGGTCGGCGATGGTGCGGGCGACCCGCATAATCCGGTCATAGCCGCGGGCCGAGAGCCCGAGCGCGTCATATGCCGAACGCAAAAGCAGCGCTGCGCTGTCGTCTATCCTGCAGTGTTTGCGGATTTTGGCAGGGTCAAGCTGAGCGTTGCAGAAAACCCCGTCATCCCCCATGCGCCGCCGTGCGAACTCGCGCGCCCTTATCACCCGCTCGCGGATATCGGCCGAGCTCGCGCCGACCCGGGGCTCCTCCGATATCTCGTCGTATGTAAGCGAAGGCATCTCAATCTGTATGTCCATCCGGTCGAGCAGCGGTCCGCTCACCCGGGAGATATAGCGCTTTACATCGTCGGGGCGGCAGGTGCATTTCCGGGTGGGATGTCCGAAATAGCCGCAGCGGCAGGGGTTCATCGCGCCGACCAGCATAAAGGCGCAGGGGTAGGTCACCCGCCCGTTGGCGCGGGTTATTGTGATCTTCCGGTCCTCAAGCGGCTGGCGCAGCGCGTCGGTCACCTGCTTTGGAAACTCAGGCAGCTCGTCAAGGAAGAGCACTCCGTTGTGCGCCAGCGACACCTCACCGGGCAGCGGATAAATGCCGCCGCCGACAAGGCTTACCGCCGACATGGTGTGGTGCGGCGAGCGGAAGGGTCGGGCGCCGATCAGCGACACTCCCTCGGGCAGAATTCCGGCCACCGAGTGTATTTTTGTGGTCTCAATGGCCTCCTCAAAGGTCAGCGGAGGCAGAATTCCCGGCAGGCGCTTGGCCATCATAGACTTTCCGGTACCCGGCGGGCCGATAAGCAGTATATTGTGTCCCCCCGCGGCGGCTATTTCCATTGCCCGCTTTGCCAGAAGCTGGCCGCGTACGTCGGCAAAGTCCAGTCCGCTGCCTTCCGGCAGGTCGGCCATGACCGGCGGCTGCACCGGCTCAATTCCTGCGTCGCCGTTGAGATGGTCTATCAACTGTTTAATGCTCTCGACCGGGTATACAGTTATCTCGGTGACGGCCGCCGCCTCGGCGGCATTGACCGCCGGCGCGTAAAACTCGCGCATTCCGGCATCGCGCGCCGCCGCGCACATGCAGAGCGCCCCGCGCACGCCGCGCACTCCCCCCGAGAGCGAGAGCTCGCCGGCAAAGCAGCGGTAGTCGAGCCCGACCTCGGGTTTTAGCACGCCGGCACAGCGCAGGATCCCGAGCAGAATCGGCAAATCAAACCCTGAGCCCTCCTTGCGCCGGTCGGCCGGAGCAAGGTTTACAGTCAGCGCCATGTCGGGAAAGCGCCAGCCGCTGTTTTCGCAGGCCGTCCTCACCCGCTCCTTGGCCTCCTTGACGGCGGCGTCGGGCAGACCGACTATCTCAAATTCGGGAAGCCTGTCGCAGGCATCGCATTCGGCGGTGACAATAAACCCGTCGATACCGTATAGCCCCGCGCCGTATACGGTCGATAACATTATTCAGCCAAAAGCCTCCGCATATACAGATTTTGTCATACAAAAAGTATACCATACAATTTTTGTTTTTTCAACATTTTAATCTGCCGACCGCAAAAAACGCCGGGCACGGGGTATAATTTAATAAAAACCTCTTGCAATGCATGGTTATTTGTAGTACAATAATTTCCGGATGCGGCGGCGCGGAAAAATATGCCGGTTGTGCGCATTTGCGTATAGGAAACACTTTTTGGAGGTATATATGGTAACAGCAGGTGACTTCAAGAACGGCCTGACCTTTGAGATGGACGGCAGTGTGTATCAGGTTATAGAATTCCAGCACGTCAAGCCCGGTAAGGGAGCGGCCTTCGTGCGTACAAAGATAAAAAACGTAATTACCAGCGCAGTGGTTGAAAAGACTTTCTCCCCTACAGATAAATTCGAAAACGCCTATATAGAGCGCAAGGATATGCAGTATTCCTACAATGACGGCGACCTGTATTACTTCATGGACATGACAACCTTCGAGCTTGTCCCCCTGAACAAAGACAAGCTCCCCGAGAGTTTTAAGTTCGTCAAAGAGGAAATGATCTGCAAGATTGTTTCATACAAGGGAAATGTCTTCGGAGTTGAGCCCCCGACTTTCGTTGAACTCGAGGTAATAGATACCGAACCCGGCTTTGCGGGCAATACCGCCACCAATACCTTGAAGTCGGCGACACTTGAGACCGGCGCGCAGATCAAGGTACCGCTGTTTATTAACACGGGCGACATCATAAAAATTGACACCCGCACGGGCGAATATCTCTCCCGCGCATAAACCGATATTCTGACCCCGCCCGAAACATATATCGGCTGCCGCCGGCACAGCTCATGCAAACAAAGAAAAAATGAAAGGTGGACAAAAAAATGACTCTCAATGAAAAAGCGGTGTATCTCAAGGGGCTTGCAGAAGGCCTTAATTACGACAAAACCACACCTGAGGGAAAGCTGATTGCCGCCCTTATCGACCTTGTCGGAGATATGGCAAAGGCCGTGTCGGAAATCGAGGACGACATTGATTATCTGAACGATTACATTGAGGAACTCGACGAGGACCTCGGAAATGTCGAACAGGACCTCTACAGCCCGGTTGACGAATACGACTATGAGGACGAAGACGAGTACGAGGATGAAGAGGGCTGCTGCGACGAATGCTATGAAATCGAGTGCCCCAACTGCGGGGAGACTCTCTGCTTTGACAGCGACGACGACCCCGACGACCTGACCTGCCCCTCCTGCGGCGAGAAGCTCGCCACGCTAGTTGAGGACGAGGACGACAAAGAATAAATAATAAATCTCTCAAAGCGAGAACCCCCGCGGCACACACCGCGGGGGCTCCTGTGTTTTTTGTCATTCAACAAGTTCAAAAGAAACTTTCGGACATCAGTCTTGCTTCTTCTCCCAGGCTGCTGTACATGCTTTTAATGAAGGATCATTCGCAAAAATTACAATCCGCATTTCCCGTGATACGTTCGGCATACGCCCCTGTAGAGTCAATTTATAAGAAAAGACCCTGCCGTCCTCGGCTGTATAAACATCTGTCTCCTCCGGCTGAACATCATCTGATGAACAGGCTGTCAGAGAACAAACAACAGTAAGAAGTAAAATTATGAGGCAAGTATTTTTCTGATGTTCATGGATAATGCCTCCAGGTAAATTGCAATAAAATTATATTATGTAAAATGGTATTTGTCAATACATTTCCCATTTTTCGTCGTCCTTTAATATAGTATTTACAATATGGGCATACTAATAAAAACCATATCCGAGGTGCAAATTATGCCCATAACCGAGATTGACGACAAGAATGCCGGCCTGCTTGACGCGCCCGGCAAAACTATACTTCTTGAGTTCTACAACGACCGCTGTCCCGCCTGCCGCGCGGTTAAGGATACCGTCTCACAGTTTGCCGGAGAACAGAATGGAATAACAGTCTGCACAGTCAACACCGATAAGTCCCCCGGGCTTTGCCGGCGGCATAACATCATGAGCGTTCCGACCTTCCTTGTCCTGCGCGACGGCAGGGCATTAAACCGCAAGGTCGGCGCGGTCAGCCTTGATGAGCTGCGGGAGCTGGCCCTGTCGGGCGCCGCGACATAAATACGGGCGGCCGGCGGCCGCTCGTATTTGACTTGACATACGGTGAATTGTCGCGGTAACAACTGCTATTTTGCCACAGGCCGCCCGTCGCCCTCAATCAGATATTTGTCGGTGGTCAGCGTCATAAGGCAAACCGGGCCGCGGAAGCTGAATTTCTGGGCCGAAAAGCCGGCCTGAGCGCCGGGCTCGACCTCCCCGCCCTCTGAATACCTTGAGATGGCGTTGACATACACCGCCGCTGCGTCAACCTCACGCCCGAATCGCCGGGCATTCGGCTCCGAGAGGGTTATAATCGCCTCGCTGTGCCCGGTCCCGAAGGTGTTTATGTGCTCAATTGCCTCATCAATCGAGTCGACCACCTTGATGGCGAGTATGCGCCCGAAGCACTCTGCCGCCCAGTCCTCCCTGACCGCCGGAATTGCCACGGGGAGGTATTCGCGGGTTCTGGGGCAACCCCGGTATTCGAGATGATAGGGCTGCGCGGCGCGGCCGAAGGCCGGCAGAAACTCTGGCGCCGCCTGGCTGTGCACCAAAAGGGTGGTCGCCGGGGTGTCGCACTCGCGGGCAAGCCCGCCCTTTGAGCTCAGTGCGGCCTTCACGGCCTGTGATATGTCGCAGGGCCAGTCGATATAAATATGCCCGTTCCCCGGGCAGGCCTCTATAACCGGGACCACGGCACCCTCCGAAATCCGGCGGACATCCTCCCGGCTTCCGTAGGCTATTACAAGGTCAACCAGCCCCCGCGTGCCGGCAAGTGCCTCGGGTGTCCCGTCTGCCTCGGGGTCAAGGCGGGTGATGAGCGCCGGGTCAAGCCCGGCCTCCTCTGCCGCCCGGCGCAGGGCGTCGATCAGCGCAATATCTGTCGCCGGGTACCTTTTGGTGCAGAGGATTGCCGCGTTCCCAGACTTTATTGCAAGCGCCGAAGCGCGTACAGTCAGCTCGGGACGGCAGTCATAGACAAAGGCGACAACCCCGAGCGGCACCTTGACCCGCTTTATCTCATATCCCCGCCGACCGGTCCTGACCGTCCCGGTCCCCAGCGGGTCGGGCAGGCGCGCGACCTCGCGCAGCGCGCTGCAGAGTACCGAAATATTGCCTCGGTCAACCCTCATCCGGTCAAGAATCCCCTCAGGCAACCCCGCGTCTCTGGCAGCCTCTATATCGGCTATGTTTGCCTCAAAAATCGTGTCGCACTCGGCCATAATGCGGTCGGCCGCCTTCTCAAGGGCTGTGCTGCGCTGCTCGGACACAGCTGCATCCCTTGCCGCGGTGCGGGCAGCCATGCAAATCTCCCTCAGTTTATCCTGCTGTTCCATCTCATTATGTCCTTTCAAATGATATGTTCCGCGGGGCAGAGGCCATGCTGCTTATTTGCGCAGCAACACTGTCTTTATCTCAAGGATATATAACCTGTGGAAATCGCGGGTCGGGTAATTTGCCAGCAGCCCTTTGACTATGAAATTGTCCTCCTTTATGTCATCGGCATAAAGTTTGCGGCAGATGAGCACCATCCTCGCCTCCTCAATATAGGGAGTATCGCCGTAAAATGCTGGTGTCAGCCCGGCTTCGGCAAACTTGTCGCAGTCCCTGCCGCTGACCCTGCCGCAGAGATTGAGCGCCGGGCGGTATTCCTCCCCAAAAAATGAGAGCGACATGGTCTCGGCCGCCTCGGCAAATTCAAACGTATAGCGCGAGTGCCTGATAAAGCATATCGCTACCGGCTTGTTCCAGAGTATCCCGGCGCAGCCCCAGCTTGCCGTCATGGTATTGACCGCGCCGTCTTTGGCCGCGGTTATAAGCATCCAGTCGCGCCCTATCAATTTAAAAATATTGCTCACCTGCTCGGGTGAAACTTCCTTGAATTTGCTCATCTTTCCTGCCTTTCCGGGGCAATAAGCCCTCTCTTTTTCACAGCGCACCCCGGCGCTGCTCTTTCGGTTTTTTATATTGTACCATACCGGCCTGTCGAATACAAGAGATGCCTGTCGGCTATGGCGCATAAAGGAATTTTTTGTTAATATCCACCGTCGGAAGGTTTGCGGCGGCCCGTGACCTATAAATCCCTGAATTTACCTTGACATTATCGCCAAAATGTATTAAAATAATTGTATCTCGCCAGATGGGGGAAATGATGTTCCGCAGCATGACCGCCTTCGGCCGACACCGCGAAATTGTCGGCGGAAGGGATATTCTGGCCGAACTCCGCTCGGTCAACAGCCGTTACTTCGACTGCTCGGTAAGGCTCCCGCGCGCCATGTCTTACCTTGAGGAAAGGGTGAAACCCTACCTTAAATCAAGAGGCATTAGCCGCGGCAAAGTGGATGTGACCATCAGCGTCGAGACGGTGTGCTCCGAGGCGGTGAGCGTCTCGCTCGACACAGCCTATGCCTCGGGCTATATCGCGGCGCTATATAAACTGCGGGACGAATTCGGCCTTCCCGACGACATCAGCGTGATGACCGTCGCCCAAAACCGCGACCTGTTTTTGCTCACAAAACCCGAGGAGGACGCCGAGCGCGACTGGCAGGATGTCCTTGTGGTGCTTGAGAAGGCAACTGACAAATTTCTTGAAGCCGGCAAAGCCGAAGGTCGGCGGCTTTATGACGATGTGAGCCGGAAGCTTGAGACCATCCGCGGTCATGTCGCGGAAATTTCCGGTTTGTCGACCGCCGATGTCGAAGGGTACCGGAAAAAGCTTGAGGAACGCCTGCGCAGCCTGCTCGGCGACATTCCGGCAGACGAAAACAGGCTGCTCACCGAATGTGCGATATTCGCCGACCGGATTTCGATTGACGAGGAAGTCGTGCGGCTGCGCTCGCATATCGACGCCTTTGCCGCCACCGCTATGGCAGACGGTCCCGTCGGCCGCAAGCTTGACTTTCTCATTCAGGAGATGAACCGCGAGGTAAACACCATTGGCTCAAAATGCCAGAGCGCGGCGATAGCCCGGCTTGTGGTCGACTGCAAGTGCGAGCTTGAGAAAATCAGGGAACAGATTCAGAACATCGAGTAGCCGACTTTTACGCAGAGCGCCATTAAACCGGAGTGTGAAATGAAATTTATAAATGTCGGATACGGCAACCTTGTGGCTGCCGAGCGCATAGTCCTTGTCGCCGGGCCTGACTCAGCCCCCATAAGACGGCTTATCCAGGACGCCAAGGACGAAGGCCGCGCAATTGACCTTACCTGCGGCCGGAAAATCCGCGCGGTAATAATAACCGATACCGAGCACGTCATCATGTCGGCACTTCCGGGCGAGAAAATTGCCGCCCGCGCCTCGGGTGACGAGGCCGAAGAGGCAGCAGACGAGTAAAGCAGAGTAACACGGTCTGGTTGATAAAACCGGGCCTGAAAAGATACAATAAAAAACCGAGGAACATTACGGAGGAATATAAATGTTATTTCCCACCATTGATGAGCTTTCTCAAGGCAAATTCAACCGCTATGAGCTGGCTCTGGCCACCGCGAAATGCGCAAGGATTATCACCGACGAGTATGTCAAGCAGCGCGAGCTGGCCGAAAAATCACAGACCGGCAACAAGGAAACCGACAAGCCGCTCACGTCGATGATCGACAAGGAACACCGGGACGAGAAGGCAATCAAAATTGCCATCAACCGCATTTACAAGGGCGAGTATGTCATTGCCAGAGATGACACCGCCTGAATGGGCGCAGCATCATGAATTACGAGTACGCCAAGGTATACCTTATCGCCGATATTCCCTATGCTATCGACCGGGAGTATGACTATTACATTCCCGCGCAGCTTCGTCCCGGTGTTACCCGGGGCGCTTTTGTTACAGTGCCCTTCGGGCGCGGCAACCGGCGGCATCTGGCGTTGGTTACAAGCCTCTGCGACCGCCCCGGCACCGACGGCAGAATAAAGCCGATTGATTCGCTCTGTCCCGACAGCATGTCGCTCGACGATGAGCTGCTCGGGCTCTGTATGTTTATAAAGGACCAGATCTTATCGAAGGTCGGGGATGTGGTGCGTTCAATTATACCGCAAGCCGCAATGTCCCGCCTTGTGGAGTATTACATGCCGGTCGAAAGCTCCCAGGCACTGGCGAGGGAATGCGATGCCGATGTGTGCAGCTGGGTTTTCGAGCGCAAGAGGGTTACCGAGGCGGCGCTGATTGCAAAATTCGGCGAGGGTGCGAGGGCCTCAATAAAGCGGCTTATTGACGCCGGCCTCATATCCCGCGGAGTGGACATAAAAGAAGGGGGACGCGGGGTCTTCCGCGAATACTGCTCGCTTGCCATGTCCCGGGAGGAAGCCGGGGAGGCGGTTTCAAAAAAGCCGGGGGCAGCACCTCTGCGCAGCGAAATGCAGCGCAAACTGGTGTCCGAACTCTTGAAGACACCTGAGCTGACTTTTGAGGAACTTATCGGGAGAACCGGGGCCACGCGGCAGCAGATACGCACGCTGGCCGACCGGGGGATTATAGAAATCCGGCGGGAGGCGGCATACCGCGAGCCATACGCCGTCGCCGACCAGATAGATACCGACTACATACTGAACCCCGAGCAGCAGGCAGCCTACGAGACGCTCGTGAGCCTCTCGCGTTCGGGCGAGGCCAAGGCCGCCCTGCTGCACGGAGTTACCGGCTCGGGCAAGACCTGCGTCATGGTAAAGATAATCGACGAGGTGCTTGCATCGGGGCGCTCGGCAATCCTGCTGCTACCCGAAATCGCCCTGACCCCGCAGTCGATAGGGATTTTCTGCTCGCGTTACGGCAGCCGGGTGGCGGTCATCCATTCGGGGCTGTCTGCCGGCGAGAGGCTTGACGCATATAATAAGATAAAACGCGGCGAGGCCGACCTTGTCATCGGCACCCGCTCGGCGGTCTTCGCGCCGGTCCGGCACCTCGGACTGATAATAATCGACGAGGAACAGGAGCATACCTACAAATCCGACTCCGACCCCAAATACCACGCGCGCGACGTCGCCCGCTGGCGCTGCGCCTACAACAAGGCGCTGATGCTGCTCTCCTCGGCGACCCCGTCTGTCGAGAGCTACCAGAAGTGCATCGAGGGCAAATACACCCTACTCAAACTTACCAGCCGTTACAACGGCGCGCCGCTGCCCCGGGTCATTGTCGCCGACATGCGCCGGGAAGCCGAGACCGGAAATGTCAACCCACTCGGCAGTATACTTGCCGCAGAACTCAAAAAAACTGTTGCCGCCGGCAAGCAGGCGATACTCTTTCTCAACCGGCGGGGGTATAATAATTTTGTGTCCTGCAGAAGCTGCGGCGAGGCGATAAAGTGCCCGCGCTGCAGCGTAGCCATGAACTATCACATAAAGGGAGTAAACCACGACGAGGGCGAGCTGGTCTGCCACTTGTGCGGGCAGCGGCAAAAGCAGCCCGAAGCCTGCCCTGTCTGCGGCTCGCCGCACCTGATGCGCATGGGCTTCGGCACACAGCGGATTGAGCGCGACCTCCCCGAGCTGCTCCCGGAGGCCAGAGTTCTACGCATGGATTCCGATTCGACCTCTGCCAAATTCGCATACGACAAGATGATTGGCGATTTCAGGCGGCATGAGGCCGATATACTGCTCGGCACCCAGATGGTGACAAAGGGGCACGACTTCCCCGACGTGGCGCTCTCGGGTGTGCTGCTCGCCGACGCCTCGCTCTATCTTGACGACTACCGCGCCAACGAGCGCACCGTCGCGCTGCTCACCCAGGTGATAGGCCGTGCCGGGCGGAGGGATTCCCAGGGGCTTGCCGTAATTCAGACCAACAATCCCGAAAACGATGTGATAAAGCAGGCGATGGCGCAGGACTACGAGTCCTTTTTTCAAAACGAAATACGCCTGCGGCGCCTTCTGGTCTTCCCGCCCTTTTGCGATATTGTCCTTCTGACTCTCTCCTCACCGAACGAAAAGGAGCTGCACACCGCAACAAAGCTGCTGGCAACGCGGCTCCGCGAGTTGCTTGAGGGCGAGTATTCGGATGTCCCGACAGTGGTATTCGGGCCGTTTGAGGCGCCGGTCTACCGCGTCGACCGGAAATACCGGATGAGGATGGTCATAAAATGCCGGCTGAACAAGCGCTCCCGAGCCCTCTTCTCGCAACTGCTAACCGAGGCAAGCAAAGCCGGCAGGAGCACCCCGACCCTCACCGTCGACTTCAACCCATCGAGCCTCTAAGGCTGCACCGGCGAAAAAGGCAGAAATCACCCGATACACACGAATATATTTAACAAAACACTGGAGATATTAATAATGGCCAAGCTTAAAATTCTCAAGGAAAGCGACCCGACGCTCCGCCGCAAAAGCCGCCCGGTCACCGAAATAACCCCGCGCATTCTGACCTTGCTTGACGACATGGTCGAGACCATGCGCGACGCCAACGGCTGCGGGCTTGCCGCCCCGCAGGTTGGTGTGCTGCGGCGCGTCGTTGTTATAGAAACCCCCGAGAGCGGACTGATTGAGCTGATAAACCCCGAAATCATCCGCGCCGAGGGAGAGCAGCAGGCGCCCGAGGGCTGTCTGTCAATCCCCGGCAAATGGGGCATCACCCGCCGTCCGGCAAGCGTCACGGTCCGCGCGCTCAACCGGCAAGGCGAGCCTTTTGAAGTCACCGGCACCGACCTGCTCGCCCGCGCACTTTGCCATGAGACCGACCACCTTGACGGCCGGCTGTTTACCGACGAGGGGATTCTGATAGAAATGCTCGGGGATGAGGAAGAATGAAAATTCTGTTCATGGGAACGCCCGATTTTGCAATATTCCCGCTTTCGGCACTCTTTGAGTCGGGCGAAAACATAGTCGGCGTGGTAACCCAGCCCGACCGGCCGGTCGGCCGGAAATACAAGCTCACCCCGCCGCCTGTCAAGGTATGGGCCACAGAACACGGCATCCCGGTCTACCAGCCCGGGACGCTGAAGGACGAAAGGTTCTCCGGGCTGCTTGCAGAGCTTGACCCCGAGCTGATAGTCGTCGCCGCATACGGCAAAATCCTGCCTCAGAGCGTGCTCGGCTACCCGAAGTTCGGCTGCATCAATGTCCACGCCTCGCTGCTCCCCGAGTACCGCGGCGCCGCGCCGATACAGCGGGCGATAATCGACGGCAAAAGCGTGACCGGGGTGACTATCATGCAGATGGATGCCGGGCTTGACACCGGGGATATACTGCTTGCGCAAAAGGTGCCGATACATGAGCGCGACAACTTCGAGACCCTGCACGACCGCCTCGGCGAGGCCGGCGCCGCGGCGCTACTTGAAGCTCTCAGGCTCCTGAAGGAAGGCAGGCTCACCCGAACAAAGCAGGACCACTCAAAGGCCACATATGCCGCAAAAATCGAGAGGTGCGACTGCCTGATTGATTTTTCGAGGTCGGCGCGCGACGTGCACAACCTCATCCGCGCCCTCTCGCCAACCCCTCTGGCCTTTACCCGCTTACCTGATGGATGTGTGCTCAAAATCCCCGAGGCCGAGGTGGCAACTGATTTCTGCGGGGAGGGCTGCGGCTCCCCCGGGACCGTGATATCGCTTGAGAGCGGCATTGTCGTCGCCTGCGGGTCGGGCGCCGTCCGGCTGCTGCGGGTTCTGCCCGAGTGCAAATGCTGCATGTCCGCCGAGGACTTTGTCCGGGGGCGAAGAATTGCAGTCGGCGATAATTTATCATAAAGAACGAAAGGAAGATTATTATGCCTCCGTTTTTCTATTACGATTACACCTTTATTCTGCTTATTCCGGCCCTGATTTTTACAATTTGGGCGCAGATAAATGTGAGCACGACATTTAACAAAATGAACAAATTCCGCACCGGCATGTCGGGGGCCGAGGCCGTGCGCAGAATACTCGATGCAAACGGCCTCACACACGTCGGAATCGAGAGGGTCTCCGGCCGGCTGACCGACCATTACGACCCGCGGCAAAACGTCATCCGCCTGTCCGAAGCGGTCTACGACAACTACTCGGCCGGCGCCGTCGGGGTAGCCGCGCACGAGGCCGGGCACGCGGTGCAGTATGCCGTCGGCTATGCCCCCATAAAGCTGCGCGCCGCGATAATCCCGGTAACCTCCTTCGGCTCGCAGGCTGCCATGCCCCTGTTTTTGATAGGGCTCATTATTTCAGCCTACTCGACCACAGGGAGCAGCCTCGGTTATACCCTGATGATGACCGGCATTATCTTCTTTTCTCTGGCCGTCCTGTTCCAAGTGATAACCCTTCCGGTCGAGTTCAACGCCAGCCGCCGGGCTCTCGCCGCACTTGAGGGCTCGGGAATGCTCGGACACGAGGAGCTTTCAGCCTCGGGCAAGGTGCTCCGCGCCGCCGCGCTGACATATGTCGCGGCGCTCGCCGTCGCCCTGCTAAACCTCCTGCGCCTGATATTCATCGCCACCGACAGACGGAGATAATGCCTGCGCACCAGAATGTCCGCCGCATAGCCTATGACCTGCTCTCGGGCTCGGCCGGACGTTACTCAAATCTTGCCCTTGACGCGGCGATAAAAAAATATAACCTCTCCCCCGCAGACCGGGGGCTTTTGACCCTGCTCGTCATGGGCGTCATTGAAAAGCAGATAACCCTCGACTACTATATAGACAAGCTCTCGGCCCTGCCGCCCGGAAAAATCGAGCCCGGGGTGCGGACTCTCCTGCGCCTCGGCCTCTATCAGCTCATTTTCACCGACCGCATACCCGCCCACGCGGCGGTAAGCGAAACAGTGGCACTGGCCCCGCGCCGGGCGTCCGGTTTTGTCAACGCACTGCTCCGCCGATTCCTTCGCGAGCGCGACAGCATCACCCTGCCCCCGCGCGACAGCCGGCCTTTGGAATACCTGTCGGTCAGATACTCCTTCCCTGCCGGGTTGTGCGGGCGCTTTGTCGGGATTTTCGGCCTTGAGCGGACCGAGTTGCTGCTCTCTGCCTTTGATAAGATGCCGGGGCTGACCCTGCGGGTCAACACACTCAAAACCACACGAGAGGCTCTGCTGGCCTGCTTTGCAGAAGCCGGCATATCCGCCGCCCCCACGCCCCTCTCGCCCGACGGCATCTGCCTTGACGCCGCTCCGCCGGCAACCCTCCCCGGCTTTGACGAGGGGCTTTTCTTCGTGCAGGACGAAGCCTCGCAGCTCTGCGTGCGCGCGCTTGATGCCCGCCCGGGGATGACCGTAATCGACGCCTGCGCCGCCCCCGGCTCAAAAAGCTTTGGCATAGCTCTTGCAATGGAGAATTCCGGGCGTGTACTGTCGTTTGATCTACATGAAAACAAGCTCTCGCTCATACGCTCGGGTGCGGGACGGCTGGGAATTGAGATAATCGAGGCGGCGCCGGGCGACTCAAGCCTGCCGGACCCAGCCCTCTTTGCCGCCGCCGACCGTGTGCTCTGCGACGTCCCCTGCTCGGGCTACGGCGTGATGGCAAAAAAGCCCGAAATCCGCTACAAAAACCCGGCTGACGTCGCCGGCCTGCCCGAGGTCCAGTATGCGATACTCGACAACTGTTCAAAATACCTAAAGCCCGGCGGCCTGCTTGTATACTCGACCTGCACTATTCTTCCCGAGGAAAACGAGGAGGTTGTTGGCCGCTTTCTTGACGGGCACCCCGATTATCACCCCTCGCCCTTCACTGCCGGCGGGCTGTCGACGGGCGGCATGATAACACTGTATCCCGATACCCACCACACCGACGGATTTTTTATAGCCTGCATGAAAAAGGACTGAAATAAATGGAAAAACCCCGCCACGATCTACTCTCGCTGCTCCCCGACGAGCTGGTCTCGCTCATGGCCTCGCTCGGCGAGCCAGGCTACCGCGCGCGCCAGCTCTTTGAGGGACTGCACCGCGGCCTCTCGCCCGACGAAATTACCAACATCGGCAAGGCCACCAAAGCTAAGCTGCGTGCCGCCGCGTCATACTACCTGCCCGAGGTGCGCAGAAAGCTGGTCTCAAAGCTTGACGGCACGATAAAATACCTCCTCGGGCTTGCCGACGGCAACTGCATTGAGAGCGTGCTGATGAAATACAGACATGGCAACAGCATCTGCGTCTCAACCCAGGTGGGCTGCCGCATGGGCTGCGCCTTCTGCGCCTCGACTATCGGCGGCATGGTGCGCAACCTCTCCCCCGGTGAAATTTTAGGGCAGGTCATCGCGGCGCAGCTTGATGCCGGCGAGCGGATTTCAAATATAGTCCTCATGGGCATCGGCGAGCCGCTCGACAATTACGACAATGTTATAAAATTCCTGCATCTTGTCAATCATGAATATGGGCTGAATATCGGCTACAGACATATCTCGCTCTCGACCTGCGGGCTGGTTGACAAAATCAGAAGGCTGCGCGGCAAGGGGCTGCCGATAACCCTGTCTGTCTCGCTTCACACCGCAGATGATGAGTTGCGTTCCCGCATAATGCCTGTTAACAGGCGCTGGAGTATCGCCGAGCTGCTCGATGCCTGCCGCGAATACTACCGCTCCGGACCCGGCCGGCGGATTTCCTTTGAATATATCCTCATCCCGGGGCTAAACGACAGCCCCGCCGATGCAAATAAACTCGCAAACCTCCTCAACTCCCGCCTGCGGGCAGACGGGCCAATGCCGATACATGTCAACCTCATCCCGCAGAACAAGGTGAGCGGCCGCGAGCCGGCAAGCCCCGATGCCAAGGCCGCCGACCCGCGGGCCTTTGCAGCAGTCCTCGAGCGCCGGGGGATCAGGGCCACCCTGCGCCGGCGCCTCGGCGCCGACATAAACGCCTCCTGCGGCCAGCTTCGCCGCGAAAGTGCGGAGAACGGGGGCGTTGCCCCCGTACCCCCGCTCAAGGAACTTTTTTGAAAAAAGTTCCTTGAGAATCCTCAAAAAACTTTTAATAAAATATGTATTGAGTTACTGCCCCATTTTTAGAAATACTAAAATCGAAGTTTACCGCCCTAAAGGGAAAGATAATAAGCTCAGCAGCTGCCTGACGCCCTTACATATTTGATCGGAGGTGCTCCGGATGAACAGTACGCAAAAGGGCGGCGGGAAGGTCAGGAATAATTACTACCGGGCGGTGGTGCGGCAGCGCCGACGGGTGACTCACATAACCCCGGCCGGGGTGTTTTTCCGGCGGATAGGCAACTCTCTCGACCGCTCCATGAACACCCTTCTGGGTATTGCGGCGGCCTCAGTATTTATTACGCTGCTGGCCGGGATTACGGCTTTCGCCACCGTCGTGCTCCCCGACCGCAGCGGGCTTGTCCGGGTGACTATCCCCGACTTCTGCGGCTCGGTCTACTCTGCCGGGACCGTGGACCCCGAGCTTTTTGATATAAACATAGAATACAAATTCGACAACTCAAGCCCCGCCGGGACGATAATATCACAGTATCCCCCGGCCGGCGCCGCCCGGATGGTGAAAAAGGGCGAGCGGCGCTGTGCGCTGACCCTCATGCTCAGCCGCGGGCCCGAGACTATAATCCTCCCCGACTTCACCGGGGACAACTGCGCCGAGGCCGAGCTTGAGCTGCGGTCACTTGGCTTTAGTGTAAGTATTGTACAACAGTACAGTGCGACCGCACTTGCCGGCACGGTCATTTCCACCTCCCCGCCGGCATATTCCGACCTGCCAACAGGCGCCACCGTCACCCTCTATGTCAGCCTCGGGCAGGAACTTGAGTATGTGGTGGTGCCGGCGCTGACCGGCCTGGGCGAGACCGCGGCGATAACCAAGCTGCTCTCGGTCGGCCTGCTTGTCGGCAAGACCGAATATGTCAAATCGCCAAAGCCGGCAGGAACCGTGATCGCGCAGAGCGAGCCCTTCGGCAGCCGCGTGCGGGCCGGGACAAAAATATATCTCACGGTCAGCCTCGGCGGGGGATAGTAATCACTTCTCCGGCACCGTTACAGCCCACAAGATCAAAAGCAAAGGGATGGTGATATGGTTGAATATAAAGGAAGGATAACCTGCAGCACAGGCGGCCTGTATACCGTCATAACCGACACTCCCACCCCGGCGGGGCAGGAATTCGGCTGCCGCGCCCGGGGTGTCTTTCGGCACATAAAAGAAACGCCGGTTGTCGGGGATATCGTCATGGTAGGGTTCGAACGCGAGAACGACCCCACCTGCGCCGTGATAACCTCGATACTTGAGCGCAAAAACCGGCTCATCCGCCCGCCGGTCGCCAATATCGACTACATATTCGTGACTCTGGCGGCGGCCAGTCCCGAGCCCGATACCGGCATGGCGGACAAGCTTATCTCAATCACTGAATTCAACACAATTCTGCCGGTCATAATCATCAACAAGTCCGAGCTTGACCCCGGCCGTGCGGCCGAGCTTGAGCAGATTTACCGGCTTGCCGGGTTTGATGTATTTCGCACAAGCTGCCGCACCGGCGAAGGGGTTGACGCCCTGCGCCGCTTTATCGACAGCACCCTGCCCGGGCACAGCGCCGCATTTGCCGGCGCGTCGGGGGTGGGGAAATCCACGCTTATGAACCTGCTCTTCCCGGGGCTTGAACTTGAAACCTCTGATGTCAGCACAAAAATTCAGCGCGGGCGGCACACCACCCGCCGTGTCACCCTGTATCCGGTGCTGCGTCCTGGCCGGCCGGCCGGGTTCATCGCCGACACGCCGGGATTTTCGCTGCTCGACTTCGAGCGCTTCGACTACTTCTCAAAAGAGGACCTGCCTCTGACCTTTCGCGAATTCGGAGAGCTGCTCGGTCGCTGCCGCTACACCAAATGCAGCCACACCAAAGAGGAGGGCTGCGCCATTATTGCGGCGGTGAGGGAGGGTAAAATTTCCCCCTCAAGGCACCAAAGCTATGTGGAGCTCTACGAAATTCTGAAGGACAAGCGCCCGTGGGACTGAAAACGACACTTGCAACCAAGGAGCATATTCAATGAAGGCTTATATATATCTTGACGGGGAAATCCTGCCGCAGAACATAACCGAGCACCCGGCACCCGGCGAGCTGTCTGTTGCCGCCGATTCGGGTTACTTCAACGCCGAAAAACTGGGGGAGCGGGTGGATATCCTGCTCGGCGATATGGACTCGCTGGGCGGGTACAGCATACCCGGGGAAATAGAGGTTATAAACTACCCTCCCGAAAAGGACCTTACCGACGCCCAGCTTGCCGTCGAGATTGCGCTTAGCCGGGGAGCCGACAATTTTATCTTTATCGGAGGGCTCGACGGCAGGCTCGACCACACCCTGTCTCTGCTCGGAATTCTTGAGGATTTAGGCTCGCGCGGCATATTTGCGCTGGCGCTCAGCGGATTTAACCGGGTGAGATACCTGAAAAACTCAAGCGTGCTGATACCGAGGAGCGGGTACAAGTACCTCTCGGTACTCGCCTGCGACGATAAGGTCAGAGGTGTTACGGTCGAAGGCTGCAAATTCCCGCTTAAAAATGCAAGGATTGCACGCCGGCTGCAGTTTGCGGTTTCAAATGAGATTGAGGGCAACTGCGCGCTGGTTTCGGTGCGCCACGGCGGTATTTTCATTATCGAGAGCAGGGATAAATAAGCCTCCTCTGATACTTTGTGTTGTATTCCGAATAATCAACAGCCTGCCTGCCTGCATATACTGAAAGCAGAGAGCGCCGCCCGGCCGACACCGGCGGCGAACACACAAGTATCGAGCAGCGGGTTCGGTTGCCTTGCAGCCGACCCGGCTATGCAGAAAGGGCATGGTATTCATATGAAAATCATTGTGTTCCGCTCGCCCGGGTTCCTGGCGCCGCTTTTGCGGAGGTTCTTCAGGATAAAAAAAGCAAAAAAGCGCTGACTTGCCTGGGGCTTCGCTCCCGGCCTTCCCGAAGGGCAGGCCGGCGGCTTTTGCAGGCACATAAAAAGACCGGGATGCTGTGGCATCCCGGTCTTTTTCATTTCTTATTTCTTTCCTACCTCGGCAAGATAATCGGCGATGGTCGCTTCGTAGATCGCCGTGCTGGTGTCGGTCGGCATATCGCCAAGCCCTGTCCAGATGGCTATATTGTCAAGATAGCCGTCAATGGTGGCACCGAGCTTGAGCGCTACGGCGTAATTGGAAATCGCATTCCAGTAGAAAATTCCATTCGCATTCGTCGGGTCGGTCTTTGACACGCAGACAAAGTCGGAGCCGGGCTGGCTGTTGTCGCGGATGTAAATCGTGGGACCTTCATTATAGTTTGCCTGATATCTGATAGTTATCCACTTGTCCTTAAGCGCATATACGTTAGAGTCATAATCGGCACCTGTCAGCTTTTTGATTATTGTTGATGTCCCGTCACTGTCATTCTTGTCGGCTGCATAGTAGTCGCCGGGGGCATCGTAAGTATACCATGTTCTGAGGAATCTAACCTGGTTGTTGCCCGAACCGGCAATGCGGACATGAGCCGAGTTGTAGCTGTCGCAACCATCGTAGTTCAGAATAATAACCGCATATCTCTCACTGTTCTTGGCGCCTATGTACTTGACGTCGTACTGAATGGTGTAGTCGCCCTGAGCGCAGGGTGCCATGTAGTCGGAGTCGCGAATCAGTATGTATGAAAAAAAGTCAATGAAATCGTTTCGGTGAAGGAGTGTACCCTTATCGCTGACAAGGGATATGATATAAAGGAAATATACAATACCGTCAAGAATGTTTACGACGGGGAGTGCGTCATCCCCCTCAACC
>JBMNUI010000027.1:0-24278 GCA_050946195.1 Eubacteriales bacterium
TTGTGCTATTCCACCCCATTGGCCGCGTTGTCCGGGTAAGTGTGGTTCGATTAATGCCCATACTTCATCTGATATATCATGTCTGTGCTGTGCATTTTCTATGTGTAACACCTGCTTCTTCAGTCGTTACACATATTATATCACACTTTTGTTCTCTTGTCTATCTCGTGTAGACACTATCTAGTACTGTCGCATTAAAAAAGACGGCCTGAACAAAATCCTGCCTTCTGAGCCGATAAAACTATTGGTTTTCCCCACGAAATGTGCTATAATTTAACAAGATAGAGTTCTGGAGGATATAAACCAAAAATGGCGGAAAACATGTTCAGACTCGCCGCGTTTGCCGACGAAGCCGACAAGACGCTTGCCGGGCAGATTGAGGCCATGAAGCGAAACGGGATAAGCCTTCTTGAAATAAGGGGAGTTGACGGCAAAAACGTCTCAAGCCTGACGCCCGACGAAGCACAAGAGATAAAGAAGAAGCTTGAAAATGAAGGTATTTCGGTATGGTCTGTTGGCTCACCGATAGGGAAAATCGAAATTAAAGCTGATTTTTCCCCCCACTTTGACAAATTCCTCAATACGCTTGAAATCGCGCATATACTCGGAGCAAAGAATATCCGCCTGTTCAGCTTCTACCATACGGGCATTGAAATTTCCGACAGCCTGCGTGACGAAGTGCTCGATAGATTATCAAGGTTTTTTGAGGCCGCAAAGGGGACCGGAATCACCCTCTGCCACGAAAACGAAAAAGGAATATTCGGCGACATCGCCTCAAGGTGTGAGGAAATCCATAAAGCGCTGCCCGAACTCCGCGCGGTATTCGATCCCGCAAATTTTGCCTGCTGCGGCGAGGAGGTACTGCCCGCATGGGAGGTGCTGGGGCCATATGTCGAGTACCTTCACATAAAAGACGTGGCCGAAAATGGCACGATAGTCCCCGCCGGCGAAGGGATATGCAATATCGCCGAACTCCTTGTGCGCTACAGGGATAACGGCGGGGAGGTGCTGACCCTCGAACCTCATCTTGCGGTCTTCCACGGGCTTTCGGCGCTCGAGAAGGAGGGCGAGAGAAGCCATATTGCAGCCCGCCGCTATCTGTCACACGCACAAGCATTCGATACCGCGGTCAATTCGCTGAAAGGTATAATTGACAATATAAACTGAAAGGAATTGCCGGTCATGAAAATAGGAGCACAGTTATATACGGTCCGCGAGTATTGTCAGACCACCAAAGACTTTGCCGAGACCTTAAAAAAGATAGCCGACATAGGCTATACTTCCGTGCAGGTCTCGGGCACCTGCAAATACGAGCCCGAATGGCTTGCAGAGCAGCTCAAGCAGACCGGGCTCTCCTGCGTTATCACCCATACCAGCCCCGCCGAAATCCGCAAAGACCCCGAAGGAGTTGTCAGGGCGCACAATGTCTTCGGCTGCAGGTACATCGGGATAGGCTCGCTCCCCGGCGGGTGCGATGGCCTTGATAAGTTAGATGAATTCATCGAAGAATTTCTCCCGGTCGCAAAAGCCGTAAGCGACAACGGTTCGTATCTCATGTATCACAATCATCACTTCGAGTTCGGCAAATACAACGAAAAATTGACCTATCTTGAAAAGCTTATAAGCTCATTCCCCGCTGGCTGTCTGGGATTCACGCTCGATACTTATTGGGTGCAGGTCGGCGGAGGGAATCCGGCAGAATGGATCTCAAAGCTCAGGGGCCGTGTCCCGTGCATTCACCTCAAAGACCTTGTCATGTTCAAAAAGGAACAGAGAATGGCGCCGGTAGGATACGGCAATATAAACTTTGACGCTGTCATTTCGGCGGCAGAGTCGGCGGGAACCGAATATCTTCTGGTCGAGCAGGACAACAGCTACGGCAAGGACCCGTTTGACGAGCTTGAAAAGAGTTACAAATATCTCAGGTCCAAAGGACTTGAATAAAAATCCTTTTACGGCGGTGTTTTCTCCGGTTGGAATTGCCGGGTAATAGATGCAAACCGCCGGGAAGAAATGGTACATATGAATAAAGTAAGATTCGGTATAATCGGCTTCGGCAACATGGGCTCGACTCACGCAAAAAACATATTTAACGGAAAGATAAAGGACGCGGAGCTTGCTGCCGTCTGCGACATCGACACCGATAAGTTAAAAAAAGCCGCCGAGCTTTACAATGTCGCGGTGTTCGAAAACTACAAAGAGCTGCTCGGCTCGGGAATTGCTGACGCGGTGATTATTGCAACGCCGCATTACCTGCATACGCCGATTGCAACAGAGGCCTTTTGCGCCGGTCTCAACGTGCTGACCGAAAAGCCCGCCGGTGTCAGAGTGAGCGATGTCATACAAATGAACAACGCCGCCAAAAAGAGCGGCAGGGTGTTCGGAATAATGTGGAACCAGAGGACGAATCCCCTGTTTCAAAAAGCGAGGGAACTCGTTCAAAGCGGAACTCTCGGCATGCCGAAACGCCTTGTGTGGATAATAACCAACTGGTACCGTACCCAGAGCTACTATAATTCGGCCTTGTGGAGGGCGACCTGGGCGGGCGAAGGAGGCGGAGTGCTGCTCAACCAGGCAGCCCATAACCTTGACCTCTGGCAGTGGATGTTCGGCATGCCCGACGAGATTTACGCCACCTGCGCCGAAGGAAAATGGCATGACCTCGAAGTAGAGGACGACGCCACCATAATAGGCTACTACAAAAGCGGAGCGACCGCGACCTTCATTACCTCAACCGGAGAATATCCGGGGACCAACCGCCTTGAGATAAGCGGCAGCCGCGGAAAACTGATTATCGAGAAGCGCAAACTGAACGTATACCTGCTCGATGTCGACGAGCGCGAATTCTGCTTTACCGAACCAAAAGGCTTTCCGAAGTACGAGCTCCACGAGCAGGTGTTTGAGCAGACAGAAAAAGAAGCGGCGCACAGCGGAATAATTCAGAACTTTACAAATGCCCTGCTTTACGGAGAAGAACTCCTTGCGCCGGGATGCGACGGAATAAACGAAATCGCCCTCTCAAACGCCGCCTACCTGTCATCCTGGACAGGCAAAAGGGTATCAGTAAAGGATCTGGACACAAAGCTTTTTGACTCACTGCTTGAGGAAAAGATAAAGAATTCAAAACCAAGGACCCGCTTATTCCCCGATGCCGGGGGACAGCCCCGCCGCTGGCAGACAAACTGGTAAAGAATAAATAATCATAATCGCATGGAGGAAACTATGTCACAGCCGATAAGAATGGGTGTAGTGGGACTCGGAAGAATAGGCATGTCGGTACACAGGGAGTGCCTTTTGGCCCGCCCCGACAAGTTCAGGGTGGTGGCCGCCTGCGACCTTATAAAAGAAAGGTACGAAAGATACGCCGAGGAGTTCGGGTGCAGGACATACGACAGAATCGCGGATCTTATAGGCGACCCGGAAGTCGAGGTCGTGGATATTGCAACCCGCTCCTGCGACCATTACAAACACGCAAAAATGGCGCTGCTTGCAGGCAAAAGCGTACTGGTTGAGAAGCCCTTCTGCGAGACTTATGAACAGGCAAAAGAGCTTGTCAGGCTCGGAAGTCAGCCCGCCGGCCCCAAAATCTACGTGCGCCACAACAGACGCTTTGAGGAAGGCTTCATTAAAGTCAATGAAATTATAAGTTCTGGTATCCTCGGGGACGTTTACGAGATAAGGCTTGCGAGAAACGGGTATCAGCGCCGCAACGATTGGCAGGCCATAAAGGAATTCGGCGGCGGGCAGCTTCTCAACTGGGGACCTCACATCATCGACCACGCCCTCATATTCTGCGGAGGAAGGTATAAAAAGCTCTTTGCCGAGATCAAGCGTGTTACCGCTGTCGGGGATGCGGAGGACCATATCAAGCTGGTATTCAAGGGTGTGAACGGAAGAATCGTCGATGTTGAGATAAGCGGCGGCGTCGCCCTGCCGGTGCCGGAATATATGGTCTACGGAACCAAGGGTACCCTTGTCGGCAGGAAAAACACTCTGAAAATAAAATACCTTGACCCTTCGGTCGAGCTTTTACCCATAAAAGCCGACCCGTCAACACCTCCGCTGGGCTCCTCATACGGAAACGCCGAGACACTTGTATGGAAAGAGGAAACTATTGAGCTCAGTCCCAAGGACGAGACCGATGTCATCTGGGATTACTTTTATGATGCGTACCGCAACAACAAGCCCTATCCCATCACCTCCGAGCAGGCAATGGAGATTGTCCGGGTTATCGAAGAAGCAAAGCTCGGAACCGAATTTGCCAAGTAATTCAGAAAATATACTGTATGTTACCCGTTGTAAATTATAGCAAAATAGTGCTACAAACAACCCGGAAATGCATTGATATTGCCAAATGTGCGTGGTATAATTAGGTACAAATCAAAAGCAAGGAGAGCTGACAATGAGCCTCTTAAATGAGATCTCCGAAAAACTTCAGCGCGGACGGGCCAAAGAGGTGTCTGCGCTTGTCGAGCAGGCATTGGCCGAAAACTATTCCCCGGCTGATATTCTGAATCAAGGGCTGGTTGCCGGCATGAACGAAGTGGGCGACAAGTTCCGCCGCAACGAGGTTTTTGTGCCCGAGGTGCTTGTTGCGGCCCGCGCAATGAACGCGGGGCTCAAAGTTTTGCGCCCGGCGCTCATCTCAAGCGGGGTAAAGCCGCTCGGCAAGGCGATTATCTGCACGGTGAGGGGCGACATGCACGATATCGGCAAGAACCTTGTAAAGATGATGATTGAGGGACAGGGGATCGAGTGCATTGACCTCGGTGTTGATGTCGGACCCGAGCAGGTGGTGAGTGCCGTGCGCGATACCGGTGCAAAGCTGGTCTGCCTCTCGGCTCTGCTTACCACGACAATGATGGGACAAAAGGAAATAATTGACGCGCTGGTCGCCGCAGGACTGCGCGACCGGGTCAAGGTGATGATCGGAGGCGCACCGATAACCCAGCAGTTTACCGACGAAATAGGCGCCGACTGCTACGCGCCTGACGCCGCCTCTGCCGCAATGGCGGCCCGCGCCTTCTTTGAAGAATGAGGTTGCCGGGCTCTCGAAAAATTGTCAGCATGGCCCCAAAGAGCTTTCGCCGCCTCGTCGGGGGCGAAGTGAAGACTGCCGAATTAAAATCATTTAGGTGAAAGAATTTATGCATATGAACCTTGGAGACTGGCTTTCAGGATTGCCGAAGAGCGGCAATCCCTTACCGATATTGTCTTTCCCTTCGGTTCAGCTTTTGGGAGTATCTGTTTACGAGCTTACACACAGCTCCGAATTGCAGGCAAAGGGTATGAAGGCGGTAGCCGACAGAGTTAAGTCGGCTGTATCTCTATCTATGATGGATCTGTCGGTTGAGGCTGAGGCCTTCGGCTGCAAGATAAAAGCCTCAGAGAACGAAATCCCGACGGTTGTCGGCAGGCTTATCAGCGACGAGGAGGAAGCAAAAGCGCTTGGAGTTCCCGAGGTAGGCGAAGGGAGAACCGTTCTTTATATTGAGGCGGCAAAACTGGCCTGCCGACTCATCAAAGACCGGCCGGTGCTGGCTGGGATTATTGGCCCCTTCTCACTGGCCGGGCGGCTCATGGACGTATCCGAAGCACTGGCAAACTGCCTCGTCGACCCCGATTTTGTCATCGCCACGCTTGAGAAGACCACCGAATTTCTGATTAAGTACGCCAAAGCCTATAAGTCTACCGGAGCAATAGGCATACTCATGGCCGAGCCACTGGCCGGTCTGCTGTCTCCCGAACTTGAGCGCGAGTTTTCAGCGCCCTATGTAAAGAGAATAATTGAGGCCGTCTCTGACAGCGGTTTCTGCGTGTTCTATCATAACTGCGGGCAAAATACCCCTTACATGACCGAATCTCTCAGCACCAACGGCGCTGTGGCCTACCACTTTGGGAATGCCATTAATCTTGATGACATTCTCAAAAAAATGCCGCCTGATAAACTGGTGCTGGGAAATGTATCTCCGACGGGACAGTTTCTCAACGGCACACCTGAGAGCATATACAAGGCAACAACCGAGCTGCTCGAGCGCTGCTCGAAGTACCCGAATTTTGTGCTCTCGTCGGGCTGCGACATACCTCCGAGGTCCCCGTGGGAGAATATCGAGGCGTTTTTCAGCGCCGCATGCGACTCTTACAATAAATAAAGTTGAAAGAGGAGTGTAATGAAAGCCTCGGAAAGATTCAGAAATCTGCTCTCAGGAAAGCCCTTTGACCGACTGCCGGTCATCGAATGGGCGCCGTGGTGGAAGCTGACGGTTGAGCGCTGGCTGAGTGAAGGCCTGCCGAAAGATGCCGCCGCCACGGTCGGCTCGCTGCAGGAGTATTTCGGGCTTGACAGATGCCTGCAGCTCTCGGTAAAAAACCGGACAAAAAGCACGCCTAAGGAGCCGGCGCGCGGGGCCGGCATTATGGCCGACGAGCACGATTATGAAAAAATCCTCCCGACGCTCTTTCCGGATGTCAGGACTGTTGTCACCGAGGAGCGTATTGAACTGCTGCACCGGCAGCATGAGGACGGGAAAACGCTGCATTTTCTTACTGTGGAGGGCGCTTTCTGGTATCCCCGTGTGCTTTTCGGGATAGAAAACCACCTGTACAGCTTTTATGACCATCCCGAGCTTTACCGTCGAATCTGCGACGAGTATGCCGACTGGCTTGTCGAGCTCTTTCGGTATCTTTTGCCGAGGTTTCACTTTGACTTTATGAGCTTTGCCGAGGACATGAGCTACAACAACGGGCCTATGATCTCAAAGCAGCTTTTTGACGAGTTTTTGGCGCCCTTTTACAAAAAGGTGATACCGGTGATACACGAATACGGCGTGCCGGTATTTATAGACTCGGACGGGGATATCACGCTGGCTCTTGACTGGTATGCCTCGGTAGGGGCTGACGGGATGTTCCCGCTTGAGCGGCGGGCTGGCGTGGATGTTTCGGTTTACCTTGACAAGCAGCCGGAAATGGCCTTTCTCGGACATTTCGACAAAATGTGCATGAAGCACGGCGAGGCTGCCATGCGGGCTGAGTTTGAGCGGCTTCTGCCCAGCATGCATCGGGGTAAATTTATCCCGTCCTGCGACCATCAGACGCCGCCCGACGTATCTATAGAAAACTACCGCACATATGTACAATTGTTGAGAGAATACGCGGAGCTTGTAACACACAAAGACGCCACAATCGCCCCCTGTCCCGTATTTTCTGAGAACCGGAGGGATAATATATGACAAACCGGGAAAGAACCTTGAACATTCTGCACTACAAACCTGCAGACCGGCTGCCCGCTGTCCACTTCGGATACTGGCGCGAGCTGCTGTACGAATGGGCAGCTCAGGGGAAAATCCCGCAGGAACTGGCCCAAAAGGTGCGGGACAGCAACGCCTATGACAGAGAGCTCGACAAGATAATCGGCTGGGACTACAACTGGTCGCATACATACGGCGCATCAAAGCGTCTTCATCCTGAGTTTGAGCAGAAGGTTATCGAGGTGCTGCCTGACGGTACCCGGCGCGTTCAGAACAGCTACGGCGTCATTGAGAAGGTGCGCCCCGGGGTGGTCTCGATCCCGGCCGAGGACGACTATCTGCTCAAAGACCGTGAGGCTTTTGAAAAACTGTACAAACCCAGAATGCAGTTTTTCCCCGAGCGGGTAAATTATGATTTTTTCCGCACCTTCAACGAAAAAGTTTACGAAAAGCTTGATGTGCCGATAGGCATCTCGGCAGGCAGCATTTTAGGTGCGATTCGGAACATGACCTCCCTTGTGGGGCTCAGCTACCTGATTTACGACGAGGACGAGGACCTTCTGGCCGACATCGTGGACACATATGCTGACATGCAGTACAAGTGCCTTGAGGAGGTGCTGAAAGCCGGCGCAAAATTCGATTTCGCACACTATTGGGAGGATATCTGCTATAAAGGCGGCCCGCTTATTTCGCCCGAGATTTTCAACAAGCTCTGCGGAAAGCACTACAAGCGCTTTGGTGACCTGCTAAGACAATACGGTATTGACTTAGTGTCGCTTGACTGTGACGGGGTAGTGGACAAACTGCTTCCCATATGGTTTGAAAACGGGGTCAATATCATGTTCCCGATAGAGGTCGGAGTCTGGGGGGATCAGTTTGAGGCGGCGCGTAAAAAATACGGTCCGGGAATGCTCGGGGTCGGCGGGATGAACAAGTTGGCGCTCTGCGCCGACAAGGCGGCGGTTGACGCCGAGATTGAGCGGTTAAAGCGACTTGTAGCCCTCGGCGGATTTATCCCCTGTCCCGACCACAGGCTGATGCCGGGCACCAAATTCGAGCTTGTCCAGTATTACGCCGAAGAAATCAAAAAGATAAGAATATAGGCGCGCCGGCTTTTGCGGGCGCTTCAGGATAAACAAATGGCAAACATACTTATTCCGCCCGGGGCCGCGGGGAAAAGGCTGATTGATTGGCTGACCTTGCAGGGCTATGAGATTCCCGCCGACTGCGGCGGGCGGGGGACCTGCGGCAAGTGCCGGGTAAATGTCAAAAGCGGGAGATTTCTCCAATGTGACGGGAGCGAATACCCGCCCGACGAGCAGGGACAGATACTGGCCTGCCGGGCTGTGTGTACCCCGGCCGGCGCTGAAATTTCACTCCCCGGCAGCAGCGGCAGCGGGCTGACAACTCACGCCGCGCGGCAGGCGGCAGGCAGGGAGGCGGGCTATGGTGTCGCGCTTGATATCGGCACCACCACGCTGGCCGCCTCGCTGGTCAACAGGGCAACCGGGGAGGTTCTTGCAACCCGGTCGTGTCTCAACCCTCAGCGCAGCTCTGGTGCCGATGTTATAAGCCGCATTGTAGCCTGCAGTGAGGGGCGGCTCGATAAGCTTTGCCGACTTGTGCGCGAGAGGACCGCGGAAATCATATGCGACTTTGGTTCCGAATATCCGGACGCCAGACCCGATTATCTTTGCGTCGCCGGCAACACCACCATGCTCCATATCTTCTGCGGTATCTCGCCCGAGGGCATCGGGACCTATCCTTTCACACCGGCCTTCACGGAGCGGCGCGACTATGACGGCGCCTCTCTGGGGCTGCCGGTTGAGCGGGTGACCGTGCTCCCTTCGGCCTCGGCATACATCGGGAGCGACATCGCCGGCGGGGTATATGTCTCGCAGATGACACGTCACAGCAGGCCTTCGTTGCTCATGGACATCGGCACGAACGGCGAAATAGTCCTCTACACCGGCAGAACCGGGGGAAATAGGCTCATTGCGGCCTCTGCCGCGGCGGGGCCGGCGCTTGAGGGCGCCAATATCTCCTGCGGTACCGGCGGGATACCCGGTGCTGTGAGCCGTGTCGGCCTCTCAAAAGACTTCCCCGGGATTCTCACCTACAGCACCATAGGAGACCTCCCACCGGCGGGCATCTGCGGCAGCGGACTGGTCGACCTTGTGGCGGCGCTGCTTGATGCCGGCGCAATTGACAAGACCGGGTACATGGAAGACGGCGACTTTTCGCTCTGCGGTACCCAAGAGGCGCGGGGGCGGCAGGTGAGCGAATCCGAGAACCGATTGCTACAATTTGAAAAAATACCGCACATCAGGCTTACTCAGCGAGATGTGCGGGAGTTTCAGCTTGCAAAAAGCGCGATATTTGCGGGATTTACCGCCCTGCTTGAGCATGCAGGGGTGGGCATTGACGATATCGAAAAAATCTACATCGCCGGCGGGCTGGGTTATTATCTGAACACCGCAAGCGCCATGCGCACCGGGCTTCTGCCGGATATTGACCCTGAAAAATTCTGCGTCGTCGGCAATACTTCGCTGGCCGGCGCCGAAGCTTGCCTGTGCGACAGTGCGGCGGCCGACAAAATTTCGGATATAGCCCGGTGCTGTGAGGTTCTCGACCTCAATACCCTTCCGCGCTTCTCCGAGCTGTTCATGAAAAACATGAGCTTCTGATAGCGCGGCCAAAGCAAAAAAGATTTTTGATTTCTTATCGTGGTTAAGCACTTCCCTTTCCGCTCAAATCAAAATTATGCCAGCTGACAAAAGCCTCCGGGCCTCGCATGAGGCCCGGAGGTGCTTTGTTGTCGGTTAATCAGTATACGAACAAAATCTCATCAAAGATAATGTACTTGTCAGGCGAATCGGTGTAAACATAGCCGTCTGTGTAGAGGCGCATGTTGGTGACCAAGGCAAAGTCGGTAAATCTGCCCTCATCGTCGGCAATGGGGGATTTGTCGCTGGTTCTTATGTAAGAGGTAGCGGGGATGTAGACCCAACCAATGAACTGATCGGGAAGCTCCATACGGCAGGCGGTAATGTTCTTTGTCTCGTACCACTGGCCGTTCTGATAATAGTAACCTATTGAGCCGTTGTTCTCCTTGTTGGCTCTGAAGTCGTTTCTGTTGAAGGTAACCGAGGCGCAGCATTTATATGCCTTTGATGTATCGGTCTGAATGTCGGTATTGGAGAAATCAACCCAGAACAGAACACCCTTCGCGCCCACCGGTGACATGGGATCGAGCGGCATAACTTCGACCTCTGCCCGTTTATCGACGCTCTGGCCGTAGGCGCTGATATTGAGGGCCGTGCCGTAGAGCGCACCTTCCTGGATGGTGACAAACTTTGCCTGAGGCGACGAGTTGCCCGAAATCATGTAATGCTCGCCGATCCCATCGGAATCAAATGTCTCGTCAAGGCACATAGGACGCACGAAATTCTCGATAGGCGACCCGTCGGGAAGCTGAGCGGGAAGCAGGACTTTATAGGCCACCAGTTCGGTATCGGGAAGGGTTCCGTACTCGTTCTCGCCATATTGGGCAGAAGGTGCGGTTGTCTCAGCCGTTGTTGTCCCCTCCGGGGGTTTTGTGGTCGTCTCGGGGGCTTGGGTCGTTTCGGGAGCCTTGGTCGTGCCGGAAGCACCGGTGGTTGTCTCAGCGGTGCTTGTCGTCGAATCTTCTGAACCGCCGTCGTTGCAAGCCGCGACGGCAAGCAACATAACGAAAACAAGAAGGAACAATGAAATTTTTCGCATGTGTCAACCTCCTTAAAATAATTATCAAAATTCTGGCGCTGATGTAAGAGGTTTCCTACGTTATGTATTATAATACAGCTTGCAATTTTTTGCAACATGCAATTGTTATGCCACAGATGCGGTTTTCGGCGTCCCATCTGACATTTTCAGCTATAAGCATAAGCCCGATGCTTCTCTGATATGAACTATCACTGTGTAGTTTTTCGCAAAAACATCCCAAAACCGATAGACATCATCAAATAATATCGATCTGCCCTGTAACAGCAGGTGACCTCAGTCTGCAAACAGTGACGTGGAGAGATATCTCTCGCCGGTGTCTGCAAGCAGCACGACGATGAATTTTCCTTTGTTCTCGGGTCTTTTGGCAACCTCGGTCGCAGCCCACAGCGCAGCGCCCGAAGATATCCCGACGAGCACTCCGTCGGACTTTCCGACTGCCCTGGCTGTCGAGAACGCAGTTTCGTTTTCAACGGCGATTATTTCGTCGTATATCTTGGTGCTGAGCACCTCGGGGACAAATCCCGCGCCTATTCCCTGTATTTTATGGGTCCCCGAGACCCCCTTTGATAGCACCGGGGACGCCGCGGGCTCGACCGCAACGATTTTTATAGACGGATTTTGGGATTTTAAATATTCGCCGACACCGGTGATTGTTCCGCCTGTGCCAACGCCCGCGACAAAGATGTCTACCTTGCCGTCGGTGTCCTCCCAGATCTCAGGGCCGGTGGTTGCGCGGTGGATCGCCGGGTTGGCCGGGTTGACAAACTGGCCGGGAATAAAGCTGTTTCTTATCTCGCCTGCAAGCTCGTTTGCTTTTTCTATCGCGCCCTTCATGCCCTTCGAGCCCTCTGTGAGCACGATTTCGGCGCCGTACGCCTTAAGCAGGTTCCTGCGCTCGACCGACATCGTCTCGGGCATCGTGATAATCAGCCTGTAGCCCCTCGCCGCCCCCACCGAGGCGAGACCTATACCGGTGTTGCCGCTGGTGGGCTCGATAATGACGGTGTCTTTGTTAATAAGTCCTTTCTTCTCGGCGTCGTCAATCATTGCCTTGGCTATTCTGTCCTTGACGCTGCCTGCCGGATTGAAGTACTCAAGCTTTGCGAGTATTGTCGCGCCGAGATTGTTTGCCTTTTCGTAATTTGTCAGCTCGAGAAGCGGGGTCTTGCCTATCAGCTGATCTATCGAATGATATATTCTTGACATAATGCTGCTCCTTGTTGATTATTCATCATTTTACCGCTTCAAAACCCTGCTCAAGGTCGGCTATGATATCGTCGATATGCTCGGTTCCGATCGAGAGCCTGATGGTAGTCGGCTTGATGCCGGCTTTCAGAAGCTCCTCGGGTGAAAGCTGGGAATGGGTGGTCGAAGCCGGGTGGATAACCAACGATTTTACGTCCGCGACATTGGCGAGCAGAGAGAAGAGTTTTAGCGATTCGGTGAACTTTCTCGCCTGCTCCTCCGTGCCCTTCAGTTCAAACGTAAATATCGACGCGGCACCGTTCGGGTAATACCTGTCGTAGAGCTCCTTTGCCTTCCCGGTTGCCAGGAAGGGGTGGTTGACCTTCTCGACCTGCGGATGGTTTTTCAGATAATCAACGACCTGCAAAGCGTTCTGCACATGGCGCTCCACGCGGAGTGAGAGTGTCTCAAGCCCCTGTAAAAGCAGAAACGAGTTGAACGGGCTTATGGTCGCGCCGGTGTCGCGCATCAGCGTTGTGCGGAGCTTTACAATATACGCGAGATTTCCCGCAAGTTCAGTAAAAACGGCGCCATGATAGGAGGGATTCGGCCTTGAGAGCCCTGGGAATTTATCGTTCTGTGCCCAGTCGAACCTGCCGCCGTCCACGATTACGCCGCCGAGAACAGTGCCGTGGCCGCCGATGAATTTCGTAGCCGAGTGGACGACGATATCCGCGCCGTGCTCAAGGGGGCGGAAAAGATAGGGTGTGGCGAAGGTATTGTCTACAATAACCGGTATCCCATAATAGTGCGCAATCGCGGATACGGCTTCAAGGTCGATGATATCCGAGTTCGGGTTTCCTAAAGACTCAAGGAATATCGCTTTTGTATTCGGCCTTATGGCTTTTTCGAAGTTTGACGGGTCGCTTCCGTCCACGAAGGTGGTCTCTATCCCCTGCTCGACAAGGGTGTTAGCGAACAGGTTGTAGGTCCCGCCGTACAGCGTCTCGGACGAGACAATATGATCCCCGGCCTTCGCGATATTCTGAACCGCGTATGTAACCGCGGCAGCACCCGACGAGGTCGCAAGCGCGCCCGCCCCGCCCTCCAGCGCCGCAATGCGCTTTTCAAATACGTCGGTGGTGGGATTCATCAGCCGTGTATAGATGTTGCCGCTCTCGGAAAGGCTGAAACGCCTCGCGGCCTGCGCGGAGTCTCGAAAAACATAGGATGTGGTGGCGTATATGGGGACCGCCCGTGCGTCGGTCGCCGGGTCCGGCTTTTCCTGCCCGGCATGGATCTGGAGAGTTTCGAATTTATATTTTCCAGACATTGTATTCTTCCTTTCATTATGCAATATGTTGATTTGTAGTTTTATTAAGGAAACAGTTCAACACCGGCACATTCGGCCGAAACGGAAATTCTGCCGGGTAAGGCGCTGAAAATACCCTTCCATACTTAATACCTACTTTCTCGGTGGGTTTGTGCGATCTCCTTGAGCGGGATATACTCTCCCGTGTCGTGTTCCGCCAGATCAATCATCACCCTCAGGGCATAACGCCCTTTTGTGGATATCATCATTTTTACACCTCCTCCACGCCACCGACGTGATCACGGTTTAAGTAACTTAGCATGTACTCACAATTAATAACCTTTTCAAACAGATTCATTTGCGTATAAAAATAATGATTCGACGCCTCGTACCCGATTGTCGCGTTTAATTTCATCAGTTTCAGCAGTTCAAAAGCGTTTGTTTTTTCACTCTCAAGAATTCTTATTTTGTCGTTTTTATCTGTATCGGACATATGATATTTTATCGCGTTTTTTGCGGATAGAAAATGCAGGTAGCAGGCATGGGCAACTTCATAAATCATTTTCAGACTTTTATCACTTCTATACACCGATTGCAATACTTCCATGCCGTATTTCCATTTTTCACACAATCGGCAAAACGCCTCATAATAAACATTCTCCGGAAATATACTGCGCCACCTGTCCAGATCATCATACGGATAACAAGTCATAGTTGCTGCAAACCCTGTTTTATGAGGGCAGAACAGATTTGCGGGCCCCATATGCTGAGGGCCGAAATATGCTGTACCCATTGAAAACGGAAATTCATCAAAGGCTTCGGAAAACGCTGTAAAGGAGCGGGACAGATTTATTATATCGGAATGCGGGAATAATTTTCTATAAACCTCATTCAGCGCAGGAAGTGGCTTGCCTTTACAAAAGCATTTAATCATTTCCAACGTCGGAGAGGGATAACCGCCCAAAGTCCAACTTAAAAACAAACCGTCTACGTTTCGGGTTTTCGCAATATTATATATACTCCTGTATACTTTATCGAACACCGGAATAAAAGGAACCGTCGCAAGCTCCCATGAATTGTTAATCTGTACTTTCGCCAAAGTATCGCGCCCCTGTTCTTTTGCAAACCGCCATACTCTTTTTGCTATATCTCCCGGTCCTTCTACCGAAATTGAGTAATCGGATACCCGTGTATCCACTCCCTGTATGTTTTTATGTACATCATACTCACTGACACACATGAACCCTACTTCCCGGGGCGTGTTTTTTGCGACGGTCTCGGCTTTTTCTGGAGCTTCCCACCCCCATGTAAAGGCAAACACCTTCATTTCCGGGTCAACCGATTTGACCGCGTCACAAATGGTTTTATTCGCCAACGCATATAATTCCGTGTCTTTTTTATTCTTACACCGCGGACAATTACACGGAAAACGCTTTGTGTGACTGTGACAGTTCGTTCTGTTTTCAGAGGCTGTAATGGTAAATACCCCGCCTAATCCGGGGGCATTTCTGACTACATATGCCACACTGTCAAAAAGATATGAACGGACGGTTTCGGTACTCATACATAAGCTGCATAAGCCATTTGCGTTTGTTCCTTTTACCGATTCATATTGACTTAATATGGAACTGTCAGGTATCGCTCTCGGTTCATTTAAATAAAGATATAGCTTAATTCCGTACTTATTCAACTTTTTTATAAGATAACGGATACCGTCCAATCTGGCAATATACTGCTTGTCGCTTCTGCCATCAAACGGATACGGAGCCAGCGTTGATAAGACGCCCTGAGTCCATATCCCGTTTATTCCGCTATCTCTGTATCTGGCTAACAATACATCCGGAAAAGAGGCATCAATCAATTCATGATCCGAGAATACATCGCCATATACCGCACAGTATGAATAAATAATCCGATATTCAAACAACGCCTCGGTTTCGTGTTCAACATCACTTTTTATTAAACTTTCCTCTTTGAAGAAATCAAACGGATTGGCTTCCTGCCCCGGCAGATTAGCGCGAAGCTTTTCTGTTATATGACGTATTTTCTTTGTTTGTTCCCGTTGCTCGGCATTCAGTTCGGTCAATGCGAGCTCGGACGTTTGCGGTTTGAATCTGCCGAGCTTTATACCCAAGAAGTCATCTTCCTGTAGAATGTATGCCAGATATTCCGGTGTCCAATCAAGCAGCGTACAAAGGTCGTCATAACTCAGCAGATGCCAATTGTTTCTTATTATTGTCACGTAACCGCGTTTTATCCATTCCGGAGAAGGGACCGAATCGGTATCCAGACCCATGTCTTCGGCCAGTTGAAGCACTTTTTGGGGTTCCGTCTTCAGTACCCTGGCCATCGCATCAACCGGTACGGTATCCCAGTTACGATAAATAAAGCATTGTATAGGCGTCGGAAACCAATCAAAACGCAGTTGCTTTCTTGTATCCGGCTTTGGTAATGTATACGGCATATACTTTTTCTCTTCCGTCTATAAATTAATTAACTTGCTGCTTGCTTTTGTCTTTTTCGGCATATCAAAAAAACCTCGCTTTACGGCTATTATACCATAAAACGAGGTGGTTGAAAATACTTTTTCCGACAGTCAGGGCACTCTATGGATATTATGTGGAGTGCTGAAACCGTCTCAACGCTTATAAAGATCAATTACACGTATAAGGTTTTTCATGTTCTTATATGTTTTTAAAAAAGTTGAGGGTATAACTCCAACCAAATATCGCAATTCTTCATAATATAAGCCGAATGTTATCTGTTTTAGCTATTAAGTAAAAATGCCTTATATAATTGACGATTTAACAATTATTTGTGTAAAATGCCGAATTATTAATATTTTTATATGATACTTGAAATCATCACCGATGTATGATATTATAACTTATCAGCAATTGATAGAGGTGCGGAAATCAATAGTAAGCCGGGACAAACGGTCATTCACCGTCGGCCGAAAGGGATTTTCGCCGAAGCTCGGTGTACTTGAATGGAGTCGCCGACGCTGGGGTGGCGCAGAATATGCGTCACACTGTCACATATGTGAAGCGCTATCATAGCAATAACGCACAAAACATACAGAGTACTTTAGTGTTTATTGCCGTGGCAGGGCCTGTCACGGCCTTTGTTTAATATCGGAAAAACTAATTTTAAAAAGGAGATAAAATATGAAAAGGACAATTGCAGCAATTATCGCCACATTCATCCTCGCATTTTCACTCGTCTCCTGCACACCCGGTGCCGGCGGAGCCGGCAATATTGCCGAAGCCAAATCGATAGCCGATCTTAAGGGCATGAAAATCGGCGCACAGGCAGGTACCTTCCATGCGGACGCGGCAGAACAGATCGATGATGTCAAGCTCAGCACCTTCCCCGAGTTCACAGATATGCTGGTCGCCCTCAAGGCCGGCACCATTGACGGCTATATAGCCGAAGAGCCCACCGCCCGTTCTGTATGCTCAAACGACTCAAGCCTTGCTTACCTGCCCTTCGTGAATAATGAGACAGGATTTACTGTAACCGCTGCCGATGTCGGAATTGCAGTCGGCCTGAAAACCGGCTCGGATCTCAGAGAGCGCATAAATGAAGTTCTCGCAACTATTACCGACGAGGTTCGCGACAATCTCATGCTTGAAATGATAAAGCTCAGTGCGGGTGAAAAACTGACCTCATACTCGCTCGCCTCTGAAACTCCCGCCACAACAAACGGCACTCTTAAAGTTGGTATGGAGTGCGCCTACGAACCCTACAACTGGACCGAGACCTCGGATTTCTCGTTGGGTGCCGTAAAAATCGCCAATGACGAAGGTGCAAACCATTATGCCAACGGCTATGATGTCAGAGTTGCTCAGTATATTGCCGACAAGCTCGGCATGAAGCTTGAGATCTACAGCTATGAGTGGGACTCGCTTATCCCCGCAGTCCAGTCGGGTGCGGTTGACGCCATTATCGCAGGCATGAGCCCCACAGAAGAGCGCGAAGAACAGATTGATTTTACGGATGTTTACTACATGTCCACACTCGTGGTCATTTATAAGAAAAAATAATGCAGTTTTTTCGTGATGTCTCAGATATACTGATAAAATACTACCCCGACCTTCTGCGCGGGGTGGGTTTTACCCTATTAATATCTCTTATCAGCACAGTCATCGGTCTTATTATCGGACTGCTTGCCGGAATAATCCGCACAGCTCCTGAGTCGAAAAATCGGTTTATCAAGGCACTTCAAAAAACAATCAATATCATAATCGCGGTTTATATCGAGATTTTCCGCGGCACACCGATGATGGTACAGGCAATGGTCATATACTGGGGCTATGCCTTCGCCACCGGCGGCGTCACCCTGCCGCTTGTCCCGGCCGGTATTTTTATTGTCTCTATCAACACGGGTGCCTACATGGCAGAGATAGTTCGCGGAGGTATTATTTCGATTGACAAGGGACAGTTTGAGGGGGCTGCTGCCATCGGTATGACCCACTGGCAGACCATGTTCCATGTCATAATTCCACAGGTCTTGCGCAATATCCTGCCCTCGGTCAGCAACGAATTTGTAATAAACATCAAGGACACCTCGGTTCTCAATGTCATAGGTGTCACCGAGCTCTATTACTTTGCGGGAATCATCAAGCGCCAGAACTTCCAGACCTTCCAGACCTACTTTGTTGTCTGCATACTTTACTTTATCATGACCTATACCATCACACGGCTTCTGCGTTTTTGCGAGAAAAAGCTTGCGGGCAAGGACACCTATGTCATCTTCGGTTCCCAGACGGCGCCCGAGGCCGAAATACATATCGACAAAGGGGGAGCTGTGCCGAATGATTGACCAGAATAACAACAACGGTCCGGTAATCGAGCTTTGCAATCTCCGCAAGCGTTTCGGGGACCATGAGGTGCTCCTTGACATCAACCTCTCGGTCAACCGTGGCGAGGTGGTCACCATAATCGGGTCATCGGGCTCCGGCAAAAGCACAATGCTCCGCTGCATCAACCTGCTTGAGACCCCGACCTCCGGCGAGATCCTGTACAACGGAAAAAACATTCAGACCGAGATTGACTCTTTATATCGTTACCGCGCCCGTGTAGGCATGGTTTTCCAGCAATTCAATCTCTACAGCAATATGACTGCTCTTGAAAACTGCGTCATCGGCCAGGTCAAGGTGCTGAAGCGCTCACGCGAGGAGGCTCAGGCCATTGCCATGGAGTACCTTGACAAGGTGGGTATGAAGCAATTTATTAACGCCAAGCCCGCCCAGCTCTCGGGCGGACAGAAGCAGCGGGTTGCAATTGCCCGCAGCCTCTCAATGTCGCCCGAGGTAATGCTCTTTGACGAACCCACCTCAGCCCTCGACCCCGAAATGGTGGGTGAGGTACTGTCGGTCATGAAGTCGCTTGCCCAGAGCGGCCTTACAATGCTGGTTGTCACCCACGAGATGAGCTTTGCACGCGATGTCTCCGACCGTGTCGTCTTTATGGATAAGGGAGTCATCGAAGAGGATAATACCCCCGAGGTGATCTTTAATCATCCCGAAAAAGAAAGGACCCGCGAATTTCTCGCACGCGTACTGGGTAAATAATTATAAAATCCAATGAAAACTACCGAAATCATTCGCGTAAATTCATCACCCGGCTCGTCTCTTTCTTTCGACTTTGACGGCAGCAACATTTTAATAAATGGTACTTTGCTCAAGTACACAGACGGTTCTTTCAACGTGGAAGAAATCTTAGGCCGGCAATGATTCTTGAGTGGAATAAACAAACAGTCGCATTGAATTGTAAATAACCGGTTTTGTTGTACAAATGATGGCAAAAGTTCACCCATAACGACACTCTCGTTATGGGTGTTGATTATTTATTCGGATTTCGCCTCGATGCCGAAGCCGGCATATTCGTTACATATGGATGTAGTCAGGTGCCCTCATAAGTCAGCATTACGCGTTCAAATTTATAATCAGGCAGGGCTTCGGCAACAACTATTAAATGCAATCTCCACCATTATTTTACCACAAAAGAACGCGAAAAGCTACTGTTGATTTTTCTGTTTGCCTGATATCAGGGCGGCGAACTGGCTTTTTTTGGTGAACATTTACAAGATATAAAACGGAAGTCGTTAAAACTTGAGTTAAAAAAATATGATTTTGTTCTTGACAAAATCAAAACATCAAAGTATCATATTGCTATATATTTATACTTTTATGCTTTAATAAATTAAATTTAGGGGGAAGGATGTTATGACGAGTATGGCCAAACGTTTATTGACACTTACCTTGGCGCTTGTATTTTTATCAATCGGATTTGTCGGCTGCGGAAAGAAAGACACCTCAGGGAAACTTGTTATCGGCGGTACCGGCCCTCTGACCGGTGAGGCTTCTACATACGGGACCTCGGTCAAGAGAGGCGCACAAATTGCCATTGACGAAATCAATGACGCCGGCGGCATCAATGGCATCAAGCTTGAATTCATCTTTGAAGATGACGAGGCCGACGGCACAAAGGCAAAAGCAGCCTTTGAAAAGCTAATGGACAGCGGTATGCAGATATTTATGGGGACGGTCACTTCAGGCGCCGGCGTTGCCCTTAACGAAGTCATCAAAAACGAAGGACTCCTTCACGTTACTCCCAGCGCTTCTCAAATCGAAGCGATTGAAAGCCCCAATTCGTTCCGCATCTGCTTTAACGACGTCGACCAAGGCAAGGCAATGGCCGAATTTATTTACCAAAAGTTAGGTTACACGAAAGCCGCCATTATTTATAATCAGGATGACAGTTACAGCAGCGGCCTTTACGACGCATTCAAGAAAAGATGGACCGAGCTTGGCGGGAGCATACCTGCCGATACCTCCTTCGCAAAGGCAGCAACAGACTTCAACGCACAGCTTACCAAGATTGCCGGCTCGGACGCAGAGTTTTTGTTTATGCCGATTTATGCTGAAAAAGCAGCTCAAATCATCATTGCCGCAAACGAGAAAAACATAAAACTCCCGTTTTTGGGTTGCGACGGTCTCGACGGCATTCTGAACTATCTTACGGGCGACAACGCGAAACTGGTTGAAGGATTAATCTACTACACCCCCTTTATTGCCAGCGATCCTTCTGAAAAAGTGCAGTCTTTCGTAGACAAATATAAAGAAAAATACGATCTTGAGCCTGACCAGTTTGCGGCAGATGCCTATGACGCTATCTATGTTATCAAGGCCGCAATTGAAAAGGCGGGACTTACAGTAGAAGATACCGAGTTGACTGCCAAAGAGCTTGGCAAAAAACTGGTCCCCGTAATGACACAAATCGAAGTAGACGGTCTTACTGGAAAGATAACTTTCATCGCTTCGGGAGAGCCCACAAAATCCGCAAAAGTTGCTGAAATCAAAGACGGTAAATACGTCGCAAAAGATTAAAATTTAGCATTTTGGACAATACGGGGAAGACAGTTGATTTCTTCCCCGTAATTGATTTAGCCAAAAAGGCATTATTTACCGCTTTTTAAAGCAGTTCGGATAATTCCGAATTGTTTAAAAAGCAGTAAATAATTTTACTTTACCTGAGGAGCAGTTTATGCAACAGTTTATAATGACGCTTATAGACGGCATCAACCTGGGGAGCGTTTACGCACTTGTAGCCCTTGGATATACCATGGTGTACGGTATTGCCAAAATGCTGAATTTCGCCCATGGTGACATCATCATGGTTGGGGCTTATACCATTGTGGTTTTCATAACCAGACTTTCGATAAATGTTCCTTTGGCAATGGTTCTTTGCGTGGCGTTTTGCGCAGTTTTAGGCTTTGTGATAGAAAAACTGGCCTACAAACCGCTCCGCCACGCGACACCCCTTTCGGTTCTCATCACGGCAATCGGGGTCAGTTATCTGCTTCAGAATCTTGCGCTTCTCATTTTCGGTACCAACCGGCAATTTATCGTCAAATTTATAGATGTCGGCAGTTTTGACCTGTTTGGCGTTTCCGTTTCCGGAATCTCGGTCATTATTTGGGTCACAACCATTGTCATTATGCTTGGCCTTTACACCTTTATCAAAAAGACAAAATTGGGACGCGCGATGCTGGCAGTGTCCGAAGATAAGGGCGCCGCACAACTTATGGGCATCAATGTTAACCGCACCATCTCAATAACCTTTGTTATCGGTTCGGCCTTAGCCGGCGTTGCCAGCATTCTTTATTCGGCAAAATACTTGAATGTCGATCCCTATACCGGCAGTTTGTTCGGCATCAAGGCCTTTGCCGCTGCCGTGTTCGGAGGTATCGGGAGCATTCCGGGCGCCATGATCGGCGGGCTGCTTATCGGTCTTATTGAAGCGCTCACGGCAAGCTACCTGCCCTTCAATTTGAATGCCGCGTCTGACGGATTTGCCTTTGTAATACTCATCATTATGCTTGTTTTGAAACCTGCCGGGCTTTTGGGCAAGAAATCTACGGAAAAGGTGTAGGCAACAATGAAAAAGATAAACTTAAAATCGCATAGCAAATTAATTTTGGTTGCCGCAGCCATTGTTGTTTACTCGCTCATTGCCTACGGTATGAACGCAAACCTGCTTCCGCGCGCTACCCAAACCCTTGTTATAAAGGCGTGCTATAATGTAATTCTAGCATTGTCTTTAAACCTTATAGTGGGATTTTTGGGCGAGCTGTCCTTAGGTCACGCGGGATTCTTCGCGTTGGGGGCCTATTCCGGATGCATCTTTTCGATTAACTCAAATCTTCCCATAGAACTTAGTTTTGTTTTAGCCGCTCTAATCGGCGGGAGCGTTGCCGCCATCGGCGGTTTTCTAATAAGTTCCTCTATTCTCCGCCTGAAGGGTGACTACCTTGCCATTGTAACCCTGGCTTTCGGTGAGATCATTCGTTCTTTTATCAAAATCATTCCCATAACGGGAGGGACCGCGGGACTGAGCGGCATTCCCTCTCTGGGTACAAAGCTTAAAACCTTCTCATTTTCTTATGTGTTTGTTATACTTACAGTTTTGGTTATACGCAATATTGTCACCTCCAATCACGGACGCGCGATAACTTCAATACGCGACAACGCCATCGCGGCAGAATCAATCGGAATTAACATAAAACTATATAAAATCAAAGTTTTCACCGTGGGCGCTTTTTTTGCAGGAATTGCCGGTGTTATTCTGGGCCACTATATTAACTTTATTGAACCCGCCAACTTCAGTTACAATGTGTCTATCGAAATTCTGGTCATGGTGGTTCTCGGCGGAATGGGCAATCTGTTAGGCTCAATCATTGCGGCCGTGATCATTACCTTCCTGCCTGAAATATTGAGAGGTTTTGACCAGTACCGGCTTCTCATTTACGCTCTGGCGCTTATTTTTATGATGCTGGCAAGCAATTCGCCGAGGATTATGGAATTAAGGGTTAAGGCTAAAGAAAAGGCCGCTGGACTCTACAAAAAAATGTTTGCAAGGAAAGAAGAGTGACGCAAGTGGAACTGCTTGAGGTTAAAAATTTAGGAATCTCCTTCGGCGGTCTTCGTGCCGTGGATAATGTGAGCCTAACCATAAAAAAAGGACAGCTTTATGGTCTTATTGGCCCGAATGGCTCCGGAAAAACCACGCTTTTCAACATGATTACCGGGATCTATAAGCCCACAAGCGGCACCTTTTATTTTGATGGCGAAAACCTTACCGAGAAGAGCCCTATTGAGATAAACAAAAAAGGAATTGCCCGCACCTTTCAAAACATCCGTCTGTTCAAAAACATGAGCGTAATCGACAATGTTAAGGTCGGACTTCAAAATAGGCATAGGTACACTATGTTTGAGTGCATTTTCCGTTTGCCCCGCTTTTTTAAAGAGGAGCAAAAGATGGAAGAGGAAGCGCTTGAGCTTTTGGGTGTGTTTGATTTAGACAAGGAAAAAGACTTTTTGGCCTGCAATCTGCCTTATGGCAAGCAACGCAAGCTGGAAATCGCCAGAGCCCTCGCCACCAGCCCAAAACTGCTTTTGCTGGATGAGCCGGCGGCCGGTATGAACCCTAATGAGACTGAAGAGCTCATGGAAACGATACGTTTTATTCGTGATAAATTTGACATGACAATACTGCTTATCGAGCACGATATGAAACTTGTATCGGGTATCTGTGAGGAAATTTCAGTCCTTAATTTCGGAACACTACTGGCCTCGGGCAAAACTTCCGAGGTACTCAATAACCCAGAAGTTATCGCAGCATATCTGGGAGAATAGAGGTCATAACATGGCAATGCTTACAATCAACGACCTTCACGTTTATTACGGTGTTATTCAGGCCATTAAGGGCATATCTTTTGAAGTCAACGAAGGCGAAGTTATCGCTTTGATTGGCGCCAACGGCGCCGGTAAAACTACGATTTTACATACCATAACCGGCCTTATTGCGGCCAGGAGCGGCTCAATAATATTTCAAGATCAGAAGCTGACCAAAACTCCCGCCCACAAAATTGTCAAAATGGGCATTGCCCATGTTCCCGAGGGCCGTCGCATTTTTTCTCATCTTACTGTATTTGAAAATCTTCAACTGGGCGCGTATACAAGGAGGGACAATGCTGAAATTGAAGCTTCGCTCGAATCTGTCTATCGGCGTTTCCCACGGCTCAGAGAACGCAGAAACCAGGTGGCCGGAACACTAAGTGGCGGCGAGCAGCAAATGCTCGCTATTGGAAGAGCGTTGATGTCCCGCCCCAAACTGATTTTAATGGACGAACCTTCAATGGGGTTGTCTCCTATTTTGGTGAGTGAAATTTTCGATATTATCAAATCAATCAGCGAGGGCGG
>JBMNUI010000028.1:0-24153 GCA_050946195.1 Eubacteriales bacterium
AAGTTCAAAGTATGTAGGAATTACTGCATTCTCGGAATAACATACGCTTGAATAATATGCCAAAGCTTCAAGGATAATGCCGGTTCTGAGCTCGTCCTTTGTCGCCACGGGCACCATCAGGGCGTGGAGATTCGGGCTTACATGCCAATAGCTCTCCTGATTCAGATCGTACTTCGGCAGCGGTATAATGCCGAAATCTGTGTTCATTTCGCGCAGACGCGTCGCCCCGTACATAGTCCATGTGGTAGACAGCGCATGACCGTCCATAAAGAGATTGAGATCGTTTTCAAGATAAGTCATGTTGTTGGTGCTGAATATATCGAGAAGTCTCGTATAGACATCTACAAATCGCTGCTCAAAACAGTAAAAATAAGGTATTCCGCTCTCCGACTGTTTCATAATCTCTGCATCCGACGAGGTAAGATATGCTTCATAAAAGCTAGTAGCGTTCCAACAGAGCATGCCGTACCTGTCGTCGCGTGTATTCTTCCCGTCGCCGTTGAGGTCTGCAACCGCTACAAGCCCCATCTTCCGCATCTCGTCAAGGGTCCAGGTACCATCTCTTGCCATCGTATACAAATCGTCAAGACCGAGGTCTTCGTGAAGTTTCTTGTTGAAATACACCGCCCTGGCATTATCGATTCCGGTAATGAGAAAATCGGACAGCGTATAAAAGAGCTTTCCGGCAACCGAAAGCTTTTGTTGTGCATTCTGATCCCACCAAGGCATGCTGAGATCAATTCCGTCAAGATCGTAAAAATCAACGACCGCACCGATATTAATGAATTTTCTGACGTTCGAGAGATTTACCGTCATCAAATCAAAGGTTACGTCCCCGGCGTTTATCTCTTTAAACATCTCGTCTACGGTGTACTCACTGTCTACGACATCGATGTCAAGTAGCTCTTCGACCTTTAATGTCCGCTCATATATAGAGTCCATACCTCACCTTTTTCATCAACTCGAAGAGTTCATTTTTCTTATCGCTATAAGCGAAGAGTTTATCGGCAAATGACTCGTAAAACGGCACCCATTGATAAGCATTATCCATTTATTTTCCTCCATAATTTTATTTGTCCCTCGAGCGGACTCCTATATGCTCAACGCCAAGCGTCTGTAACCCGTCGTTTCTCTCATCAAGAGAGCAACCCTGAAAAGTCGACAGAACATACTCATAAGCAAGGCTCTCTTTGTCTTTGCCGAGTGCGAGTTTTGCGAGCGACAACAATTCCTTTGCCTCAATACAGAGTTTTACGGATGGATAATAGTCACCTTTTTCAATAGCATTCATCGTTTGCCGACTAACACTGATTGCTTCTGCCAAATCTTTTTGTGTCATATCAAGAGCGGCGCGTGCTGCTTTTAGTTTTAGATTTTTTGCCACAGTATCTCATCCCCAATCTCCTACAACTATCTTGGCGAATGCTGCTATCTTATTATAGCACGAGACATTACAAAAAGCAAAGTATATTTGACTAAAATTAAAGTTATATCTACACAAAAATCCCGCTGCCTTCCGGAGGAAACCGGCTGGCATCGGGGCAAATTCATGTCTGGTGCATCATGACACGATAGGGTGCAAAAAAGGCGTAAAAAACGCCTCTCAAAACGTCGCAGTTTTTCCTCTGAAATGCGAAAAAGCCCAGCATTGCTGGGCTTTTTCGCTTCTCGTCATTCTATCAATAGATGGTATTTGATTTGGTGGAGGCGAGGGGAATCGAACCCCTGTCCGAAAATCCATCAATACGGCTTTCTCCGGGTGCATTATGTCTTTTTTGATTCCCTGCCGGCCGCCGACATACAGGCTGCCGGTGCGGTAAGCCGTCTTGTACATGAATCCGGCCGACGGCCCTCCGGAATCACGTTTACCGCTCGCTGACGTTCAGTCCCGGGCTGCGGTACTCCCGGGAGGAACGAGCTGCCTTATGGCAGCGGCACCGCTTACGCGGCCAGTGCGACTCTATCGTTCGCGTTTAATTTGTTTGGGCAGTTTAAGAGTTACCCGGCTCTACCCGCTTACCGTATGTCAGAATCCCCGTCGAAACCATTGCGCCCCCATTTATATTACGCAAATTGCTGTTGTTATTTTTGACATTATTACTGTCTTTCAGTCGTTTTTTCTACAGCCGCAAAATTTTGCAGTCGTCAATTGTCAGATCCTTGATATTGCTGTTGTCACTATTAATCCTCTTCTCCCACAAAGGTCACGACCTCGCCGAGCGGCTTTCTCGGCCTTTTGGGGGTGTCAGCCGCAGGCTCGCCCACCGGGACCAGCGCCACCGGCCGCCGGGAGTCGGGAATGCTAAGATACCTCCGGCATTCTTCCTCGTCAAAAGCGCCGACAAAGCAGCTCCCCAGCCCCATCTCGGCTGCCATGAGCATCAGGTGGTCAATAGCGCAGGCGGTGTCCTGAATTGCAAAGAGGTCTGTCCCGCGCTCACCAAAACGCGCCTCCAGTTTTTCGGCATCAGTGCAGACTACAAAAACCGCCGCCGCGCTGCGGAGCCACTCGCCGCGGTAAATCGTCGGGACAAATCCGTTTATCTTCTCCCTGCCGCGCACGACATAAAAGTGCCATGACTGATAGTTGCAGGCGTTGGGAGCCACCGTCGCGGCTTCAAGCAGCTTTGTAATTTCGTCATCAGTCAGCCGGCGCCCGGTAAACCCGCGGACAGAGCGCCGTTTGTTCATCAGCTCATGAAAATTCATTTTCTGTAAGCCTCCATTTAAAGCCCGAATGACATAATCGTCGGCTGTTCTTCCTCCAGCCAATAGGCGGTACAGCCGGATTTGCGGTTCAGGAACCCTTTGTCATAAAGCTCACGCCTGAGCATCGCCCAGTCCCCGAATGTGTGCCACTGATTTAAAATCTGGTTGACTTCCTTTTCGGTATAAATCACGCCCGCCTGAAATTTTGAGGCAAGGTAGAAAAGCGAGAGAATTTTATACTTCTGCTTTGCCAGATATATCTTCAGCCTTCCCTCGCCGTCAAGAAACTTCCTAAGCTCATAAGCAGAATTAATGTTATCCATCAGACATCCCGGCTCCGGTTCCGCATTCGCCGCTCGATTTCGCGTTCGGCTTCCTTTTTAGCTATAGCCTCGCGCTTGTCGTAAAGCTTTTTGCCCCGACAGAGCCCGACCTCAAGCTTGACGCGCGACCCCGAAAAATAAAGCGAAAGCGGCACAAGCGTATACCCCTTCTGGTTGACCAGCCCTGCAAGCCTCATTATTTCCTTTTTGTGCATGAGCAGCTTTTTGTCGCGCAGGGGGTTGTGGTTGAATATATTTCCCTTTTCATACGGGCTGATGTGCATTCCGACGGCGTAGAGCTCGCCGTTCTTTATCGTGCAGTAGGAATCCTTGAGGTTGACCGCGCCGGCCCTGATGCTCTTGACCTCGGTGCCGCAGAGCGCAATGCCGGCCTCGTAGCTGTCGTCGACAAAATAATCGTGGCGGGCTTTTTTGTTTTGGGCAATAAGCTTGCCGCCTTTTTTGACCGACATAAACGCCCTCCCCTCAATAGTTTGCTCGCGGCACATCACGCCAGAGTAATTATAACATAGAATCCGAAGAAAATCAAGCGATATCTGACCCGGGTCAACTCTCCCCCGGCTCTGATTCTCCTGCCGTGTCGGTGTCGCCCGTATCCCCGCCGGGCGGACCGCACTTAAGGCAGGTCCTCGACTTCCCTGCCTTCTCCGCCTCTTCAATCGTCCCGCTCTCCACCGCCGCGGATCTTGCCAGCGAGCTGCAGGACCTGTCATAATGCCAGACACCGCCGCTCTTTGTCCAGTATACAATGATGTTCCCCTCCGTGTCGGTGTCGGGGGGCTTTGTTTCTTTTTCTGTCGAGGTACTTGCCGCGGCCGCTATGCTCTCTGATATCGCGGCAAGCTTGTCTGGCGTGATAGTTTCTCCGGCATAAAAATCGCCTCCTGATAACGAATACTCCGAGCAACCGGAGAGCACGACGAGCAGACAGAGCAAAAATACCGCAAACGCAACACTTTTCTTCACCCGTCAGACCTCCGTGTCCGAGAGCATTTTCTCAAGCAGGTTTAACTTGCCGGCCGAATATTCATATGCGCCCCGATAGTCGCCAATCTCCTTGGAGCAGAGCTCAAGGTCATAAAAGATATTGTAGTAAAAGGGCTTAGGTGCAACAATATGCGAATTTAGAATCTCAAGCAAAAGCTCCCGCGCCCCATGGTACCTGCCCTCCCGGACCGCCACCTTTGCCTGTATGTGCGTATCATAGGGATTTTGGGTGTCCTCGTAACCGGGGTTTTTAAGTTGGCTCAGCTCCGCCCCATCCATGAGCCTCTCCAGTAAAACGACATAAACGCAAAAAGGGTCGCCGAAGGCCAGCCCTTCGCTCACTTTCTGCCCGGGCAGCTCTCCCCCCAGCGTCTGGGAAATTCGCCGCATGTACCGAAGATATATGCCGGCCTCGGCAAGTATGGTCCCGCTGTCGTATGCGCTCCTGCCGGCATACTCGGCGGCCTCCTCAAAGAAGTGAGCCGCCTGCCGGAGCTTGCCGGCACTGAATTTTTCCTTGGCTATTCCCGCGCAGCACTTGGCCAGAATCAGGTTTATCTCGTCGTCGCCCTCAAGACCTGAGGAGAGGCACAAATCCCTGCAGATTTCAAGTTCTCCGCCCCTGAACGCCCGCCTGATGTTTTCGATCAGGTACATCTTGCGGTACATCAGCTCGTCCTCACCCTCGGCCAAAAGATAGCCGGGGGAAACATTCAGCCGGCCGGCAATATACAGCAGTGTATCGAGCGAGGGGGTAGCCGCGCCGCTCTCAATCCGGCTGAGCATATTCCGCGTGATCCTGTCCCCTGCAAGCTGCTTTTGGGTCATGTCCTTTGCGGTGCGGATGCGCCTGATTTTCTCGCCAAGCCGCATATCTCGGGCTCCTTTCTTTTATGTTTATGTGCCGGGCGGTATAACGCCATTTCCGTATGCTTCCAGCCTCCGGCTTTATTATACCAGATAAAGCTGAATTTATCAATTATTTTCGATTTTTCAGAGAAAACACTTCAACACTCTGCGGTTTTGATGTATAATCAAAAAAAACAAGGAGGTACTCGGGCAGGGCGGGTTTTGCCCGGCTGTCCCAGACTGCAAATGAGCACGCTTGTACTTAAAATCATCGCCTGTCTTGCGATGCTGAGCGACCATGTTGGCTATTTTGCAAGGTACGGCTTTTCGGAATACGAGAACATCCTGCGGGGTTTCGGGAGAGTTGCCTTTCCGATTTACTGCTACCTCATCGCCTTCGGGTTCCGCAAAACAAGTAACAAATACAAATACCTTTTGCGGCTTCTGGTGCTCGGCATAATTTCGGAGGTGCCGTTTCACTATTGCTTTTACGGAGAGGTGTCCTTTGCCTTCGAAAATGTCTACTATACCCTCTCGCTCGGCCTGCTCAGCCTGATTTTATTTGACCTGATGTTAAAATCCGGCGGGCCGAAATATCTCGCCCTCCTGCCGGTGGTACTGGCGTCGTTTACCGCGCAACATCTGGGAACCGATTACGGCGCCGACGGCGTGCTCCTCATATTCTTCTTTTACCTTGCCGGGTCAAACAAACTGGCCCTCTCGGTCTCTGGCCTTGTCTTTGCCGCTCGAAAATACATATTCGCCGCAGGTAACGGATTCTGGAGCTCACTTGTCGGCTCGCGCCCCTTCTCGCTGACTGTCCGGCCTTGGGAGCAATTACAGCTTTTAGCCGCGCTCGCGCTGGTCCCCATACTCCTGTGCAACAGTAAACGCGGATATAATCCGAAATCCCCCGTCGTGCAGAAGGTCATCCAGTATTCCTTCTATTTTTTCTACCCGGTGCACATACTTATACTCGGTCTGATTTTCAGGAACTTTATCATCAAATAAAGGCTCAGGCAGCCAAAAGGCACGGCTGCCTGATTTTTTGGGACAGTCTGCCGGGTAAAGCCTCAATCTCCCTGCAGAATCACCGGCCTTGCCCGGGTAAGCTCCCCGGCCGGCGCCGGCGACTTGAGCATCAGCGTCCAGAGGGCGTCAGCGCGCCCCGAGAGGTGCCTCTGCCTTGCAGAACTCTCGCCCAGCGCCCGCACGTCCGCCGGTTTGGTTATGATGGGGATTTGGGTTTTTCCCCGGATTTTTTTCAGATATTTGAGCCCCTGCTGGCTTGCGGCAAGCAGCAGGGTATACTCCGGCCGCCGCTTGAGGTCGGCTTTTTTTACGTCGGCAAGGCAAAAGAGTACCGCCCGGCGCAGCCTTGTGTCGGTGTAATTTTTAGCCGAGGCGCGGCCCAGCAGCTCGTCAAGCCCGGCTGAGCAAAGAGCGGCCCTGTGCAGCCGGCCGCCCAGCCCGTCGGCACCCTCGGCGGTATCCCTGAACGCCTCGGGGCTGCCGAGCCTTAAGTATGCGAGTATCGCACGCTCGGCGTTGTATATGTCGGCCGGCGCCGTCCCGCGCTCAAAAGCCGCACAAAACGGCCCCATTGCCGCCTCGGGTATATACTGGCTCACACTCCATACCCCCGAGGTCATAATCAGCTTCCGTATTGCGCTTGCCGACGGCATCTCGCTGTCGACCTCCCCGCTCCTGTAGGCCGAGCCGACCCGCCTTACCGTCTCAAAGCAAAGCCCGGCGCCGGCCCGCCTTGCCGCCTTGATGTACTCAAGCCCTAAAATGTCGTTTGACCCCGACGGCATGTCATACCCGGCCACCTCTCTGAAAGCCCGGAAATAGGCCGCCGCCGCACCCTCGCCCTCACGGCAGCGCCGGCGGTAACATTCTGCAAAATCCCTGCCCGACACCACCCCGGCGGCCGCCAGCAGTAGCTCGATATCGCCGCACTCGCTGCCGAATCCCAACGTGTTGACCCCGGCGGCCGCAAAGACGGCCACTCCTGCCGCCGCAAAGTATTCGGCGCTTGCCGCGCAGAACGGAAAGGGCAGCTCCAGAACGACATCCGCCCCGCAGGACACCGCCATTGCCGCACGGGTATATTTGTCGGCTATGGCCGGCTCCCCGCGCTGGACAAAGCTGCCGCTCATGGCGCAGACAATCAGCTCCGCCCCGCGCGAGCGAAGCGACCTAAGCAGATACTCGTGTCCTTTGTGAAAGGGGTTGAATTCGCAGATAACTCCGGTAATTTTCATAATTATTCCTTTTTAGCCTTATAGCGCAGAATACTGTTATTTTTCGGATTATTTTATGTTTTCCTTGTAAAACGAGAACAAACGTGCTATAATATTTGCGACATTTTTGAGCTCACAGAGCAGCGTCGGCTGCCACGGCAGAGTTTTGAAGTCTGCCTGATATTTTTTGCATTTTTTATTCGGAGGAAGCTTTTAAAAATGAAGGTTCTTGTAGTCAACGCGGGAAGCAGCTCTCTAAAATACCAGCTCATCGACACCGATACCGAGGTTGTATATGCAAAAGGTATTTGCGAGCGCATAGGACAGGATAATTCGGTTATCGACCACAGACTGCTCGCCAAGAATACCCGGCATGAAAAGGAAATGCCGATGAGCAATCATGCCGACGCTATGCGTCTAGTTGTCGATATGCTGACCGACCCCGACCTCGGGTGCATTGGCTCAATGGAGGAAATCGAGGCGGTCGGACACCGCGTGGTTCACGGCGGGCCTTATTTCGTTGAAAGTGTGCTGGTAAACGACGAGGTTCTGGCAGTCCTTGAAAAGTGCCACGATTTTGCTCCGCTCCACACCGAGGCACACTTAATGGGAATCAAAGGCTGCCTTGAGGTCATGCCGTCGGTTCCTCAGGTGCTGGTATTCGACACCGCTTTCCACCAGACAATGCCTGATTATACATATATTTATCCCATATCATACGATATGTATGAAAAATATAAAATCCGCCGCTACGGCGCCCACGGCACCAGCCACCGCTATGTTTCGGGGGTGATGCTCGACATACTCGCCAAGGCCGGCAAGACAAAAGACACGAAAATTGTCACCTGCCACCTCGGGAACGGCTCGTCTATCTCGGCGATACGCGACGGTAAGGTGATCGACACCTCGATGGGATTCACCCCGCTTGAAGGCGTTGAAATGGGAACCCGCTGCGGCTCCATAGACCCCGCCATAGTTACATACATCATGGAAAAGAAGGGATTTGCTCCCGAACGGATGAACGAATACATGAACAAGGAGTGCGGCTTCTACGGCATCACCGGGTTTTCCGACTCACGCGACCTTGAACGGGCGGTTTATGCCGGCCCCGACGCGAAGCCCGACCCGGACAACCCTCGCCCCGATTATTACCGCGCGGTGCTTGCCTATTCCATACTCCACTATCAGATTAAGAAATACATCGGGGCGTATGCCGCCGCCATGGACGGCCTTGACGCTATTGTATTTACCGCCGGGCTGGGCGAGAACAACTCGCTCCTGCGCGCGGAGGTCTGTTCGGGGCTCACCTTCCTCGGGGTCGAGATTGACAAGGAGGTCAACAAACGCGCCGTGCGCCAGTCCAATATCGTCAAGCTCTCAACAGACAACTCCCGGGTTCTTGTCTACCTCATCCCCACAAACGAGGAAATCATCATCGCCCGCGACACCGCAAAAATCGTATCCGGGCTTGCAAAAAAATAAATTTATGGGACGGCTCTGCCGTCCCTTTTATTTTAGCATATTATGCCCGCCCCGGCAATTCATTTCGGAAAATATTTCTGACAGAACTCCCGGGTAAACGCCTCCTTTGCCTCAAAGTTCATGGCCAAGGTGTAGATTTCCTCAAGCCTAAAATGGCAGGTTCTGATCTCGCCCAGCACATCAACCGCCCCCGCAAGCATGGCCGCCCGGCAGCGCTCGGCGTACTCAGCCCGGGCTCGCGTTTTTTTGTCGGGTAGTGTGATAAACTCATCCATACTGATATTTATCGATTCCCGCCCCAAACCCGGCTCGCCGACCACAGCAGCTACCCGGCTTCCCTCGATGAATAGCCCGTCGGCCCGGTCCGCGTCTATCGGGTCATAGGAGACTATCACCGAGAGTTTTTTGGCTTGCGCCAGCCTTATCACCTCGCCGAGCAGTACGTGAGCCGTCATATACCTGTCTTTTATTACAAAGAGGGTGGCGGCATTTCTTATAAAGTGCTCGGAGGAAACGCTCCCCGCCATTCCGACCGACGAGAGCAAAGCCGGTCTGATGCCCGGTTTTTCGCCGTCGGGTACCCCGGCAAGCATCGCCTCGGCCCCCTCGCGCAGAACCCCGGGGTCAAGGCAGGCGGCACCTATCGACTTTATCACCTCGCACATATCAAGGCAACCCGCAAGCCAGCGGTAGACCATGCGCCAGAGCTCGGCGCGCTTTTCGGTAAGCTCGCGTATCTCCTCGCCCGCCTCAGAAAGCTTTGCCGAATCCCAAAACTCGCCGAGGTTCACTATCTCCTCCCTCACCCCCGGAAGCGCCGGCTCCCACGGGTGGGGCGGCGTGCCGTCGATTACCGCCACACATCTCCCCTCGTTGTAAAGCAGCACGCCGTCAAGCGAAGCCGGGTCGGAAGAGCAGTAGTAATACTCGGCGGCCCAGCCGGCTTCTTCGGCATGCCCGGCGACATCATTCATAAACCGGCTCTTGCCGGTACCCGGCCCGCCTTTGACCACAAATATCCTGTCGGCCCGGCCGAATATCTGCTCATAATAATTTTTAAATCCCCTGCCGCTGTTCGAGGCGGCGAAAAACCCGGTTTCCGTAGCCAATTCACTCCTTCCAGATTTAAAAACAAAAAACCGGAAGACTTGACTTCCGGTTTTTTGTGTGCACAGCTTACTTCTTGGTTATCGTTATGTTTACCGGCTTGACGCCTGTCTGGTCATAGACAATTTCGTTGATTATCGCGATATCCGCGGGAGTGAGGTTCTCGGCTTCGACCACTATGGTGGCCATGTCGCCGTTCACCACCGCCACGCACTGGGCAAACCCCTTGGCGATTATCAGGGTCTCGATGTTGGCCTCGGCTTCCATGTTCTTTGCTATCTTGCTGATGTCGGCGAGCGCCTGATTCCTTGTCGCCTCGTCGGCCGCCGCATTGTCGACCACGCTCTGCAGCACTTCAAGCGCTTCGTCCCTTGCCCGCTGGCGGTTTATCATGGTAGACGCAAAATAGCTGTCAAGGTTTGCGTTGGTGTCGGCGCCCGCGTCGGTATCCGCGCTGTAGCTCGTATCCATCCCCGAGCTCTTGTCATACCCCGTATAGCCGCTGTCGTTGTTTGCAAAGATCATCCAGTTGAGCCAGACCGCGACCCCGATGAGCAGCACCACCCCGATGATAATCAGGTTGCGCTTGCCTATCTTATCAATGAATCTTCTCAGCGCCGGCTTTCTTACCTCTTCCTCGTAAACCATTTCAACTTACCTCCAAATAACCGGTATTCGGTGTTGTGTTACATTATATTTGAACTTTGCCCGCGGTATTCCATCTCGTGTGATTTTATGTTCCGGTTATATAAATTTTATTTGTCTTGATATTGTATGCCGTACTGACCAGCGCCATCAGCTTTTGCTGGATTGCCGGGTCGGAGCCCCCGCGGCAGACTATGCCGACCCCGGCTATTTCGGGCAGCTTTTCGGTGATATAGACCACCACCTCGCTGCTGCCGCTGCCGATGGTTATATACTTTATCTCGGTGCTGCCGTCGGGCCGCATCTTCGAGTCGGTGGCATAAACATATTCAAAGCCGCTTGCAAGCGTCACCGCAACCCGCACGTCAGACACGCCCGCGACATTCGAGCAGAGATGCGCGATGCTGTCTTCAAGATTTCTGATATACTGCTCAAGCAGCTCATGCTGGTCTGCCTTCTTTTGCCCTTTTGGTTTTTCGCCGAATATCCCGCTGCCATAGAGCAGCAGGACTATGCCGAGCACCACGCAGCAACCACCAAGTAGAATATTCTGAATTTTCTGATTCTTTTTGTCAGCTCCCTTAATCACACCGCCCTGAACAGCCATGTTTCCAGCATCTCCCCCGCTATTTTACAATACATTCGCACCCAAGAAGGCCGGATATGTAGGCTTCGATGGCATACGGGTCCCTGAGCACGGATTTGCCGGTCAGAATTACGGTCACCCGCACCACCTCAAGCTCACCGTCCCGCTCGCGCACCTCGACAGTCACGGAAACCTCGCTCTCGGGAATTCCGAACTGCTCGCCGAGCAGCGCGACAATCCCCTCCTCTATGTTCTCCTTCCCCACGGAGAGAAGAAAATCCGAATATTTCTGTCCGTATTCCTCCCCGCTCTCCTCAAGCCACTCGGGCAACCCGCCGCGGGACAGCCCGGAGAGCGCCTCGAGCAGCTCTGCCGCCGGTGAAATCAGTATACAGAGGACACAAAGCGAGCCGAGGAGCCCGACATACCGCTTCAGCCCCTCGCCGGCACTGGTCGGGACTATCATGCCGATTACCCCGACCAAAAGTGCTGCACCTATCACACTCATGAGATATTCGCGCATTGATACTCACCTCCCCGCCAGCCGGGATCTGGAGCGCCCCGGCGATAATTCTGCCCTTTCCCCGCCCTGCCGGTACACATCTATCCGATTGCCGCCGAGGTCCTTGCCAGCAGCGTCAAGGCAAAGATGAAAAGCACCGAGCAGGAGCAGACGACAGCCAAAAGGTAGCCGTAAATCTGGGTCAGCTCGCCGAGAAGATTTGACTCCTCGCTGCAGCCCAGCAGCTTTGACACCGTCCCTGCCGCCATAAATGCCAGCCGGGTAGCGACAATCGAGAGGATGGTCGGCAAAAGCAGCAGTATTATAATGATGATGCCTCCCACCCCGACACAGGCGCGGATGAACTCGATGCTGCCGGCCACGGTTTTGAGGCTCTCGCCGACCGAGCCCCCGACCACCGGGATGAAGTTGCCGGCCATGAATCTCGCCGCCCGGGCGGCTACACTGTCGCCCGCGGCAGTCAGGGTCGACTGCATTGCCAGCACGGTGCCAAGCAATGTCATAACAAATGCGATGATAAATGTGAAGATTCTCTTGATTGCCGCCGCAATGCCCTTCAGGTTCAGCGCCGGCGCGAAAGCCGACACCAATGACAGCGCCAGGCAGAATGCCGTGACCGGAATTACCGTGCGGTTGCAGATGTTTTCGGTCACCGTCAGAAATACCATCATCGCGCTGTTGTTTGCCACCGCCGCCGAGACATTGCCCCCCATGGCGTAAAGTGCGCCCATTATCGGTATCATGGAGTTTACCAGGAGGTTGAGCTGGTCAAGAAAGCGCAAGACCGCGCTGAGCATCTCGTACTGTACCGAAACCACCGCCGCCAGGATTGCCGAAATGCTGCAGAGCGACACGGCCTGAGAGAGCGCCGGGGACTTAATTAGCTCACGCACCGAGCGCAGCAGCGCCGAGAGCACCAGCAGCCCGAGTAACAGGGCAAAGAGCCGCAGCGCGCTGCCGAGCCTGATGCCCAGAAGCGAGGCCACCGTCCTTATAATGTACGGAAAGCCGCTTATCTCGCTGACCGCGCCGTATATTTCCTCGGGGTCCTCGGAGAAAATACCGTCGGGGAGCAGCTCCCTGATATCCTCGGGGATGCCGTCGAGCATTTCTTCGTATTCCTCGTCGAAATCCTCGTAATCCACCGCCGACAGCACTGATGTGAAGACTGCAAGCAGGATAATCGCCGAGGCAAGCGCCGCCGCAAATTTCTTTTTCATGTCTGCCAGTTCAGTATCTCTGCCGCCGTCTCCATTATTGATACAATAAGGGGGAGGCTTAGCAGAAGGATTTCAAGCTTTCCGGCAAGTTCGACATACGAGGCCGCCGAACTCTCCCCGCAGTCCCGGCAGACCTCGGCCGTGATATGCGTCAGCACGGCAATCCCCAGCGCCTTAATAAGTATCGCGGCATATTCCGAGAGGGCCGAGGCTGAAATCAGCCGACCGAGGTACTCAAAAAGCGGGACTCCGATGCCGACGACAATTCCGAGCAAAACGAGGCTGCCCGCAAGCCGGACCGGAAGCGTAAACTCCGAGCGCAGCTGCCGGACGACCACCGCCGCCATGGTAAAGAGCAGCGCAACTCCGCAAATCTGCCAGCTTTCCATCAGAACCCGAAAATGTCCCTGACCGTATCGAAAAGCTCGCCGATCTCGGGCAGCAGCATCAGCAGCACCACAAGAAAACCGCTTAAAATTACATACGGCGAATACTCGTCCCGGCTTTGTTTGGGCAGCACCTGCAGTGCCGCCGAGACCAGCAGGCCGATGCCCGCCACCTTCAGTATCAGTGTAATTCCCATTTCAAAGTCCCCCTCCGCGCTGGGCTGAACAGCCCTTTGGCGTGCGGTATTTTATGAACCGTTATATCATGATTACGGCAACGCCGGCAAAGGTGCAAATACAGATAGTCATAATCATCTTCCGGCGCGCCGGCAGCTCGGCCTGCAGCCGGTCGCGCTCGGCGCTGAGCTTTCCTATGTAGTAATCGCAGATTTTAAGCTGCGTGTCGCGATAGCTTGTACCGAGCTCGCCCGCGAATTTCCGGAGCAGCTCTGCCGTCTCCTCGGAAACGCACAATTCGCAGCAGTCGAGAAGTCCAGAAAAGCTCTTTATTTCTCGCAGGTCGGTGTCGGCTGGGAGTCCGCAGGCCAGGAGAATCCCGGGGTCGCAGCCGGTAAGAATCCTGTCGACCGGCATGAGGTAGCAGTCTATCTGGTTGCGTATGTATTTGAGGAGCGCTACATATCCCTCGGTCTGACCAAGGCCGGTCTCGGCCTTCTGGCAGAGGGCTCGTCCGCATAAAACCCCGCCAAAAAGCAGCAGCAGAGCCCCCATCACCTTATATAAGCTCATTTGCCGCCTCCCAGCCTGATATCTCGTAATTGTAGGCAAAGAGCCGGCCGGATACCCGGCTCAGCCCCGCGTAGGCGCCGAAACACCGGCTTTTATGCAGGGACACAATACCCGGTTTTTTCAGAAGTTCATCAAGCGAGGCGGCATGTGCTGACGCCAGCAGCGGGATGCCGCAGTTGTGCACCCTCATTATCGCCTCGGCCTCGCCGGAGTCTCCTATCTCGTCGCAGACTATCACCTGCGCGCCGAGCGTCCGTGCGGCAATCTCAATCCCCTCACCCCGCGGGTAGCCCGAAAGAATGTCTATTGTCAGCATGGCCATGTCGAGCCCCGCACAAAGCTCCCCGCGCGTGTCCACCACGGCGACACGCAGGGGACTGGAGCCCGACGCCAGCTTTGCCGCGGCGCCTCTGAGCACCGTCGTCTTGCCGACTCCCGGAGGAGAATAGATCAGCACCCCGCGCGATAGTCCCATAGACCTCACCAGCCGGCAGAGCTCTTCCCCCACCTCGGGCGCGCGATGAGGCAGGCGTAACACTATCGACGAAACCTCGCTCACGCCGATAATTTTTCCCGAGCTGGTCGCGGCCCTCCCGCATATCCCGGCGCGCACCCCGCCGGGCAGGGTTATGTAGCCGCGGCAGATGGTGTCGCTGAAGGCGTAAAGCGAGCCGCCGCAAAGCCGGTTGAGAACGCCCTCCATCTCCTCGCCGCCGAGCACCACGTCAAGGATTATATTCCGGTCTCCCGTGGTCACAGACGCGCATCTGCCGCGCCTGAGCCTGATTTCCTCGATAATCCCGACATCCGGCTGCTCCGCTGCCTTTCTAACCGCGTCCGTAAGACGGAAAGGCAGCATTGTCTCAAGGAACGCGGGAATGCTCTTTTCCTCCTCGCGGTTAATTATTACCGTCCGCATCCTTTCCTTTGCCTCTCCTCCGTATCCGCGAAGCCTATGCGCCCTCAAAGGAGCTCCCTGCTCCTTTCCGGTACACTACAGTATATTTGCCGCACTGCCTCTGTAGACCTGTCCCGGACAAACTTTTTGTTTGCCTGCCCCACCAGACGTCCTTGGCATTGACAAGAGTGGCGGCGTGTGCTATACTTAGATGTATAAATTTTCCGAATTATGAAAGGAAGCTGCCATGGACACCATTAAAATCCCCGATAAAAAGAGCGTCAAGATGATCGCCCACCGGGGGCTTTCGGGAATCGAGCGCGAGAACACCAACTCGGCCTTTGTAGCCGCCGCAAACCGCAGCTACTACGGAATCGAAACCGACATCCGGCGCACAGGTGACGGCAAATTCGTCCTCTTCCACGACAAGACCACCGCCCGCGTGGGAATCGACAGCCTCACGGTCGAGCAGTCGACCTTCGACACTCTCCGCTCACTGGTGCTGACCGAAATTGACGGGACAAGAGCGCGCAGCGACCTGCGCATCCCGACGCTTGAGGAATACATCCTGATAAACAAAAAGTACGGCAAGGTCGCCGTACTCGAGCTCAAGGGCGAGATGACCGGGGAGGAAATATACAGAATATGCGACATCATAGAGTCGCTCGGTTATCTTCAGAACGTGATTTTCATATCCTTCTCCTTTAACAACCTTGTGTTGCTACGCCAGAAGCACCCCGAACAGCCTGTCCAGTTCCTCACCTCAACCTATGACGACACGCTCATAGGCCGGCTGCTCGAGCACAAATTCGACCTTGATATAAACCACGAGGCGCTGAATGCCGAAAATACCGCCGCAATAAAGGCCGCCGGGATCACCCTCAACTGCTGGACGGTAGACAATCTCGCCCGCGCGGAAGAACTCATCGGCTTCGGCGTCGACATGATAACCACAAACATACTCGAATAGCGGCAAGAAACAAAAACCAACAGCCGCAGGTGCAAACACCTGCGGCTGTTGGTCCCGACTACCTATCTTATATCACCGAGACGCAAGACGCGCGTCCATGATACCGATTTGGATTACTGCACTTCCTGCTGTACTTTCCTTCTCTTCTCGAAGCAGGCGCTGCAGTATACGGGTCTGTCGCTCGAAGGCTGGAAGGTCACCTTGGCTTCCCCGCCGCAATCCGCACAGACGGTTGTAAAGTACTCACGGGGGGCTTTCCCCGCGTTTTTCCTTGCATCCCGGCAGGGCTTGCAGCTCTTCGGCTTGTTCAGGAAGCCTTTTTGAGCATAGAACCGCTTCTCGCCGGCAGTGAACACGAACTCTTTGCCGCATTCCTTGCAAACGAGAGTCTCGTCCTCATACTCGGTCTCTTCGACGATTCCAACCTTTACTTCTTCGTTCAACATCGCCTTTTGAACCTCGCTTTGAAATATGGATTAATTACCCTGAGACGGATTTAAACCGACACCTTTGAAGCCTGTCAACGCTCTGTTTAAGCTATCCGGGCATATAATAGTCGAGATGTCCCGTGATGTTGTCTTGCAATAAAGGCACTATGTCCTGTCTTTCCGACAGACACGTTGGAACCTTTTTGACCGAAATTCAGATTCTACGATATCACATATGCCCGTTCTTCTCCAGAAGAGTGCGCAGCTTCCGCTTTATGCGGTAGAGCGCGTTGCCGATTGATTTTTCAGGCCGAGACAACCGCTTTGATATTTCAGCCGGGCTAAGACCCGATATGTATAGGGTAAACACTTTATTTTCATATTCAGAAAGATTCTGTCTGATGAATCTGCGCAGCGCCTTCTCGTTTTCCCTCTCTATAATCAGGCCGGCCGGATTGTCTCCCTCCGCCCGGTATCTCGAGTAATCGCTGTACTCAAGCGAGGCCACGGTGTTTCCCGCCCGGCGCTGTGCCGCGCGCGCCTGTGTTATTAGGGCGTTTGTAATGCAGATTTTGGCATAGAGTCCGAACTCCACGCCCGGCTGCTCTATGTCAAATGTCATTATTGCCCGGTAGAATACCGCCAGCGCTTCCTGCCGGAGGTCCTCGGCGTCATTTCTGCCCCTGGCAAACTGGGCCACCGTTGACCTTATCATCGGCTCATAGAGTCGCAGCAGCCTGTCAAAAGCAGCCTGGTCGCCCTTTTTCACCTTGGCGACAAGCTCCAACACCGCCGTCTTTTCCGGGTTGTTTTTTTGACTCATGCAACAGCCGCTTCCTGTAAATCAGCAAAAAATCTTTTCCGCATTATTCCTTTTTGCTTTTTCATTATATCACCAAAAATAATTATGTCAAGCCCCGACCTGGAAATTATTTCTATATCACAATAAGTGCATTTGCAGCTTTTATGTATAATCATTACAATTTTTACCTTTGATTATTGCACACTTTGCCTAATTATGTCATGGTTTTCGCTGATATTTTCATGATAGCATACAAAAAAGTTTACAATTTGTTCACAATTAACCCGCACACTTTACCGGTATCAGGCATATTGTCGCCCGCCTCAGTCGAAAAGGTAGTTCACATTCCCGGCAAGCAGGGCGAATACCCCGCGGTAGATGACCTCTGGTCGGTTGATGAAGTTGTCCTTCATCCGCTTGGCGCGGTCAATCGAATCGACAACAAGCGATATTCTGAAGATCTTGTTGCGCTTTTCTTCAAAGGAACAGTTAAAGTCATATCTGCCGTCCTCGCGCGGCTCTATCGTACAGTTTGCCTCTATTCCCCGCCGGCTGAAGTCTATGTAGCGCAACGCGCAGGCAAGCGACTTGTCAAGAATTGAGGGCAAAATGTCGCTTCGCAGCTCGCGGGCGACGCATCTCCCTTTTTCGGTCACCACGTATTCGGGGTCGCCCACCCGATTTTTCAGTTCTTCGATAAGCCCCGCGTCAAGCATTTCGTTGAAACTCTCGGCAAAATCAAGGTACATAACATAATCGGTCTGCATAACGATGTCGTTTATCGTCACAAAATCAAGCGGGTATCCTATGTTTTCCATAAGATACAACACGAAAATCTTGACATTGTTTTTGCTTCCGATCGGGGAACTCATCTTTGCTTCCTTTCGCCAAAAAAGGTGTTTTGGTGATTAATTTTATCATGTTTTTGGCTTTTTTTCAATACTTTTGTTTGCGCTGCGGAATAAAATATGTTATAATAGTTGCGTCTTTTAGCTTCTCATCGCAAGGACGGTAATGCACATGATAAATATTGCACTGCTTGGATTCGGAAATATCGGCTCGGGCACGGTCGAGGTGCTCACGGAAAACAGATACCAGATTGAGCGCTATGTCGGCTGCCCGGTCAATATCAAGTATATACTCGACCGCCGCGACTTTCCCGACAGCCCGTGGAAAGACCGCATAGTCAAAGACTTCGATATTATCCTGAATGACCCCGAAATAAAAATAGTCGCCGAAATACTCGGCGGCTCGCACCCGGCGTACGAATATACAAAGGCCGCGCTCATGGCCGGCAAGCATGTCGTGACCCCGAACAAGGAGGTTGTGGCCAAGTTTGGCGCCGAACTGCTCGACATCGCCGCCAAAAACGGCGTGCGCTACCTGTTCGAGGGCAGCGTCGGGGGTGGAATCCCCATTATCCGCCCGCTTATCAACGACCTTGCCGCAAACGGCATAATTTCGATAAGCGGCATTCTGAACGGCACCACGAATTATATCCTGACCCGCATGGGGCGAGATACAATCGGTTATTCGGATGCTCTCCGCGAGGCGCAGGCGCTGGGCTATGCCGAAGCCAACCCCGCCGACGACGTCGGCGGCGCCGACGCCGCTCGCAAGATTGTTATCCTTGCGGCGCTGGCCTTCGGAAAGCTGGTTAACCCCGATACCATCCACACTGAGGGTATTACCGGCATCACTCAGGAGGATATTAGGACCGCCGCCGGCTTCGGCTGCACTATAAAACTTATCGCGCACACCGAGCTTGTGGACGGCAGGGTGTTTGCAATGGTAGCCCCGCATTTTGTCGGGCCGGAAAACCCGCTATATGGCGTCAACGACGTGTTCAATGGAATCCTCGTGGCAGGTGATCTGATAGGCCGGGTCATGTTCTACGGTCCGGGCGCAGGCCGGCTGCCTACCGCCAGCGCGGTGGTCGCCGATATCGCCGACATTGCCGTGAGCATCGGCGCGCCGGCAAGAAAGCTGCACTGGGACATTGCCGGAAGAGATGAAGTTGCTGACTTCAGCAACTATTCCTGCCGCTTTTGCTTTATCTTTTCCGACGTCCCGGGCGGCGTCGATATGCTTGAGCGCAGCTTCGGCAGCCTCAGCAATATCTTCCGCGAAGGAGGCCGGATAGCCTTCATCTCTGGTCCCATGACCGAAAAAGAGGCCGACGAAAAGGCAGTAGCCTCGGGTGTGCCTTTTATAAAAAGGTTTAGGGTTTTGTGATTTTAAGACATTTGTCCAAGTCCCGCCTCATCGTGAAATTACTGTGTTTGCACTTGATGCAGCACCCCTCGTGCTGCGTTTTTCAAGACTTGCTCTGATATAATCACCCGTGAGCTTTACCACCTCCCCGCTCATCGGGCAGATGACGCAGAGATTGAGTAGTGTCATGGCCCCGAGGGTAAGGTCGGCAGCCCCCCATATCCTGCCCGGCTCGCTGACCGCCCCCCAGAGCATCGCTGCCGCGTATGCGGCAATAAAAAGATGTCTTGTGATTTTCTTTTCGGATAAATACCGAACACACTCCATCCCGTAATGCGCCCAGCAGATGACTGTGGCAAACCCGAAAAAAAGCACCATCATGCACATGCAATACTCCGACCAGCCGCCGAGCACCGACGAGTAGGCTGCAAGTGTGATCATCATCGGGTCCTCGCCGTACACGGCGGCCTTGTCGTATCCGATTAGAATGACAATTGCGGTCATCGTACAGAGCAGTATGGTGTCGACAAAGACCTCGAAAATTCCTAAAAACCCCTGCTCGGATGGGTGGCGCGCGCTCGAGCCGGCATGGGCTATCGGCGCGGTGCCGCAGCCGGCCTCGTTTGACATCAGCCCGCGCATCACCCCGAACCTTATAGCCCGCGAAATCACATACCCCGCTGCTCCTCCGCCGGCGCTCTTGAGCGAGAAGGCTCCCGAAAAAATCCTGCCGAAGGCTGCCGGTACGTCTCCGGGGCGCTTGAGCATGACAGTGAGCGAGAGCACAACATAAAGTACCGTCATAAAGGGTACCAGCCGCTCGGTTAGCTCCGAAATACCCTTCGCGCCGGTGACAATCACCGCCACCGCAAGGAAGGCAAAAACCCCGCCGCAAAGCGCGGTGTCAAGCCCCATGACGCCATAAAACGCGCGGGTGACCGCATTTACCTGAATGACGCAGCCCATCGCCAGCGAGTCGACTATGCAAAGGACAGCAAACAGCGCCGCCAGAAGCCGCCCCGAAAAGGCAAGGCCGCGCGAGCCGAAAAAATCCCTGATATAGAACATCGGGCCGCCGTGGTACTCCCCGTCGCGCCCGGGACGCCGATGGTTTATGGCAATCACCGTCTCGGCATATTTGAGTAGCATCGCCGCCAGCGCGCTTATCCACATCCAGAATACCGCGCCCGGACCCCCGAGGTAAACCGCCGAGGCAACTCCGACGATATTCCCCACCCCAAGCGTCCCGGCCAGCGCCAGCGACAGGGCGCGCAGCGGCGGCATACCTGCCCCGGCTCCCCGGCCGAACATACCGCGGATTATCAAGGCGGGACTCCGGAGCCATAGCCGCCACAGGCGCAACGCGTAAAACATCCCTGCGGCAACCAGCGCGAGCGGCACCATGACCCCGAATATGTACCTGTTGAAAAATTCAAGCACAGGTTTCCTCCAGAACCGGATGATGTATAAAATCACCTTTTACCAGTTAAAAATATCCTTATGGCCGGCTGCAGAGCGTTTTTCTCTGTCACCCGACAGGCTTATCTGCTGAAGATGTCGGCTATATTTACCCGTGCGCATTCTTTACCGGCAGTTCACAGTTTTACCGTTCCAATTCTTATGCTGCAGCACAACCTAATATTCCTTTGCCGGTCGAATCTTAGCAGACCGAGAGGGTTATATTAAAAATTTTGTTAACATTTTGTGAATATTCGCATTTTGGTATTGATTTTTTTGAGGTTTAGTATTAAAATATGCACAGTCAATTAGCACCCACATATGTTGAGTGCCAGAACTGATGAATAAATTACTATAACAATCACAGAAGGAGGAACAGCAAAGATGAAAATTATCCCACTTGCCGACAGAGTTGTAGTCAAGCTCGTTGAGGCAGAAGAAAAGACAAAGACCGGAATTATCCTTACCGCGGCGGCAAAAGAAAAGCCCCAGGTTGCCGAGGTAGTGGCTGTTGGCCCGGGCGGCATGGTTGACGGGAAAGAAGTTCAGATGACCGTCAAGGTAGGCGACAAGGTCATCACATCCAAATATGCCGGAACCGAGGTCAAATGCGACGGCGTCGATTACACCATCGTGCGTCAGAGCGATATTCTGGCTATTGTTGAATTCTGATTATCAAAATTAAGATATTAGGGAGGAAAAACAAACATGGCTAAGCAGTTACTCTACGGAATCGAAGCAAGGAACGCTCTGCTCCGCGGCGTCGACAAGCTTGCCGACACGGTAAAAATCACCCTCGGGCCGAAGGGCAGGAACGTAATTCTTGATAAAAAATACGGATCCCCGCTGGTCACCAACGACGGCGTGACAATCGCCAAGGAAATCGAGCTTGAGGACGAAGTTGAAAACATGGGCGCCCAGATCATCAAGGAGGTCGCCACAAAGACCAACGATGTTGCCGGCGACGGCACGACCACTGCTACCCTGCTTGCGCAGGCATTCATCCGCGAGGGCATGAAGAACGTGACCGCCGGCGCCAATCCGATGATTATCCGCAAGGGCATCAAGAAGGCGGTTGACCACGCGGTCGAGTGCCTGATTGCCAACTCCAAGCCGGTCAACGGCTCTGAGGACATCGCCAGAGTCGGTACAATTGCATCATCCGACGAGGTTATAGGCAGGCTGATTGCCGATGCGATGCAGAAGGTCACCAACGACGGCGTTATCACGGTTGAGGAGTCAAAGTCAGCCGACACCTATTGCGAGGTTGTCGAGGGCATGCAGTTTGACCGCGGATACCTCTCGCCCTACATGGCCACCGACATGGAGAAGATGGAGGCCGTACTTGACGACCCGCTTATTCTCATAACCGACAAGAAAATTTCAAATGTTCAGGAAATCCTCCCCTTGCTTGAGCAGGTGGTACAGGTCGGCAAGAAACTGCTGATAATCGCCGAGGACGTCGAGGGCGAAGCCCTGACTACGCTGGTGCTCAACAAGCTGCGCGGAACATTTATCTGCGTTGCGGTCAAGGCACCCGGCTTCGGCGACCGCCGCAAGGAAATGCTGCGTGACATCGCGGTCCTCACCGGCGGCGAGGTTATCTCCTCCGAGATTGGCCTTGAGCTCAAGGAAGCCAGACTTGATCAGCTCGGCCGTGCAAGACAGGTTAAGGTCAACAAAGAAAACACAATTATTGTGGGTGGAGCCGGCGACCCGGCAGACATCAAGGCGCGTATTGCCCAGATCAAGGCCGCAATTGAAACCACAACCTCCGACTTCGACCGCGAAAAGCTTCAGGAGCGCCTTGCCAAGCTCTCGGGCGGCGTAGCCGTGATTAAGGTCGGTGCCGCTACCGAGGCCGAAATGAAGGAAAAGAAACTCCGCATCGAGGACGCTCTCAACGCTACCCGCGCCGCGGTTGAGGAGGGTATCGTTCCGGGCGGCGGAATCGCATACCTCAATATCATAAACGAAGTCGCCAAGCTCGTCGATACCGTCGAGGGCGACGAGAAGACCGGCGTGAAGATTGTCGTCCGGGCGCTTGAGGAACCTGCACGTCAGATTGCCATCAACGCAGGCTTTGACGGCAGCGTTGTGGTCGACAAGATTATGAGCAGCGGCAAGATGAGTTATGGCTTTGACGCATACAACGAAACCTACTGCGACATGATGGCTGCCGGCATTGTCGACCCGACCAAGGTTGCCCGCTCGGCCCTGCAGAACGCTGCCTCAATCGCCAGCATCTTCCTCACCACCGAAGCGCTTGTAGCCGAGATAAAGGAAATAAATCCCGCTCCTGCTCCCGGCGCCGGCATGAACGATATGTATTGATACAAAAAAGATATAAAAACGCTCCCGGCCACACCGGGGGCGTTTTTGTGTTCGTAACGGCTTTGTTCCGCATTTTTAGGAATTATTTTTACTGAGGCGGAAACCTGACATAATAAGTATATCGGAATACTGCAAGACCGCCGATTTTCCGAAACTCTGGCGCGGGAAGGAGCTGAGCTATGAAAAACTTCGATAATCTCAGAGAGCTGCTCGACGAAAAAAAATATGCAAACCTCATGCAGGAGCTTGACAAGCTCTACCCTGCCGACGCCGCCGAGTTCCTCTCGAGCCTGCCGTTGTCGCAGCAGCCCGCGGTTTTCAGGATGCTCAAAAAGGACACAGCCGCCGAAATATTCGCAGAGCTCGACAACGACGACAAAGAGCGGATAATCGCCGCGCTGACCGACAGCGAACTGAACCAGATAACCGAGGAGCTGTTCACCGACGACGTGGTCGATATGCTCGAGGAGTTGCCGGCCAATGTGGTAAAGCGGGTGCTGCAGAACATCTCGCCTGAAACCCGGGCTACAATCAACAGATTCTTAGCCTACCCCGAGGGCAGCGCCGGAAGTGTCATGACCTCAGAGTACGCGACCCTTAAGGGCGAGATGACGGTGAACGAGGCAACAGCACACATCCGGCAAACCGGCTACGACAAAGAAACGGTTTACACGCTCTATGTCATCGACAGCGGCAGAAAGCTGATAGGCACGCTTGAGCTCAGCGACCTGCTCTTCGGCGACCCTGAGGAGAAAATCAAAAATCTTATGGACCCCGACCCTGCCTCGGTACTGACCACCGACGACCGGGAAACTGCCGCCATGCTCATAGCAAAATACGACCTTCTGGCCTTGCCGGTGGTCGACAGCGAGGGCAGGCTGGTCGGCATTGTGACGGTCGACGACGCCATGGATGTGCTTGAAAACGAGGCCACCGAGGACATCTCAAAGATGGCGGCAGTCACCCCGGCGGACAAGCCGTACCTGAAAACCGGCGCCATATCAATATTCAAAAAGCGCATACCCTGGCTGCTGCTCCTTATGGTCTCGGCAACCTTTACCGGCAAAATAATCATGCATTACGAAAACGCACTCGGGCTATATGTCATTCTCACCGCCTTTATCCCGATGCTCATGAATACCGGCGGAAACGCCGGCTCGCAGGCTTCGGTGACAATCATCCGCAGCATATCGCTCGGAGAGGTCGAATTTAAGA
>JBMNUI010000029.1:0-24068 GCA_050946195.1 Eubacteriales bacterium
ACCCCCGCCGTCGGGGGGGGGCGTGGGGGGGGTTTGTTGGGGGGGGGGGGGGGGGGGCCCCCCCCCCCCCCCCCCACCCCCTGCTTAAGACCCTTTTGAAATAAGGTCTTAAGAATCTCCAAAAACCTATAAACCTAACTAAGCGCGGTGCTCAATACTCCGCGCTGTGCTTCTTTTAGCCTGCCGGCTGATTTAGGGAAGGAGCGAGTTGGGGGGGCGCGCAGGCGACCACAGGTCGCCATATTTGACAAGTAAAAAGTTAAAGGGAACCGTTTTTCATAAAAGCGCCATCACTATATTGACAGCCCCGCTTGCCGCCATCATCGCGTAGACAAGCTTTTTTATCAGGTCGGCACTTAGCCGGCCGTACACCAATTTCCCGGCCCAAATACCTGCGAGCATTCCGGCAGAACCGAACAGCCAGAAAACCAAAACGCTGCCGGTCACAAATCCAGAGGCTGCCTTCACGGTGGTGCTGAAGAGATTTGTTATTGCAAAATATGCCTGAATTGTAGCAAAATATCTGTTGACATCTTTCTCGGATTCCATGAAATACAAGACGACCGGCGGACCACCGGTGGCAAACAACCCGCCGAGAATCCCTGATAAGCCTCCCGACACAAGGCCGGCGTACCATGAGGGCTTTATATGTACCCTGTGCGAGAAAAACATAAAATAAACGCTCAGAAATATCAGAAATACACCGAGCAGGGCTTTGAGCAGCTCGTCCTCCTGCCCGCTTACAAACCGCACCGCGAGCCAGGAAAATATAATCGACGCCGCGGAGGGGAGAATCAGGTTTTTCCAGTCGACAAGCCTGAAAAGCTGTGCGCACACCACAAGGCAGGAGAGCAGCGAGAGCATTCCGGTCAGCGCGTTGGCCTCCTTGTACGAGCCGAGCAGGTGCGGCAAAAACATCATGGCGAAAATACCGAATCCGAATCCGGTTACTCGCTGTATCAGGCTGCCGAAAAAGCTAACAAGGACAACAAAAAAATATTCCATCGGTATTCCGCCGTTGAATTGCTTGATAGGGAAACCCGTGCCGCACTTGAAAATTATAGCATGCGGCAACGGGGATGTCAAGCGGCGCGATTTTCGGGGCGCAAAGCCGTTTTTTCAGGCCGAACACAGGGTTCACGGGGGTCGAAGAAAGTCATATAATTAATTGTGAAAACCTATTGACAAGCGCGGCAAACGGAGTATAATTAGTCCGACCTAAAAATTAAATAAGAAAGCCGTGTGATTTTTTAATGGAAGAACAGAATTCCGAGGTCCCTCTCCCGGGGCCGGCAAGAATCCGGGTTGGCATTGTTTACAACCTAAAATCAGGCAACGCGCCGACCGGAGTGCCGGACGAGGAAGCAGAATACGACAGCATCGACACAGTCATGGCCATCAAGAAGGCGCTTGAGCGCGGCGGTTGCGACGTCTCACTTATCGAGGACGACGGCAGGCTGCCCGAGAAGCTCATGCGGGCGCGGGAGGAAATTGACATTGCCTTTAACATCGCCGAGGGGAGGGGAGGCCGCGGGCGTGAAGGACAGGTGCCTTCACTGCTCGGTTACCTCGGAATACCCTACACCGGTTCTGATGAAACCGCGCTCTGCGTCTCGCTTGACAAAGACCTGACCAAGCGGATTGCCGCTTCTTACGGTGTCAAAACACCAAAATCGGTCCTAATAAAAGCCGGTAAATTATTAAAATGTGATATATCGGGGCTTAAATTTCCGGTTATCGTCAAGCCTAATGCCGAGGGCTCGGGAAAGGGGATAATCGGTACCAGTATTGCCGAGACTCCGGATGCGCTTGTGACCCTTTTAGCCGAGAGAATGAACACCTACCGTTGTGACTTCATTGTCGAAGAATTTATAGACGGCAGGGAATTCACGGTGGGCCTGCTCGGAAACCGGGAAGAGACACGGGTGCTCCGCCCGATGGAGCTGGTTTTTTGCCGGCACACCGAAGGGAATTATAATGTATACGGCTATCATGTTAAGTGCAATTATAAGGATTACATAGATTATGTCTGCCCGGCGCGGATTACGCCCGAGCAGGAAAAGAAGCTGGCAGAGGCTGCGCTTGCAGTATATAATGCGCTGGGCTGCCGCGACTTCTCGCGCGTCGATTTCAGATTTGACCGTCATGGCGAAGTTTACTTTCTGGAAATCAACCCGCTGCCCGGGCTTGCCCCCGGCTACAGCGATTTTCCGATGCTTGCCGAAGCATCGGGCATACCTTACGACGACCTGATAATTTCGATTCTCGGCGCCGCAAGGAAACGGCTCGGCCCATATAGCGGGGTGAGCGGCAAATGACAAGACAGGACTATTATTATCACGAAAGGTCCGTCAAGGACCCGCGCTGGTATGACTGGAAATGGCAGTTTGCCCACCGCATTACCAACGCCGAGCAACTCTCCCGAGTGCTGCCGCTGACCGAGGAGGAAAAGCGCGACATATCAAGCTGCCTCTCCCGCTTCAGAATGGCTATCACGCCTTATTACCTTTCTCTGATAAGATCGACCGACAAGAACGACCCGGTGCGCCGCCAGTGCGTGCCCTCCATCGAGGAGACATATGACTGTCCGGACGACCTCCCCGACCCGCTCAACGAGGAGGGTGACAGCCCGGTTCCGCACATAGTTCACCGCTACCCCGACAGGGTGCTTTTCCTGGTGACCTATAAATGCTCGGTTTACTGCCGGCACTGCACCCGCCGCCGGACGGTGGGCGAGGAGGACCGGATAATAAATGAAAAAGAACTCTCGGCGGCGCTCGGATACATAAGGCAGCACCCCGAAATCCGCGACGTTTTGATTTCGGGCGGCGACCCGTTGGTTATGAGCACCGGGCGGCTTGAGCACATTATTTCCTCGCTGCGCGCCATACCGCATGTCGATATTATCCGTATCGGTACCCGGGTGCCGGTGGTGATGCCGATGAGGATCACAGACGAGCTGCTCAAGATGCTCAAAAAGTATCATCCCATCTGGATAAACACGCATTTCAACCATCCGAACGAAATAACCCCGGACAGCGAGCGTGCCTGCGGCATGATAGTCGACGCCGGGATTCCGCTCGGCAATCAAAGCGTGCTGCTGAAAGGTATAAACGACGACCCTGCGGTAATGAAGGAGCTCGTGCTCAAACTTGTGCATATGCGCGTGCGACCCTATTACCTTTATCAATGCGACCTGTCGCGCGGCATATCACATTTCAGAACAAATGTCGACGTCGGTATAAAGATCATGCACGAGTTGACCGGTAACATATCGGGTTATGCGGTGCCCAAGTATGTCATCGATGCGCCCGGCGGGGGCGGAAAAATCCCGGTGTCCTACAACTACGTCATCAGCAGGGACGACAGGGAAGTGGCAATGGAGAATTTCAGGGGCGAAATATACAAATACCCACAACCGGATAAAAATGAGTAAAACAGAAAAAGCAGGGAAAAACCCTGCAAAAATGAAAACGCAGACATCACTCAAAGCGTGGTGTCTGTTTTATATCACTGCATGTCATGTAAAGTTGAGCTACTGAACACCCTCTGCTCCCGCCTCGGGACCGAAGGTTTTGAGCCAGGCAATTACCCTGCGGGTTTTTTCAAACACCTCGCGGGCGGTATCCTCCTCGATGAAGCGGTCGAGTATCTTCTGATAGGAGAAGGGATAGTCATTTATACGATAATATGTGATGTCGATGAGCAGGTCAAGGTAATCGTTTTTCTCGGCATTAAAGCGCTTGCCGCTCTCGGTTGCCGAGAAGGTTTGATTATCGGCAAGCCTGCCCAGAAGGAAAACCAGATTGTCGGACTTCGGTGCTTCCTTGTGCGTGTTGTAGACTATCAGGCCCTTGAGCAACCGCCCGACGGCGGTGAAGCAGATTGAAGCGACATACATCCAGCGTTTGGCCTTTATCATATCCTCGGCGGTGCCCATATCGTAATCTGATATCATTTCCCAATAGCGGTATTTTTCTGTGACCGTCACTTTTTTTCTTCCTCCTTCTCCTCCGATAATATGTTGGCTTTATTGCCGCACACCTTGTATATCTCGTCGCTGTCCACCAGCTTTTTGAGTGTCCTCACCACGCGGATATCGTAAAGGTCGGGCATACCGAGCAGTTCCTCAACCGCTTCCTTGAAATTTTTAGGTGAATTGTAGGGTCGCTTGGTGGTCATGGCATCAAAGGAATCGGCAACCGCAATTATGCGCGACTCAAGAGGTATCTGGTCGCCGTAAATCCCCTGCGGATACCCGGACCCGTTCATCCTCTCGTGGTGGCAGAGCACGATATTGGCGATTTCCTCCCCGAAGCTGGGCTCCACAAGCTCTTTTGAGTGTATGGGATGCTTGTATATGGCCTTGAATTCCTCGGGGGTCAGCTTGCCGGGCTTCTGCAGGATTTCGTCGGGGATATAACATTTCCCGACATCATGGAACAAGGCCGAGAGTGCAAGCTTTTCGATAATCGAGGTGCTGCACTTCATTACGCGGCTGATTGCAACCGAATAATCCATTACATTCTCGCAATGCTTTTGCGTGTAATGGTCTTTCTCGTCAACCTTCTTTATCAGCTCGTCAAGATTGCTCACATACATCTTGACATGCTTGAAGGTGGGTTTTGAAGTTATGTAAAGGAGTGTAACCGGGGCGGCATTACACTTTAATATGACCGTTTTATTTATGTTTGAAAAAGAAAAATAATCGTTTTTATTAAGTTTTACAACACTGTTGTCGGACTCAAGAGTTATTTCCCCATCGATTATATATACATACTCAGCTACACTAGCGTCTTCGGCAGGAGTCAGCATTACAAAAGCGTTATCCTTGATTGTCTGGAGCATGACCTCGACACCGTGGCTCTCCCCGAGCAGAGCGAGCTGTGTCTTATTCAAACCCGGGAAATAATCTACTCCGGCACGTTTGAAAGTAAAGCCCTTAAAAATAGTGCCCCCCTCCTTCGCATCATGAGCATTCAGATGTATGATATATCCTGACCAAAAGCAACAATCTCTTCGACAATGCCCACGGGCGCATCAAGAGCCTGAACGGTGAAAATAAGGATTTGGATGTCATAATTGTATTTAGCAGCGCAACGGACGGCTTGTCTGTATATCATGAGCAATTTGCCGGCAGCGGAATTACGGACAAAAACAGCGATATCAATATCACTGTTTTTGCCGTAATTCCCTCTGCTGCATGAGCCGAATAAGACAACCGAGACTATATCCTCGATTTCAAGCAGCTCGTTTTTCAAAAGTCTTAGCGTGTTTATGACATTCGATGGCACGGCCGATGCGCTGGCATCGTATTTTGCGATATCGGCCATCTACATCCCAAATCAGGTACGGTCAATAACAATGATCGGGTCGATTTCGACAAGCTGACCGCCGATTTCATATGTAACATACTCGCAGACCGCATCATATCCGAGTGCATTTATGAGGGCGATGGCTGCGGCTGAAATGGCGTTGGTCGCGGCAACAAGCGCTTGGATGTTCGGATTGGGCATGGCCTGGAATAGGGTGACAAGTCCTTCAATCTGGGCGTTTGCTACTGCGGCAATGCCCTGTGCGAGCTGATACTTGATGTCTGCTAACTTATTAACCACATTGACGCTGGGGGTATTGCCGGCAGCGGCAGCTGCGGGGAGGGAGAGTGCCGAGAAGAGCATCGCGGCGGTGAGGACGATGATGATGACTTTCTTGAGGGTTTTCATTGGTATTAACCTCCTTAAAATAAAAAATTTTAGATGATAATACCAATCACCTAAATACTAAACCCCTCTGATATGAAGTTTAATATGTCGGTAACTGGCTGCCATAGGCGGAAAACCGCCCTTAGACCCTATAGCTTCGCGCCCCTGCCTTTCGACAAGTTAGCCTTTGCGTGGGGATATATTTGGCATATATCCGTGCATAATATTACCATCAAATTTTAAGCTTGTCAATATCATTTGAATTATTTTTTAAGAAAATTTTATATATTTTTCAATATAATTCGCACTCTCTGTCATATTTTGGCGACGCCTTAGCAATATCTGTCAAATATGCAGGGCATTATTCCCGGCGGAGCAGCTTAAGTGAGGCGCACCGACCTTGAAGCGCCACGCATCCCGCCACTCGTATCTTAGCGCATTCCTTTCTCAAGTAAACCAGTGAACAAAAACAACAGCGCGGACATGGAGCCCGCGCTACGCTTGTTAGCTGTTTGGTTTAAAATTTGGGGATTCTCCCTTTTATATAAAGATAAAGGGTCTTGAGCGGGGACCCGGGGACAGCGCCCCCATTATTATATCTGCCGCATAAGATTGAAGGATTGCAGGAGGTTGAGCCGCCCGTAACCTGTCTGGTTGTTGGGGTAGGTCCGGGATTCGGTACGGGTACAGCCGCGGATGAGGTATGCGCGGATTTGGTAGGAACTTATAGCCGGATCATTCCCGTTGACAATTCCCCACTCCAGCATCAGCGCACCGGCACCGGTAGTTATCGCGGCCGCCACGCTGGTACCGTCCATTGAGCCGTAGCCATAGGGGAAGAATCCTCCCACCTCCACGCCCGGCGCGACCAAATCAGGGTCGATATGAGCCGTGCGGGTAGGTCCCCATGAGGACTGTGAGTAAAGGCTGCCCTGCACTGTATTGAACGCACCGCAGGTTATGGCACCCAACAGGGTGGAGGGGACGGTCACTGTATAGTAGGGATTTGCGGCAAGAAACTCGACGCTCGGGTCGACAAACCCGGTCATCGGGAGCCAGCAGTGGAATATTCCGTTGAGTATAATATCCCCATAAACTGTGATTGTCCACACTCCCGGTGTGGCGTCGATGATTTTAATTGACGTGAGTTGTCCCCCGGTTCCTTCTATAGGAAAGTAATACGCTACTACTATAGAAGAACGCTCAAGTACCAGGTCAGACCTGACGGTCAATCCCGATATTGCCGGGAGGCGACCTACCAACTCGCCGGTCGGGGAGCGAATAGAGACAGAAACCCGGTCGGCGACGTCGGTCCAAAGTGACAATAATACGTCCCCCGCGTTCTCACCAACCTTAATGTCTATGTTCTGTATCTCGCCGGCCGACGAAATCACGCCCTGCAGATGATGCCTTGCCTGGCTCTCGTTGCCGGCGGCCACGCAAAGGCAGACCCCGATCAGATTTGCAACGCTGCTGAGATATTCGGCAAAAATCGAAAATTCATCATGGCTCCCGAAATTCGAGCCGAGTGCAATGCAAATTGCTACCGGGCGGCGAAGTTCCCGCGAACGCGCAAGTATGTATTCAATCCCAAGAATGACGGTGCTTGATTCGTAGGCATATTCCTGTGTCTCGGGTACTGAATAAAGATTCAGGTAATAAGGCCGGGCACGGCTGAGCTTGACGGCGATGATTTCGGCGTCGGGCGCCGCCCCAACAAAATCGCCGACCTCGCGCCCCGCCGCTACAGATGCCAGATATGTCCCGTGTCCTGAGGTATCTGTCGACGGCACGATAGAGAAGGGGTCGTCGCTGGCAAGCGCGGCATTTATTTGCTCCTGCGTGTATTCCACGCCCATATAATATCCCGGGGGAGGAGGTCCTTCGGCGGTCATGTCGTATATATAGCGGATTTTGCTGGTACCGTCCTCGTACCTAAAACAGTCGAGGGTGTAGTCTATCCCGGTGTCGACAAAGCCGATGAGAACACCGCTTCCCCGTAGCTGCAGGAAGGGTTGCTCCTGAACCTGAATTATCCCCGACGCCTCAAGACTCGGCCGGTCGAGCGGGCCGAGCACTATTGAGGAAATACTGACAAACCCCGATCCGAAAATCGATCTGATCGTCTCGAACACCTCCTGTGTCGCGTATGCGATTAAATAGCGCCCGGACAGAACCTTTGCAATGGCAATATCGCTCTGCTGGATATAGTTTTCAAAAAAAGGGCTTCGCCGCACCACAAAATCGACAGAGTCAGGGTCAGAGAGCAGCCTTCTTAGCAGTTCCTGATTTCTTTGGCTGTTTATCAGGGCGTTTATGTCGTTGTCCATAGTCCCTCCTTATTGTACAAGGAATACCATATCATCAAGGGTATCGTTTAGGCTCAGAGTGCCGTATCCCCAAGTTGAGTTGGGGTATTCGACGGCAAAGCTCCGCAATGCATTCCGGCAGAGAAAGGCCTTTACCCGCTGCCCGAAAAGGAAGGGGTCGTTGCCCCGGACAATCCCCCACTCCATCATCAGGGCCGCCGAGCCGGTGACAAAAGGCGCGGCCATGCTGGTACCGGTAAAGGAATCGTAGCCGCCCCCGACCTTGGCAGAGAGAATATCCACGGCAGGTGCGACCAGATCGGGCTTTTGCCCGAATGTGCCGTAGGGATTACCGCGGCCCGAGAAGGCGGTACTGGTATTGAGCAGCGAATTGTACCCGCCGACCGTTATCACCCGATCAGCCGTCGCGGGGAGGGTGACAGTATTTTCCACATCCGGCAGGAGGAACCTGGTAGAGCGCGTCGGCACCGGCGTTAGGGAAAGCCAGATATTAAAGCTCCCGTCGACGATATCCACCCCGGTGACGGCAAGCCGCCATATTTCGTTGATAATCGGCCCGCTCACGCCCACCATTGATATGTAGATTTCCTGATTAAAGGTGAAGGGCGTCGGCTGACCGAATAGTATTACCATTCTTACCCCTGACACCGTGACATGGGTTACGGGCTGAAGCTGGTTGATGACGCCTGTCGACTGGCCGTTTGGGGCGAAGAGCTCTATTGTAAAGGTGTCGGCAAAGTTTTTCCAGAGTGTTATAAACAACTGCATATAGTTGTCGCCGACCGAGATATCCACGTATTCGGTTTGCCCTTTCTGGACTCTCCCGAAAAAATGGTGGCCGGTGTTGGCCTCGTTTCCGGCCGCAACCGAGATGACTGTTTTCCAGCGCAGCGATTCTGAGTCAAGAAAGCCTTCAAATAGGGAACTGCCGTCATGTGCCCCGTCATTTGTGCCGTAGCTGATATTTATTGAGATCGGCATCCCGAGATGCTGGGCGGTATCTATGCAGAATTTTACCCCTCGCATTATATCGGTGCTTCGTGAAAAGCCGGGTACCTCATACAAGGCGAGCTTGACGATAATCAGATCGGACTCGGGCGCCGCGCCCCGTTCGACACCGCCGCTCGTCGTGCCATTTCCGGCGGCAATACCGGCAACCGCGGTGCCGTGGCTGATAAAATCCTGCTCCGGGACAACAGAGAATGGTTCTTCGCTGGCAAGTGCCATGTTTATGTCTTCCCTTGTATAGAGCTGACCGCTTCTGAAACCCTGCGGCGGGGTTCCGACGACGCTCTGATCCCAGATGTACAGTATGCGTGTGGTCCCGTCGGGATTGCGGAAATCGGGATGTGTGTAATCTATGCCCGAGTCGATGATTCCGACAATAACCCCCCTGCCGGTCAGGTCGTATCTTACCGGCGACTGCACCTGATACACGCCCGAGGCCGACATGCTGCGCCTGAGCTGTGTGTAAACAGTTTTCGGCAGCTCATAGTATTCGACATTCGGCACGGAAAGTATATAAGATACCATGCTGAGGGGGAGCGTCAGGATGGCGTAGGTTTCGTTGAGCCTCTCGGCGATGGCGCCGAGCTGCTCGGCAATAAAATCAAGATTGCCGTGATATTTTATAATCACCTCCACAAGCTGCTCGGGATTCTGTCTTATAAAACGTTCCTGCAAATTCATGATTTCTTCCCTCCGTGCCGCGAGGGCTCCGGGTTTTTTGGTTATAATTTCATTATATGAAGCAACCACGGTACCCTCTACCGCATACCCTTATTTATGTGGATATTGGGGCAGGTCTTACATAAACTTAAGAATGAGGATGAGTTCATGCCCCCGCCGCGGCAGCCGCCCGGCCGGAAAATCCTTTTGAAAGGAACAAATACATATGAACCAGAACCAGTATACCGATACCGGTTTTCTCAGCGTCGACGTGAAGGCGGTGCTGAACGCACAGCCGATAGAAAACGCCACGGTATCTGTTTTTGCAGGCGACCAGATAGTAGAGCAGCTCAGAACCGACAGAGCCGGACAGACTGAGGTCATCGAGCTCGGTGCTCCGCCTGTTGAGCTTTCGCTGATGCCCGAGACCCAGATAAGGCCGTACTCAGAGTACACGGTGCGGGTCGACGCCTCGGGCTACGAGCCGGTATATGTCGAGGGCGTGCAAATACTAGCCGGAAGGCTGGCAATTCAAAGGGTTAACCTGCGCGCCATCCCCTCGGTTCCCACGCCGCAGGTGATAATCGTAGAGCCGAATTCGCTGTGGGGAAATTTCCCCCCGAAAATCCCCGAAGCCGAGGTAAAACCGCTTCCTACCGAGGGCGGGTTCGTGGTGCTGTCCGAGCCGGTGATACCCGAATTTATAATAGTTCATCTCGGGGCGCCGCAGGAAGCGGCACAAAACGTCTGGGTTCCCTTCAAGGATTACATAGCCAACGTCGCAAGCTGCGAGATTTATTCAACCTGGCCGGTTGAGACCATCCGCGCAAACGTGCTGGCTATTATCTCCTTTGCACTGAACCGGGTTTATACCGAGTGGTACCGTAGCCGCGGCTTCGACTTTACCATCACCAACAACACGGCATACGACATGCTTTTTTCGTACGGCCGCAATATCTACGACAGCATACTGAACGTGGTCAACGATATATTCACTACATATGTGACAAGGCCGGGTATCCGGCAGCCGCTCTTCACCCAGTTTTGTGACGGCGCGCGGGTCTCCTGCGCCGGGCTCCTGCAGTGGGGCTCGAAAACGCTGGGAGACCAGGGACTCGACGCCCTCTCGATTCTTCGGAACTATTACGGCACGAATGTCTATCTGACCCAGGCACAGAGAGTGCAGGGGGTGCCGATATCCTATCCCGGGCAGCCGCTGCAGGTCGGCTCGACCGGCATGGATGTGCGGATCATCCAGACCCAGCTCAATACAATTTCAAACAGCTATCCTATGATACCGAAAATCAGGGTAGACGGAATATACGGGCCGCAGACCGAGCAGGCGGTGAGAATATTCCAGCAGATTTTCAGGCTGCCGGAAACCGGGGTTGTGGACTTTGCCACATGGTACGAAATATCAAAGATTTTTGTATCTGTCACCAGAATCGCTGAGCCCGGATAGAGGCCTCTTTCCTCTTTTGCCGGTGCTTGGCCTCAAGCTCAATGGTTGTCAGGTAGAGCGGTTCCTCGCCTCCTACCTCAATCCACTCGTTTTTGGGCAGATAGCTAGGGTGCCGGACGCATATGCAGAAGAGGGGAGGCTGAGGCTCATGGCAGTTGAGCGGCAGCTCGACCGGTAATGCGCGGCCGTTTTTGTCTGTCAGCCCGCGGTAGACCATAATGTGCCTGTCACCGCACTTCTGGTAGACGGCAACATCTGCGCGTGAGACCGGCTGGCGCTTTTTGCCGGCGTAGACATGGAGCCTTAAATCACAGAAGCCGGTGCGGGTTTCGGGATAAAGCTGGTAGAAGGGAGGCGGGCAGAGGGGGAAGAAGTCCTCGTCCTCATCGGCCGAGAGGCTTTGCAGATATGTAAGGATTCCGTTTGCTATCCCCCGGGCGACAAGGTCGGGATGCTCGCGGATCAGCGCGGAGTCGCCTTCGTTAGTCGAGAATCCTGTCTCGATAATCACCGCCGGCATATCGGCGCGCTGCAGGGCGTGTAGCCAGGGACGTGTGGTTATCCCCCGGTTCTGTAGCCCGGCAAAGGCCTTGAGACCCTCAAGTATTGTTTCGGCCAGCGCCTTTGCCTGCAGGTTCATCCGGGATATGACCGCCGACGCGCCTGTCTCAAAGGGGCTGTAGGAGGCGTTTGTCGTGAGATAGACAAAATAATCGGCCCCTTCTATGTTGGCCTCATAAATACGCGAGAGAAAAGACTCCTCGTCCTTCGGGTCGTGCGGTCGGTTTGAAGCAAATGAGGTGACGGCTTCGATGCTGCAAGAGTTTAGAATAGCCATGAGCTGTTCGGTTATCGGCGCCGTGTTCGGTTCCTGCCTGCCGGCGCCGGCGGCGGCTCTCGGACTTAGCGGATTGCTTCCCTTGGCGAAAAATATCTTCATTGATAAGCATGCTCCTCTTGCATATCATTTTGATTTCTCAGAAAATGCCAATAATAGTATATGGAAAAGGCGGACGATATGTCAAACATACCGGCCGCCCTCCATTTTATGCAAGAAGCGGGAGCAGGACAATCAGAGCCGCGCAGACCGGCGTGACATAGAAGCCGAGCCGACGGCTGAATTTTTGGGCAAGCAGGCGTATTGTATGCAGGCAAACCGAGCACTTGAGGAAAAAACAGACATAGAGGATTGCGTAGACCAGCCCGTCGAGCCGCAGGAACACCTCGTCGCCCGCCAGCACACTAACCGACGAAAGGTAGGGATAGTTGAGCGTGGCGAGGTATTTTTCGTCAAATATCAAAAGAAGCTGAAGCATCGAAAGCCCGAAAAGAAGGGCGCCGGCCGCGGTGCCGATGTATACGCTTTTTTTGCCGGTACCGCAGGATGTGCAGGTGAAAAAGACGAGGATTACCGGCAGCGGCAGGAAGAAGCGCAGGACGGGGTTGTCGAGGTTGAAGTCGGCAAGTCTGCCGAAATCAAGGTTTTTGAAAAGGCTACCGAACGACACGAAATGCGGAACCGAGACGGCAAAGAGCAGAAGTGCCGAGAGGACAACTGCTGCAAAGCTGACAAGCGCGACCTTGAAAATCACTGTCGGCTCCTTCATGGCGAGCCACAGGCAGACCAGCACGAAGAGAAGCTGCACCCAGAAAACCGGAGTGCCGGGAATCATGATTGAGGCGATGAAATCGGCATACAAAAAGGAGGTGTAATATGCCGTCCAGAGGGCATACAGGCCTGTCAGAATATAAATTGCGGCAAGCCCCACCTTCTTGGAAGTGCGGTCAACCGACTTTGCCGATTCAATACCATAAAGCTTGTCAAATACCGGCAGAAAAAGCGGCAGCAGGAGTAAAAGTATCGGCGTGCCGACAAGCAGCCACAGCAGACCCGAGCCGCCGTCGGTTATTTTATTGATTACAATCCCGAATAAAAAGAGCGACAAAAGACATACCCGGTGCAGCCCCAGCGAATAATTCTTTTCCATTGCTTTATCCCGACCGCTCCTTTACATCAAATCTGATGGTGACATTTGAAAACTCCTCCGGCACATCGTCCAGCCCGGCTCTCTTTCCGATATTGAAAACATCAGTGCGGCAGGCGGCTGTCACGGTATTATAAAATCCGGCTGCCGCGCGCTCAAGCGCGGTTTTGAGGGCGTCGGTGTCGGTCATTGAGTAGCGCTCCTTCTCAAGTATAAGGCGGATGTTTATTTCGATTTTATTTGTTCCGGCAGGGGCTCTGACCTTTGAGGAATAAATCCTCACCTCGGGCTGGTAGACTGTGCCGTCGGCCTCAAAATAAAAGCTGCCTGATTCAAATGAGCCCGAAAGCAGGCTGTAGAATGCGCTGCCGGTAAGGTCCAAGGTAAGCGAGGGCAGGTCATTCTCGTAGATTCTGACGCCGTACAGAGAGTAGCTGCTATTATCATCCTTCTTTTCCACCGTAAAATAGGGCAGGGCAAAGCTCTTGGTGTTGAGCCGGCCGGCCTCGACCTCGTGGAGCCGGTTTGCAAGCCCGATTCCCCAGTCCCGGCGCTTCTGCTGCAACACACCGGTGATGTCGTATGCGGTTATCGGGGTCGAAATACTTTCGCAGGCCAGAAGCTCCCCGGCATTGGGGGCGGCGGCAACCGCAGTAGATATCGAGATGTTCCGCTCGGCGGCGCAGAACCTGAATACCTCGTCGACCTGACCAGAAGACAGGCTCTCCCCAAGCAACAGCAGCGCGCAATGGCTGAACAGAACCGTCTTTGCCACCCCGCCCGTGAGGTTTCCGACCGCCTCCTTTACCGTGTGCCCGGTGCCGGTGAACAGGCTTGATTCTATGCTGTCCTCGGCCGCCCCGACGCTGAAGACTATCACCTCGAGCGTCACCTCGAGCAGGTCGTCCTCACCCCGGTCAAAGCCCATTGCCGCTGCAAGGTACTCCTGCTCGGGCTCCCTTGCCTGTGTGATATTCCGGCAGCCCGGTAGTGCCAATATCAATAAAACAAGCGGTAATATAAGAATCTTTTTCATTGTTGTGACCCTTGTTGTTTGTTTTCGCCCGCGCGGATGCGGTCTCTGCTGAAGGCCGGCCGTGTCCGCATTTTTCGCCACGACGAGCGCCAGAGGAGGTCCTTAAGCCCTTGAGGAGAGGGGCCGAGCAGCGATATGGTGCAGTCCACGCCGAAGGATTTGAGGCTGAATATCATGATGAAGAGGGCCGAGATGCCGAGCATAAACCCGAAAAGGCCGCCGAGGTATCCCAAAAAGAGCAGCACAAACCGGGCGTAGAAGACAATGCCGCGCAGCCGCGGGACCATAAGCCCGCAGACCCCCGACAGGGCGACGGCAATCAGCACCGGGGCGCTGACCAGCCTGGCGTCAACCGCCGCCTGACCGATAATCAGCCCCCCGACGATAGCCAGCGCGTGCCCGAGGCTCTGGGGCATTCTGACACCGGTTTCCTTGAGGATTTCAAATATTACTATCACCGCCACGCATTCAAGCAGCGAGGAGAGAGGCACGCCGCCCCGTGCCTGCGCCACCGAGAGCGCGAACATTGTCGGTAGCAGCTCCTCATGAAAGCCGACAAGCGAGAGATAGAGCGCCGGGATGCTGATGGCCAGAAAAAAGCATAAAAACCGCAGGATTCTGCCGATTGAGGAGACAAGGTAGTTGAGGTAATAGTCCTCATCTGACTGAAAATTTTCGACGAAGAGATAGGGAATGGTAAGCACCGCCGGGGTACCGTCTACCATTACGGCAATCCGGCCCTCGAGCAGCCTTGCCGCCACAATGTCGGGCCGTTCGGTAACCCCGGTGGTCTTGAAGGGAGAGCAGGGGTGGTCGCGTATCAGCTCGCTGAGGTAATTTACGTCAAGCACGCCGTCGATGTCGATTTTGCTCAGCCGCGCTTTGAGCTCGGCCAGCATATTTAGGTCGACCAGCGATTCAAGGTAGCAGATAAAGAGTTTTGTGTCGGTACGCCGGCCTATGCGCTGTGCCTCGATGCACAGATCGGGGGTCTGGAGCTTGCGGCGGAGCAGCGCGGTGTTATATAATATAGCTTCTTTGAATCCCTCCCGGGGGCCTTGAAGTATCCGCTCGTCCTCGGGCTCGCTGATTCCCCGCGTGTCAAACCCTTTGGTATCTATAATCAATACCGTGCTGTAGCCGTCGACGAACAGCGCGGTGTCGCCGTACTCGATTCCCCTCAATATGTCGGTCATGCTGCTGGTCTGTTTCACCTCACCTGCAAACAAGACTTTCTTTTCAATGTAGTCTATCAGCGAGGCAGGCGGTATGACGATTTTGGAGTGCTGCAGCGGGAAGACGATAGAATCGTTTAAAAGCTGTGAGTCTACCATTCCGTCAAAGTAGAAAAGGCAGCAGTCGACCCCGGTGCCGAGTCCGGTGTTCATCCGGACCTGCCGCACGCGCAGCATGCTGTCTTTTTTGAATATATTTTTGATAAAATCAATGTTGGTCTGCAGGTTGTCGCTGATAATGGTATTCTCGTAATCGGTGTTTTGCTTGTCCACAACGGCCTCACATATTAATTTATAATTGTATTATATTTGTTATTTTATCTTGGTTTGTAAGGCGTTATTCTTATAAATACGGGGCAGAAATAAAAAACCGCCGTGGGGCGGTTTTTACTTTGCTAAACTTTTTCTTTTATGTTCATTTCTTTGTGCGCACAAAGAAATGAGCCAAAGAAATGCGCTCGGGGGGAAGCTAAGATTTCCGCCCTGAGCCCCCCTTCTCTGTGCCGCTGCGCGGCGGTTTGATCATGAAAGGCTCGCCATAACATATACGGCTTACCCAAGCAGAGTGGTGTCGAAGGGGGTGTCATACTTAGACCTTATTTTCAAGCTTGAGGATTTATTGGTTGTCCTCTGCTAATAAATATGGTATAATAAAACATCCGATATAATAGCAAAGGAGACTTTAACATGCCCCACATCGTTGTCAAATTAATAAGCGGTCCGTCGGAGGAGCAGCTAAAGAAGGCCGCCGAGCAGATTGCCGATGTTGTCGAGAAGACTCTCGGTAAGCCAAAAAAGTACACCTCGGTCTCGGTTGAGGAGTATTCCTTCGACGAGTGGCCCAAAGTGTACGAAGAAGATATTAAAGATAAGCCGAACGTCATTTTGAAGCCGAAATACACCAACCCGAAAACCTTTACCTGAAACCTGTCCGGTTAGATAAAAGCGCCCCGCGATTGCCGCGGGGCGTTTTGCGTGGTGACATAATGCTGTAAACCGGCTCAAAAAAACGGCGCGTCAAATGCTCAATAAGCCGTCCCGGGTATATATGCCGCCGGGTTTGAAAAAACTAAATCATAAATCAATAAAACAGCGCCGGGTTCCGCGCATTTTCGTCAGATAGTGATGTTTACCGCAAAAGCGAGGAACGCCGCGCCGGACAGGAGTTTTTGGTATGATTTCGCACAAATCTGTTATTACCTTCGGCATGGTCGCAATCCCCATAGCCATGTATACCGCCACCACCGACAACGACATACATTTCAACCAGCTTCACAAGGATGACCACAGCCGCATCAGGTACAAAAAAACCTGTGCCCATTGCGGGAAGGAGATAAAAAACGAGGACATTGTGAGAGGTTTTGAATACGACAAGGGAAAATATGTGGTCATCACCGACGAGGAGATTGAAAAGATAAAGACCGAAAAGGAAAAATCCATACAAATCCTGCACTTTGCAAAGCTCAACCAGATATCCCCGGTCTACTACGACAAAACCTATCAGGCTCTGCCCGAGGCCGGGGGAGAGAAGGCCTTTGAACTGCTCCGTTCGGCGCTCATGGCCGAGCAGAAAATCGCCATAGGCCGGGCGGTGCTGGGGACAAAAGACACGCTCATGGCGATAATCCCGCGGGAGGAGGGCATCCTCATCTCGACCATGTTTTATGCCGATGATATAAAAGACCTCCCCAAGCAATACAACAGGCCCGAGGTGTCCGAGGAGGAGCTGAAGATGGCACGCATGCTGATAGGTGCAATGGACACCCCCTTCGACCCGTCAAAATACAAGGACGAGTATCAGGAAAAGCTGCGCGGGCTGATAGAGGCCAAGATAGCCGGCCGCGAGATAGTGGCCGCCGAGTCCGAAGGCCCGGCAAAGGTGGTTGACCTCATGGAAGCGCTTAAGGCAAGCGTCGAGAAGGCCCAGAAGGAGAAGGTAACCGCATAAATGCCTGACAGACTCAAGGAGTACGCCAGAAAAAGAAATTTTGACAACACCCCCGAGCCTCGAGCGAGTGAAGCCGGGGGGCGGGATACTTTGGCCTTTGTGGTCCAGCACCACATGGCAAGGACCGAGCATTACGACCTTCGCCTTGAATGGAACGGGGCTTTTTTGAGCTGGGCGGTCTCCAAGGGGCCGTCATACAACCCGCGCGACCGGCGGCTGGCCATAATGGTCGAGGACCACCCGCTTGAATACCGGAATTTTGAGGGGACCATTCCAAAGGGGGAGTATGGCGGCGGCGTGGTCATGATATGGGACGAGGGCTACTGGGAACCTGCCACAGATGTTGAGGCCGGCCTTGATGCCGGGTCGCTCAAGTTCGTGCTCAGAGGCAGGCGCCTTACGGGCAAATGGGCGCTGGTGCGGATGAAAACGGCCGGCGGGAAAAAAGACAACTGGCTGCTGCTCAAGGAGCGCGACGAATACGCAAAGGACGAGCCCGGGATAGAAAAATACACCACAAGCATCCGCACCGGGCGGACTATGGACGAGATCGAGCGCGGCGAGGACGAAAAAATCATCAGAAACCCTTTTGAGAGCGCCGATGTGCAGCTTGCAAAGCTGGTGTCAAAGCCTCCGGAGGGCGAGGACTGGCTTTATGAGCTGAAATACGACGGGTACAGGATTTTAGCCTTTGCAGAGGGCGGCGGAGTGAAGCTGCTCAGCCGCGGCAAGGCCGACTACACAAGCCGTTTTGCCCCGGTCGCCGAGTCTATTCGCGACTGGGCGGCCGGCCGGGCCTTTGTGCTTGACGGCGAGATGACGGTTATTGATAAGAAAGGAAAAAGCAATTTCGGGGCGCTGCAGGGCTACATGAAAAACCCCGTTGTAAGAAGCCTGACCTACATCGTCTTTGACCTTTTGGCGCTTGACGGCAAAGACCTAAGAGGGCAGCCGCTCATCAGAAGAAAGGAGCTGCTCGAGGAGTTGATGAAAGACGCCCCGCCGAATCTCTACTACAGCCGGCATGTCAGGGGAAACGGGGCAGAGAGCTTCCGGGCGGCCTGCGAACTCGGTATGGAGGGAATTGTCGGCAAAAGGGCCGATTCAGTTTACAGCGGCAACAGAAATGGCGACTGGATAAAGCTTAAATGCGGAGTACATCAGGAATTTGTCATCGGGGGATATACTCAGTCGGCCAAAAACCCGGGAGGTGTCAGCTCGCTTTTGCTGGGTGCCTATGAGGGCGACAAGCTCATATATGTAGGCCGGGCGGGCAGCGGTATTTCGGCCTCCGACGAAAAAGAACTGCTGGGAAAGTTTGGTCCCCTGATAATATCCGAACCAAAGTTTGACAACCCGCCGAAGTCCCGGCAGGGCGAAAAAATTATATGGACTGACCCCGAGCTCGTCGCCGAAATCAGGTTTGCCGAGTGGACGAGCGACCGGCGGCTGCGACAGGCAAGCTACAAGGGTCTGAGAAACACAAATCCCCAAGATATAAAACTGGAGAATAACAGCACGGGCATGATAGATGAGCAGCCTGAGGCTGAGGCAGGAGAGAAGATGAACACAGAAGAGAACAGCATAACTATAGAAGGAATAAAAATCACAAATCCCGACAGGGTGATATATGAGGATTCGGGTATCACCAAAGCCGATGTGGTTTACTATTATGCAGCGGTGGCCGAACGAATGCTGCCCTATGTCGGGGGCCGGATTCTGAGCATCGTGCGCTGCCCCAAGGGGACGGGCGAGACCTGCTTCTACAAAAAGCACCCCGGCCCCGGCAGCCGGGGAATTGTCACGATAACCGTCGCGGGCGAGGGTGAGGACGATGAGTATTTTTATATTGAAGACAAATCCGGGCTGATTTACGAGGCGCAGATGGGCACGCTGGAGTTTCACATCTGGGGCAGCCGCGCCGGGGATTTGGAGCGGCCGGATATGATGGTTTTTGACCTTGACCCCGACGCCGGGCTCGGTCTTGATGCCGTGCGGCAGGGTGTTCGTGACATTCGCGAGATACTCGGCGAGCTCTCGCTTGTGTCATTTCTCAAGACCAGCGGCGGCAAGGGATATCATGTGGTGGTACCGCTGAAGCCGAGCGCCGACTGGGAGGCCGTGGGGGACTTCTCGCGGCGGGTCGCCGAGGTGTTGGAGCAGAAATGGCCCGACCGCTACACCTCAAACACCCGCAAAGCAAAGCGCAAAGGCCGGATTTTCATCGACTGGTTGCGCAACGGCCGGGGGGCGACAAGCATTGCGCCCTATTCGCTGCGGGCAAGGTCGGGCGCCCGGGTGTCGATGCCGATTGGCTGGGACGAACTTGACAGCGTGTCGCCCGACCAAATCGACATGAAGCAAGCGCTTGAGAGAGTTACCCGGCCCGACCCGTGGGGTGGTTTTTTTGAGTGCGGGCAGCAAATAAAATGAGCGGGAGGTTGCTGCCCGCATACCGGCGTATTTGCGGCGGGGGAGATTTTTTTGGGTTTTAAACAGATTTCCAGCCAATCTGATTCATATTATTATGAATTCTTGACATTAACCAACCTGAATGATATAATTATTATATTGTGATTGCTTAAATTTTGGCGTAATTAACCGGTGCACACCGGCAAAGGACGGTTTTTTATGAAGCAAAGAATTTTGTGGATTATACTTACGGGGCTATTGATATGCTCCGCATTGATTCTCGGCTCGTGCGGCGTTTTTAGCGACAATACCGAATATGCCGTGATTTCGACTCAGAATACCACACCTGACGGTTACATATACGATCTTTACGAGAACAGGACCGTCTCTGTCACCGGGTATACCGGGAACGAGGTGGTTATTGACGTCCCCCAGATGCTCGACGGCTATATGGTGGTGGATATCGGGCCGGGCGCCTTTCGGGGGAACACCAAAATTATTTATGTCAAGGTCGGCGGCAGCGTCAGGAGAATCATGAACGACGCTTTTGCGGAATGTGAAAAGCTGCTGCGGGTGGACATCGGCGGGTCTGTTGTGAGCGTCGGCGACTCGGCTTTTTTCGGTTGCCCGAACCTGTGCGAGGTCAACCTGTCCGAGGGGATAACCGAAATAGGGACAAGTGCTTTTATGAACTGCTACACGCTTTCGTTAATTAACTTTCCCTCGTCGCTGCGCGTGATAGGCGATGAGGCCTTTGCCTACTGCAAGAACCTGACCGAAGTGGTTCTGCCCGATAAGTTACAGACACTCGGCGAGGGGGCATTTACGAACTGCTATTCGCTCAGCAAGATTGAGTTCGGCGGACTGACCCATATCCCCGAGCGTGCCTTTGAGAAGTGCGTGTCGCTGGTCAGAATTGATATCGGAAATAAGGTTGAGTCAATAGGCATCCGGGCGTTCTGTCATTGTTTTAACCTAAGTGACGTGACAATCTCAAAAAAGGTGAAGTCAATCGGGTACTCCGCCTTTGAAAACAGCCTGTGGCTGGTCGAGCAGAAGGATGAATTCGTCATTGTCGGTGACGGGATTTTGCTCTTGTACGCAGGCGAGAGCACCAAGGTGACAATCCCGAATGAGGTCAAATTTCTCGGCGATGCTTTCTCGGAAAATACCACAATTCAAAGCGTCACAATTGACGGAAATGTTACGGTAATCGGGGAATACGCCTTTTCCGGCTGCACCGAGCTGAGGAATGTCGTCATCGGCAACAAGGTGACGAGAATCGAACCCAAGGCTTTTTACAGCTGTACCTCGCTTGTATCGGTTTCGCTGGGCAGGGGACTTAAATCGGTTGGGGAGGAAGCTTTCGGCAACTGCTGGAAGCTGAGCAGCGTCACCTATGCCGGGTCGGCAAAGGACTGGAAAAAGATTGTCTTTGAGGACGGCAACAGGATGCTGACCGGGTCTACAATCGCTTATAATAAATGAGAAAATTAAGCCCACTGGGCGACATGGGGTTTGATATGAACAAAAAACTATTATCAAGGTCTGCTGCATTCCTGCTTCTTCTCGCTCTGGTGCTGCCTTTTATGGCCGCCGGCTGCATGAAATCCTCCGGGAGCGGTTCGTTTGAGCTGCCGACGCGGAAGCTGGTCGAGTCGGCCGAACCGCAGACCTTCGGCAATTATACCTATCTGCCGTATGACGACGGAACTCTCATGCTGACCTCCTACGACGGCAGCGAGAGCAGCATTGTCATTCCCAGAACGATAGACGGTAAAAATGTTGTCGCAATTGATACCGCTATGTTTGCCGGCAACGAGACGCTGCAGAGCGTGGAAATAGGCGGCAACATCGAGTACATCGGCGACTATGCCTTTTTCGACTGCTCGGCACTCACCGATGTTAAGATTGGCAAGAATGTCTGGAGTATCGGCACCGGGGCCTTTGACTACACACCCTGGCTTGACGCCATATCCGACGATTTTGTAATTGTCGGCGACGGGGTGCTTATCAAATACAAGGGGCAGGACAAATATGTAAAGGTCCCCGACAGCGTAAAACACCTGTCAAGCGCATTTCTGCAAAATTTTGAAGTCCTGTATATCGAACTTGGCGACAATGTGCTGACAATCGGCAACTGCGCCTTTGCGGGCTGCGAGGAGCTGCGGCAGGTTAAAATAGGGAAGAATGTCCGCATGATCGGCGAGGCGGCATTTGAGTCCTGCAGCGCTCTCTGCTCGGTCAGCATCCCCGATAAGGTCGAGCGTATAGGGGCATACGCCTTTTCCTATTGTTATAATCTCATGACGGTATGCATCGGAAACTCAGCCAGGGAAATCGGCGAGTATGCCTTTAATATGTGTGTCGAAATGCGGAGCGTTGTGTTGCCCGCCTCGCTTGTCAGCATCGATGAATATGCCTTTTTCAACTGTATCTCGCTTGTTGCTGTCTTCTACGGCGGCAGCGAGGAGCAGTATGCAGCGATAAATCTGCCTGATTCAAATTACATAATAAAAGACGCGTTTAAGATCTACGGAGTATCGGGAGGTGGCCATGAAGAATAAGACCAAAAGGGTACCCCGGGGGACATTTGCACTGGTCGTCTCGCTGCTTATTGCGGCGGCGGTGTCGGTGCTTTTAATGTTCCTCGGCGCCCGGACTAAATATGTATCCTTTTATCTTGTGGCGGCGCTTGCTCTTTATCCCGCACTGGTAAATACGATCCTGCTGATCGGAGGAGGCAGGGTGTCGGAGCCCAATAAGCCCGAGCGTCGTGTGAACGAGGGTAAAAGGTGGCTGCGCCGGATATTCTCGACACTGTACTTCTGGTTGCGTCTGGGCGTGTTTTATGTCCGAATGTGGCTCCTCAAAAGGCGGACGCCTGTTGCGGTCGGGCTTGTTTTCATCATAACCGTATTCTATCAGCTTCATTTCTACCTTATAGCCCGCCGGATGACCTCGATTTACTCGGTCGGGTATGTCGCCGCGGGTGCGCTGCTTGTCTTTTTCCTGATATTTGTTGCACTTGAGAAGTGGTGTAAACACAACGAATCAGAGGATGAGCGCATTGGCGTGCTGCTGCGCAATCTGCGCGGGGCGATTGCAATCGGTAGGTCGGCAATCCTGCTCACAATGGTCGCGGTTGTAGTCAAGCTGCTCGGCTACTATGACGCGCAGAAGTGGCTGGTTTACATACTTTATGTGCTCTGGGCATATGCTTCGGTGTTTATTGTAATCTCGCTTGTCGTGCGACTTGTGAAGAAGGAGCTCTGGACATCGCCGGCAATAAACATTCCGCTGCCCTTTGCCATCGGCCGCGACAGCGACCTCAGTCTGCTTTCCTACCTTGAGAAAAACACCGGAATTACCATGCGCTCGCTCTGGAGCCTGCGCATGATAAAGGCCATTCTGCCATACACCCTGATAGTCGCCGCGGCGCTTTTGTGGTTTGCAACCGGGCTTGTTCAGGTCGAATCCTACCAGACCGGCGCGGTTTATCGTTTAGGCAAGATTCAGGATAAGCTGCTCGAGCCGGGGCTGCATATAAGGCTCCCCTGGCCGATTGAAAAGGTCGAGATTTACAACACCGAGCAGGTCAGAAATATTATAATAGGTTACCAGTCCACAACGGTTATCGATAATACCTGGTCGGACACCCACGGCACATATGAATACAAGCTGCTGCTCGGAAGCGGGGACGAGCTGGTCTCAATCAACCTCAGGGTCGAGTATAAAATCAGAGACCTGAAAACTTATCTGCTCTGCAACTCGTCGCCCGAGCGGGTGCTTGAGGCGCTGGCATACGAGCTTGTGACCGCCCGGACCATCAACACCGACCTTGAGTCGCTGCTCTCGGTCAACCGCTCTGCCTTTGCCGAGGATTTCAAAAACGAGCTGGCCGAGCGTGCCGGGAATTTCAATACCGGCCTTGAGGTGGTCAGCGTGGTGCTTGAGAGCATCCACCCGCCGGTCGAGGTGGCGTCGGTTTATCAGGGGATAATCAGCGCCGAGATTGAAAGGGACAAATACATACTTGAAGCCGAGGCCAAAGCCGCCGTGACGCTGGCCGAGGCCAAAGCCCGGTACGACACCGCGCTGAGCACCGCCAACTCGGCATATTACACCAAGACCGCCGAGGCCAAAGCCGCCGTCGCACAGTTTATGGCAAGCGTGGCAGCCGACAATGAGTATTCGGATGCATACAGGTACTACAAATACATCAAAGCCATAGCCTCTGCATACGGCGGGGCGCGGCTGGTTATCGTCGGAGAAGGAATCGACAGCTCA
>JBMNUI010000030.1:0-23857 GCA_050946195.1 Eubacteriales bacterium
CACAGTTATATTTTAAGCAGATTTTACCCGGCAAAAGACCAAATATCTATAATTCATTTGAGGTTTGTCTGACGGCGGTGTATATTTCAAAAAAATAACCTGAATGCCCCCCGCATGACCTGCGCGGTTTACCTCATTTTGCAGTTGACTGTGAGATTATTTTATGGTACAATTATACTTAAAGTTAAATCCGTAAATAATAATAACATAACTGCCGGGCGTACTGCGCCGGCATGGAAAGGAACGGTCACACATATAATGAAAAAAGGCACCACGGTATTGATTATCATCGCTGCGGTTGTAGTGCTTTTAGTGCTGCTTGTTATAGGCTCCTATAACGGATTGGTAAGCAAAAGCGAGGATGTCGAGCGCTATCGCAGCGAAATAGACAACCAGCTCCAGAGAAGAAGCGATTTAATCCCGAATCTGGTTGCCACGGTCAAACAGTATGCAAAACATGAGTCGGAAGTCTTTGAGGCGGTTTCCGAGGCAAGGGCCAAGCTTGCAGGGGCGGGAAGCCTTGCCGAGCAGGCCGACGCCAATGCAGAGCTCAGCTCGGCATTGTCAAGACTGCTGGCAATAGCAGAAGCCTATCCCGAGCTCAAGGCAAACGAAAACTTCATCAACCTTCAGGATGAGCTGGCCGGGACCGAGAACCGGATTGCCAACGCAAGGCGCTACTACAACGAGGCCGCAAGAGACTACAACACTAGCATACGCAGATTCCCCACAAACATAATAGCCAATCTCTTCGGCTTTGAGAGCGTGGAATACTTCGAAGCCTCCGAGGGCAGCAGAGAGAACCCTAATGTGGGTGATCTGTTCGGCGACTGAACAGGATTAGAAGATGCGAGCTTTTCGTACCGCAAAATTAATACTGCTCTGTCTCATTATTGCCTGGGGGCTGACACTGACGGTCTTCGGGGCAGGCATCCCTTCCCCCACGCAGGCTTTTTATGTCAATGATTTTGCCGGCGTGCTCGACGGGGAGACAGAGCAGTATATAATAAGAACCGCCGCGGCCCTTGAGGAAAGGACAACGGCGCAGCTTGTCGTGGTCACAATCAGCGACATCGGGGAGCAGGCTGTCGAGGAATACGCAAACAACCTGTTCAACAAATGGGGTATCGGCTCGGCAGACAAGGACAACGGCGTGCTTGTTCTTCTCGATATCGGGGGCAGGCAGTCCAGAATAGAGGTCGGCTACGGTCTTGAGGGCGCGCTGCCAGACGGAAAAACCGGCCGTATTCAGGACAATTACATGATACCGTACTTTAAACAGAACAATTTCAATGAGGGTATTCGGCAGGGTTTCAATGCGCTTCTTGTCGAAATCTATACCGAGTACGGAATTGATATAAGCAGCATATCGGATATCGAGGCTCCGGTAAGCGGCAGGGAGGGGATTGCACTCCCGAGGGAGGTTCTGATAGGCGTCGCCTTATTGATAGTACTGCTTATCGTGCTTGATATAAGGAGGGGCGGCTTCTTAACGTTTATTTTGTTGAACTCGCTTTTCCGGGGCGGCAGAGGCGGCAGAGGCGGCGGCTTTACCATAGGCGGTGGAGGCCGCTCCGGCGGCGGAGGCAGCACCCGGCGCTGGTAAAAACACATCGGGGGCGCTGCCCCCGAACCCGAATTCCCAAAAACCTATAAACCAACTCGCGAGTTTGTAGCGATGGTATCCTGTTAGCTAATTTTGAGATTAGCGGATGCGTGGGACACACGTAAGGTTCCGCGTACTACTAAAGAAAGGCGGGCGCCAAGCGTCCGCCTGCTTTTATTGTTGAGTCTCAGCTATAGAAAGGACAAAGCTCACAGGTGTCAGAAAATCTCAATAATCACTTGTTGTGAGAAAGTTTTTTGAGGATTCTTAAGGAGCTTTTTATTCAAAAAAGTTCCTTAAGCGGGGTGTGGGGCGGAGCCCCCGAAGAAAATCGTGGTGCGTGGCAGTGAAAATTAAAATAATTCTATCAGCTCTTTCGGGCTGTGCGTGAAGTTGACTGAACCGTCTTTTGTCACGCAGACCAAATCCTCAATCCGGCAGCCGTATTTTCCGGCTATGTATATGCCCGGCTCGACTGTCACGACATTGCCCGATACAAGGCGGGCGTCCTCTGGAGCGCTATAGGAAAGCCGCGGACCTTCGTGGATGAACAGGCCGACGCCGTGGCCTAATTTGTGGCCGAAGCAGCCCTCGTAGCCCGCCCGGTCAATTATGTTGCGGGCGACGAGGTCGACTTCGCGCCGGCTTGCCCCTTCTTTTATCATATCAAGCGCGGCAAGCTGGGCGCTCAGCACGGTGTTGTATAGCTTTTTCATGTCGGCGTCGGCGCGCCCGAGGACTATCGTGCGGGTCATATCGGAGCAGTAGCCGCCTACCTTCGCGCCGAAGTCCATCGTGAGAAAGCCGCGTTCGAGCTTTTTGTCGCGCGGGACCCCGTGCGGCATAGACGAGGCGCTGCCCGACACCGCGATTATTTCAAAGGGCATCTCGCCGGAGCCGTGCCTGCGCATGAAAAACTCAAGCTCAAGGGCAACCTCGCGCTCGGTCATGTCGGGTTTTATGAATTTTAAAATGTGCTCAAATGCGGCGTCGGCGATTCTTTGCGCTTCGGCGATGTTTTTCAGCTCGTCCTCGTCCTTGATTTCACGCAGGCTGGAGAGAATCGAAGAAGCGATTGGTACCAGCTCGACGCCCGGCAGGGCGGCTTTGAGCTTTTCGTAGGTCGAGTATGACAGCGCCGCCTCTTCAAAGGCGACGCTGCGGCAGTCGTTTTCAAATATCCGGTCGGCGATGTAGTCGAGCATCGCGTACTGCGGTACCGCGACCTCAAGCCCGGGGTCGGCTTCGGCGCGCGCGGCCTCCTCGTAGCGGAAGTCGGTGACAAGATATGATTTGTTCTTGGTTACAAGCAGATACCCGTCGGTGAAAGGGAAACCCGAAATATAGCGCTGATTGATTTCAGATGATATAATTACGGCATCGGGGTTTGCCCCGCCGAGTTTGGCCTTCAGTTTTTCAAGGTGTGTCATTATAACTACCTCAACAAACTCCTATATATTTCCTGCATGGCGAGGGCGTCCTCGGCCATGGTCCCGTCAGACTCGCAGATAATGCGCGGCGAGAGGTCGTAGCGCACAATTGTCTCGGCCAGCGGCAGAAAATCGGGGCCGTACACCTCGTCCGAGAGGGTAAGATGCCGCCGCTCGCCGGCTTGTGTGTATTCGATTTTTGAGAAATGGCAGTGCAGGTTTTTGGCGACGTCCTCTCCGAGCCGGTCGGCTATCGTGTCGAAAACCCGGGCATAACTGTCGGCATCGGGGAACTGCCCGCCTGCCCCGCGGGCATTCAGATGCCCGAAGTCCACCACCGGGACAAAGCAGGGCGCAATTTTGCAGAGATCTATCACCTCGTCGAGCGTGCCGAGCTGATTAACCTTGCCCATTGTTTCAAGGCCGAGCTTTATCCGCGTGTCGCCGGCTGCCTCGACCGTCTTCTCGAGTGTGTCGCGCGCCAGTGCCAAAGCCTCGGCGCGGCTGATTTTGGCGGCGCTGCCGGTATGTATTACAATGATGTCGGCGCCGAGGAATTCGGCGGCGCGCAGAGACTGAAGGATGTAGTTTATGCTCTTTGCGCGTATTTCGGGGTTTGTCCCCGAGAGCGATATGAAATAAGGCGTGTGCAACGACATGGCGATATTGTATTTTCTCGCCTCCTCGCCTATCCGGCGGAGCGTGGCCTCGCCGGCGGTGAGCCCGTTGCCGGCCTGATATTCATATGCCCCAAGCCCCATTGAGGCAAGCCATTCCGGAGCCTGGTAGGTGTGTTTCAGTCCCCCGGCGTAAAACGAATCGCTGTTGCCGGCCGGCCCGAAAAGGGGATTTCCCATTTTTTGAGTTCCTTTCAACTTTGTTTTGTAGCTCGGAGAAAAGGCTTTTCAAGCAGCCGCTTGAGCCTGAAAAACAGGGTTTTTTTGTCCTTTATCGGTGGGACGATGTATGCCTTCATGCCAAGCCTCCTGGCGGCGAGGCAGTCGGTGAAGATCTGGTCGCCGAGAATGGCGGCGCGATAAGGCGGCACGCCCAACCCGGCCAGCGCCTGACGCAAAAACTTTGTTTTCGGCTTTTTGCAGTCGGCATATGCCGGGATGCCCAGTTCCCGCGCAAATATTGCCACGCGCAGGGGCTTGTTGTTTGAAATGAGGGCGCAGGACACCCCGGATTCCCTGAGCCGCTTAAGCCAGCCGAAGTGGGTTTCATCGGGCTCGGCCTGCTCGTAGGGCGCCAGCGTGTTGTCGATGTCGACAAGCAGCGCCGAAATACCCTCGGACGCCAGGAATTCGGGGGTTACATCGCTGTATTTTTCAAATTTTCTGTCTGGGACAAGCGACGAAAGAAAAGACATAAAAAGCCTCCTGCGGCACTCCGCGCTCCGCACAGGTTATTGTATCATACAATGAAGCCGAATATCAAGCTTTTTCGGGATATTATGTTACCGCATATGTGTTTCGTACTAATCCCGCCGTTTGTGTACTGAAAAAATAAAAATCGGGTATTGACAACAAAATCGAAATATGCTATGATATTTAAGCGGTTTTGGAGGGTTTCATTAAGCGAGTGTAATTCAATGGTAGAATTCCAGCCTTCCAAGCTGGCAGCGTGGGTTCGATTCCCATCACTCGCTCCATATAACCCCAAAAAAGAGGTGTACGGTGAAGGCTGTTCGGGTAGTCGGCGTTCTCGCCGTCCCCGCCTTCACTGTATTTTACCTCACCGACCCCGTTTCCAAAGCCCCGCATTTTGTGCCTTTAGCTCAGTTGGATAGAGCAACTGCCTTCTAAGCAGTAGGTCGAGGGTTCGAGTCCCCCAAGGCACGCCAGCCGGGGAGGAATCGCCGGCAGCATGGTGGGATTAGCGCAGTTGGTTAGCGCGTCAGGTTGTGGCCCTGAAGGTCATGGGTTCAATTCCCATATCTCACCCCATAAAAAGACCTGTTCGGATATCCGAACGGGTCTTTTTTAAATTCGTTCTCGCGAAACGCGCTTTGCGGCAAGAAACACCCCTGCTTTGACGGTCATTTACAATATAATATTATAATATTGACACTCATATACGATAATTGGTATAATTACTCCAACACCGGCTTTCGGAGGGCGATTGCTTGGGCAACTTGATGGATTATATGGACTGGCGGGGGGACGTGACCTTCGCAGGCTCACCCTTTAATGAAGTTGACAACATCATACTTGCAATGACCACCTTCGTCGATTTTTCGGGAATCGTCCCGGAGGAACTCGATTCAGAGCCGGTTGAGTTTTCGGCGGCAATGAAGGAATTTGAGAAGGTGGCGCATGAGAGGAACTATCTCGGTGTGCTGATTCCCGCCAGCATCCTTAATATTGCCCGCAAGGCAGCGTCGTGCGAGCGGTTTATGAACATGAAGCTCAAAGGTGTTGTCAATCAGGTTGACGAGGCCGAGCAGATGCAGTTTGCCGCGCTGACCTTCATCCTGACCGACGGTACCTTCTATGTCGCCTTCCGCGGGACTGACGACACCCTCGTCGGCTGGAAGGAGGACATAAGGCTGGGATTCAAAACCCCGATCCCGGCCCATAACCGCGCGGTCCAATATCTTACCGAGGCAGCGGCTTGCATTGGCGGCGGCATACGGGTCGGCGGGCACTCAAAGGGCGGGAATCTGGCGCTCTGGGCGGCGGTGTACTGCCCCGGGGAGGTGCAGGAGCGGATACTGAATGTCTACAACAACGACGGCCCGGGGCTTTTCCCCGAGGTGCTCGAGCAGCCCTCGTTCCTTGCGATTGCCGACCGGGTGATTTCCTTTATCCCGCAGTCTTCTGTCGTCGGGGCGATACTCGAGCAGGGTCCTATCTGCAGGATTGTAAAGAGCAACGAAGACGGCATCATGCAGCATGACCCGCTCTCGTGGGAAGTGCTCGGTCCACGGTTTGTCTACCTTGAGGAGAGGTCGAAATTCGGATTGCACTTCGAGGAGGCGATAAAGCACTGGATATACTCAATGAGCGAGGAGGAAAAGGCGCACTTTGCCGAGGCGCTGTTTTCGGTGATTGACTCCACCGGGGCGAGGACCTTGACCGAACTCAATCGGGCGAAAATCAAAAACTTCGGCCAGATAATGAAGGCGCTGCGAGGGCTTGATCATGACTCGAGGAGCATGATGCTGCGCACGATTCTGAAGCTCTTCGGCGGGGGCAGGGAGGTCAAAAACAAGGCGTAGACCTGCCGGCACCAAAATATGCCGGAAATATAATAATACGCTTGACAGAATCATAATTTATGTTACGATAGAAGTCGGAGAGAAGCGCTGTCAAATTCATTACAAAGGAGTATCGTATGAAGCTGCTGAATTACACGAAGGCCAGAATGAAGGGAATCTCGGAGGCAATCATACGCTTCTGGGCGGTTTTCCTTTTCTTAATCGTTGCTGCCACGCTGATAGCCATATCAATCGAGACCCCTGACGATGACCTGCAAAGGCATATTCTGGCGGCGTTTTTCGGCGCATTTGCCTTCCTCGTCGCCCAGGTGCTCTGCGAGCGCTTCGGGGAAACCCGCCTTCAGCGCTGCCTTTTCCTTGTCGCCGGCGCGCTGGCCACGGCGGCATATTACATCTGGATACTCAATGTCGGGAATATAAACGACATTGTCTGGGCAAAGACCTTCACCCTTTTCTTTGCGCTCTTCGTCGCATTTGTCTGGGTACCCTCAATCAGGGGAGAGAGCGACTTTAATGCCACCTTCCTCAGCGTGTTCAAGGCATTTTTTGTTTCGTTGTTTTTCTCGGGGATAATATACGGCGGCCTGATGATGATAACCTTTGCGGTCGACCAGCTGCTTTTCGAGGTGGACAGCAAGGTGTTCGGCCACATTTCAAATATTATGTGGACACTCTGGGCGCCGATGCTCATGCTGTCGCTGATTCCGGTGTTTGCCGGCAAAAACAAAGACTCCGAAAAGATAGCCAAAGCCACCGGGTACCCGAAATTCCTTGAGGTGCTGCTGAGCTATGTGCTGGTTCCGATCGCCTCGGTTTACACGCTGGTAATTATCCTGTATATGTTCAAGACCGTAATTTTCAGCGAGTGGACCGACAATTTGCTTGAGCCGCTGCTGCTCTCATATCTTATCGGCGTCATTTTGATTTATATTCTTGTCAAGAGGCTCTCAAACGCATTCACAAGGTTTTATGTTGCCGTCTTCCCGGTACTCATGGCGGCAATAGCCCTGTTTCAACTCGTCGCCTCGTACATTAAGGCGGCCGAAACCGGGGTTGAGGCGTCGCGCTATTATGTCATGCTCTTCAGCCTGTATTCGATAATCTGCGGGGTGCTGCTCTTTGTGTTCCCGAAAAAGAAGAACGGGTATCTCGCCTCGCTTGCCATAGTTTTAGCTCTGGTTTGCGTGACACCCTATCTCGGGGCATTTGATACCAGTATCAGGAGCCAGAGCAGGTTAGTTGAGAAGACACTGATAAAGAACGATATGCTAAAAGACGGCGTGCTTGTCCCCGGCGACAACCTGCCTGATAAGGATCAGCAGAAAATTTACAACAGCGTGATGTATCTGCATCATGTCGGCGGGCTTGACAGACTTGAGTTTCTGCCCGAGAACTTCGAGCCCGGCGTCGGCGACTTCGAGAAAACCTTCGGCTTCAATCCGTATGGCGGTGGTAAGATCGACAGCTTGGTAAAGTTATACCGGTTAGCCCCCGATGTGCCGGCGAAGACCAACGGGTATGATTACCTTATCAATGACTCGGTGTATATTTCGACCGGCGGTTACACGCAGACAATCGGCAGGGTGACCGAGGGCGAGGAAGAATATGAGCTTAAAATTGATGCCGAAGAGGATGTCCGGCTTGTCCTTAGTTCAGGCGATACCGAGCTGCTCAAAGTTCGGGTGAAGGAAATATTTGACGCGGTGAAGCTTTATCCCGAAACAAGAGACCTGCTTGATACCGAGAGGCTCACATTTGATTTTGAAAACAACACGGCAAAAATCAGGATGATAATACGCAGAATAACCATTTATGAGGACGGCTCGGGCGACATGGAGGCCATGATACTGTTCAGCATAAAATGACGAGAGCCGGCGCGCAACGCGCGCCGGCTCTTACCGTTATTGCGTGGTGTGACCCGCGCGTAGGGGAAAACCTACGGTTTCCGCCCTGAGAACCCCCTTACTCTTGCCGTACCCCCGCGTCTTTTTCAAGTCAGCCGGCAGCCGGCGGGCTTATGGCAGCAAAGCGCGGGATGTAGGAACCGCGCTTACAGCATTAGTGAGATGGTGTTATAGTTTTTGGTGATTTAAGCGGGGGCCCGGGGGCGGAGCCCCCGGGGTGCTTTTAACGACGGGAGATGGTTTTTTTATCGAGCCTGCCGAGGCCGACGGCGATTGCGAATCCTATGATACCGAGGCCGGCGCAGAGTAAAAGCTCGCCGGCACCGGCATATTGCAGGGGGATGATTTTGATTGTGGTTGCCAGCACAAGCCCGATAATGCAGTATCTTGAGGTTCTGTAGTACCTGTCGAAGAAGAAAGCCACAACCCGCGGGAGGGCGGCAAGCGCCGCCAACATCCCGACAAGCCAGGGAAACACGACCGACATGTCAAGTTTTCCGAGCCCTTCGGTCATAGGAAGATAGAGTCCGAGGAAGATGAGGAGCGAGGAGGAATTCATCCCGGGGATAACCATGGACATGCCCCACAGAACACCCGTGACGACAAACCACCCGAAATTCGGCGTGAGCCTTACCACGTCGCCGAACTCCAAAAACTCAAGCCCCCCGAGCATGAGCAGAGTGGTGATTATAAGTGCGGTCCAGGGTGCAGGCGAGCGGTCTTTGCCCTTTTGGTCGGCAGACCTGAACATAGCCGGGAACATGCCGACCAGCAGCCCGGCGAAAAGGCAGGTAGCCTCTTTTTCGTACAGTGAAAATATCTTCGCCAGAAAAACTGAGGTCAGCCAGAAGCCGACAACCGACCCGAGCCCCAAGGGGAGAAGTATGCGCCAATGCTTCTTGAGGCCGGCCTTCGGGTGCACCAGCGTCTCAAGAAAGGCCTCGTAGAAGCCGAAAGCCAGCATCATCACACCGCCGCTCAGCCCCGGCAGAATCCCGCCGGCGCCCACGGCAGCGCCCTTTATGAATGTAAGCAGCCAGACGGCTGTTTTTTCTATGCTTTTCTGCATTCAGACCCCCGGTATAGTGTTCGGCTGATGGGCTTATTATATCATGTTTGCAGCGGCATTTCCACAAAAAATTACAGGCGGAGCCGCGGAAAAACAATAAACATCCAAGAAAAAAATAAAAGGGCAGGGATTTGCTTGAATCCCTGCCCTCTTTTGTGAAGTCCGGAAATGCCGGGCTGTTTATTTTCTCAGCGCTGCCTGAGCTGCCGCAAGGCGGGCAATCGGCACTCTGAAGGGTGAGCAGGACACATAATCGAGCCCGATTCTGTGGCAGAACTCTATCGAGGAGGGGTCTCCGCCGTGTTCGCCGCAAATGCCGACATGCAGGTTCGGATTGGCCGGTTTGCCAAGCTTGATGCACATCTCCATGAGCTTGCCGACACCCTTCTGGTCGACCCGCGCGAAGGGGTCATTCTCGTAAATCTTGTTGTCGTAGTATGCCCCGAGGAACTTCCCGGCGTCGTCGCGCGAGAATCCGAAGGTCATCTGGGTCAGGTCGTTGGTGCCGATGCTGAAGAAGTCGGCTTCTTTTGCAATTTCGTCGGCGGTGAGGCAGGCTCTCGGGATCTCCATCATGGTGCCGACCTTATATTTCAGGTCGGAGCCCGCCGCCTTGATTTCGGCGTCGGCGGTCTCGACAACCACTTTCTTGACGAACTTGAACTCCTTGACGTCGCCAACCAGCGGAATCATAATCTCGGGGACAAGATTCCAGTCGGGATGCTTCTTCTTGACGTTTATCGCCGCGCGGATGACCGCCTTGGTCTGCATGACCGCGATCTCTGGGTAGGTGACGCTCAGACGGCAGCCGCGGTGGCCCATCATCGGGTTGAACTCATGCAGCGAGGCAATAACCGCCTTGATTTCCTCAACCGTCTTGCCCTGTGCGCGTGCAAGTTCCTTTATCTCCTTTTCGTCATGGGGGAGGAACTCATGGAGCGGCGGGTCGAGGAAGCGGATGCAGACCGGATTGCCCTCAAGCGCTTCGTATAGCGCTTCAAAGTCGCTCTGCTGATAGGGGAGAATCTTCTCGAGCGCGTCTTCGCGGTCCTTGGCATTATCCGAGCAGATCATCTCGCGGAAGGCGGCTATTCTGTCTGCCTCAAAGAACATATGCTCGGTGCGGCAGAGCCCGATGCCCTCGGCGCCCAGCTCGCGGGCCTTCTTGGCATCGCGCGGGGTGTCGGCATTGGTGCGAACTCTCAGCCTGCGGTATTTGTCGGCCCAGCTCATGATTCTGCCGAACTCGCCGGCGATCTTGGCGTCAACCGTCGGGATGGCGCCGTCGTAAACGTTGCCGGTCGAGCCGTCAAGCGAGATAATGTCGCCCTCGACAAAGGTTTTCCCGCCGAGCTTGAACTTCTTGTTTTCCTCGTCCATGATGATTTCCTGGCAGCCCGACACGCAGCACTTGCCCATGCCGCGTGCGACAACCGCCGCGTGGGAGGTCATGCCGCCTCTGACCGTCAGAATGCCTTCGGCGGCCTTCATGCCCTCGATGTCCTCGGGGGAGGTCTCAAGGCGGACAAGTATAACCTTCTTGCCGGCCTCTTTCCAATTCTTGGCGTCCTCCGCCGTGAAGACAATCTGGCCCGAAGCCGCACCCGGGGAGGCTCCTAGGCCGCGGCCTATCGGAGTGGCGGCTTTGAGCGCCTTGGCGTCGAACTGCGGGTGGAGCAGGGTGTCGAGGAAGCGCGGATCGATCATAAGGACCGCTTCCTGCTCGCTTATCATGCCCTCGTCGACAAGATCGCAGGCGATCTTAAGCGCCGCCTGTGCGGTCCTCTTGCCGTTACGGGTCTGCAGGATGTAGAGCTTTTTGTTTTCAATGGTAAACTCCATGTCCTGCATGTCGCGGTAGTGGTTTTCAAGAATCCTGCATATATCCTTGAACTGCTCGAAGACCTCGGGCATGATTTCGGCCATTTTTTCTATATTCATCGGGGTGCGCACGCCGGCAACGACGTCCTCGCCCTGTGCATTTATGAGGAACTCGCCCATCAGGCGCTTCTCGCCGGTTGCAGGGTCGCGTGTGAAAGCAACGCCGGTGCCCGAGGTGTCGCCCATGTTGCCGAAAACCATCATCTGTACGTTGACGGCGGTGCCCCAGGAGTAGGGGATGTCGTGGTCACGGCGGTAGACATTGGCGCGGGGGTTGTCCCAGCTGCGGAAGACCGCCTCAATGGCGCCGAAAAGCTGCTCCTTCGGGTCGGAGGGGAAATCTTTTCCTATATTCGCCTTGTATTCGGCCTTGAACTGGTTGGCAAGCGACTTAAAATCCTCTGCGTTCAGCTCGATGTCCTGGGTGACGCCCTTTTCTTCCTTCATTTTGTCAATGAGCTGCTCGAAGTATTTCTTGCCGACTCCCATGACGATGTCGGAATACATCTGAATGAAGCGGCGGTAGCAGTCCCAAGCCCAGCGGGGGTTGCCCGACTTTTCGGCCATGACATTGACCACTTCTTCATTGAGCCCGAGGTTGAGGATTGTGTCCATCATGCCCGGCATCGAGGCGCGGGAACCCGAGCGGACCGAAACCAAGAGGGGGTTCTCCTTGTCTCCGAACTTTTTGCCGGTGATCTTCTCCATCTTGTCGATATATTCAATGATCTCGGCCTGGATTTCGGGGGTTATCTTTTTTCCGTCCTCATAGTATCTCGTGCAGGCTTCGGTGGTAATTGTAAAGCCCTGAGGTACGGGAAGACCGATGTTGGTCATCTCGGCGAGGTTGGCGCCCTTGCCGCCAAGCAGCTCGCGCATATTGGCATTGCCTTCGGTAAAGAGGTAACAGTACTTTTTTGACATCTGGCTTTCCTCCGTGTGTAAATGTATAAAAATGATTTTTTTGTTTTTGTGAGTTATTGGTTGCGTGCCGTGCCAAAAAACTCAAAGGTTATTATAACATAGTTCTGAAGGATTTACTATATCTTTTTGTGATTTTATGAAAAAAGTCCATTGTTTTTTGGCGCACATGAAAAACCCGCCAAAATGCAGCCCCCGGTGCATATAAAAGCATGACTTGCAAAAGCAGACAAACCAAAAAACCCGGCACCGTGTGCAGGGTGTCGGGCCGGGGAGATTATTGCTCAATATTGTCAACCGTTTCGGTATAAGTTAGCGGAACTTTGAGCGCGTAACCTAAAAGCTCCTCGGGTACTGCTGTCGTCTCGAGTGCCCAGTCGGTCTGCAGGTCAAGATACCATACCGTGGTTTCCGGGGAGGAGGTTTCGTCATACCATGTCGAGGTTCGCTCTCGTTTGTATTGTCGTCCTGCCGGTTGACTGCTGTATTACAGCCGGATATTGCTATGCATAGCAAAATTACCGGGATGATAAATCTGATTTTCGTTTCGGTCACCTCCTGATTGAAAAATCTTTCGGGTTTCATTCCGTACTCCCGTATGCATTATATCACTGGTGAACCCGGAAAATCAATACATCAAATACAAATTAATACACTTTATTGTCGGTTCAGAAAATTCATTTGACATCATGTGGCAGATAAGGTATAATAAAAACCAATCTGTTTTTAGCCGCACAAGCGGCGGAATTAATTATGCCTGACTTAATCGAGCTTTTCAAAAAAATCTCCCGGGGCGAAAGGGATCAGAGCCCGCCGACGCATATCGTCGTGGGGCTCGGCAACCCGGGGGACAAATACACCTACACCCGCCACAACGCGGGTTTTCTGGCGCTTGCCTATATTGCCGAGAAGCTCGGCGTGAAGGTCAACCGCGCAAAGTTCCGCTCTCTTACCGCCCGTGCCGAAATCTCGGGAACGGGGGTAATTCTGCTCGCCCCGCAGACCTTTATGAACCTCTCGGGCGAGGCGGTGCGCGAGTGCGCCGACTTCTACCGTGTACCCCCGGAGAATATTATTGTAATATCCGACGACATAAACCTTGATGTCGGGCGGCTGCGCGTGCGCCGCTCGGGCAGCGACGGCGGCCACAAGGGGCTTTTCAGTATAATAAATCAGCTTGAATCCGACGCCTTCCCGCGCCTGCGTGTCGGCGTGGGCGCGCCGCTCCCCGGCTGGGAGACGGTCGATTGGGTGCTATCGGAATTTTCCGAGCGCGAGCAAAAGATTCTTTTTGATATTTTCGGATATGTTTTTTCGGGAATTGAAAAAATAGTTGCCGGGGACATCGGGGGGGCGATGCAGCTCTGCAACAGCCTGCGCCTCGGCGAGACCGACAAGACATAAACAGTTCTGAAAGCTGAAGGTAACAAATGAATATTCTCACAGACTGCATCCGCGCCGACACCGAGTACGGACACCTTCTGCATACCATAAAAACCATGCGGAGGGACCACCCGTTGCCGGTGGTAGCCGCAGGGCTCTCTGAGGGCGCGGCAGACGCGCTGACCGTATCGCTTCTTGAGGATCTTAAGTCGGCGGGATTCGGTTGCGCCTTGATTGTCTGTTCCGAGGAAAAGGAATGTACGCGCTGCCTGTCGGTACTCGGCAGCGCCGGTATTCGTGCCGTCTTTTTCCCGGCACGCGATCTGACTTTATACAACCTTACCGCCTCCCATGAGTTTGAGCATGAGAGGCTTAAAGTATTATCGGGGTATCTCAGCGGGATATATGACGTCGTGCTAACCACGCCCGATGCCGCGCTCAGCTATACCATACCCGCGGAGAGACTTAAGGCTGCCGAAATTTCGGTTTGGGCAGACGAGAACCTTGATGTCGGGCGGCTGACCAAACTCTTGATGTCAGCCGGCTACGTCAGGGTTGATATGGTCGAGGTACCCGGCCAGTTTGCGCTGCGCGGCGGTATTGTCGATATATACCCGCCGCATGCCGAATACAGCTACGGCGACGAGACGAGATATGGCTCACGGCCGGTCAGAATCGAGCTTTTCGGCGACGAGATAGACAGAATCGGCACCTTTGACCCCGAGAGCCAGCGCTTCATCGAGGGTATTGCCGGACTGAAGATGACCCCGGCGCGCGAGCTTTTGGCCGACGACGACGCAATAGCCGCCATAAAGCGCGCCATAGCCCAGCAACTCAAAAAAGCCGAGAGCTCCGGCGACACCAAGGCGGCCGACGAGCTTTGTGGCGAGCTGGCCGCCCTCGAGGCCGACCGGGGAGCCTCCTTTCTTGACAAGCACATGACCCTGATATATCCCGAGAGGCAGTGCCTGCTTGACTATTTTCCGGCCGGCTCGCCGGTTTTCATTAGAAACACGCCGGCAGTGAACGACCGGCTGAAGTCCTCCGAATGGCTCATGAACCAGAACATAACCGAGCTGCTCGAGGGGGGCACGCTCGCCGGGAAATACGCTGAGTATTCAAAGCCGCAGGCGGCATTCGAGCACTTCTGCGACACGAGCCTCACCCTGCACCTCGACTCGCTCTCGTACGGGCTCACGGGCCGCAGGCTCGGGGGGCTTTTCGGTTTTCGGACTAAGCACACGGTGAGCTATGCCGGGAATTTTCAGCTGCTCTGCGACGACCTTGACAGCTACACCCGGGGCGGCTATCGGGTGCTGCTTGAGGCCGAGAACGGGACGGCGGCAAAAAACCTGCATGAGCTGCTGGTCGAGAGGGGATTTAAGGCATATCTGACCCTTGCGGCCGGGGGCGGGGAATTTACAGTCTCGACCCTGCCAGCCGGCAGCATTTTGGTTCTCAAAGATGCGGTAATTCGCGGCTATGAGCTCACGGTACCCAAAATTGCAGTGCTTTCCACCGAACCGGAGGGCCGCAAGGGGAGCGTCGGCGGCACAAAAATCAAACAAAGGTCGCGCCGCCGCCCGGGTACCGAAGTCATAATGTCGTATAACGAGCTCAATGTCGGCGACCTTGTTGTGCATGAAACCTACGGCATCGGCCAGTACATGGGCATCGAGAACCTGACCGTCGGGGGGGTCAGCCGGGACTATATCAAGATAAGATATGCCGGAAGCGACCGGCTCTTTCTCCCGGTTGACAAGATGGACAAGGTTTCGCGCTACATCGGGACGAGGGCCGAGGACGGGCAGGTCAAGCTCTCGCGCTTCGGCAGTGCCGAGTGGGGAAGGGCCAAGGCCCGCGCCAAGGCGGCGGCAAAGGATATCGCAAAGGATTTGATAAAGCTTTACGCCGAGCGGATGCGGCGCGAGGGCTTTGCCTTTCCGCCCGACGACGATTTTCAGCACGATTTTGAGGCCGCCTTTGAATATGAGGAGACCGCGAGCCAGCTTGAGGCGGCCGAGGATATAAAAAAGGACATGATTCGCCGGGTCCCGATGGATCGGCTGCTCTGCGGCGACGTCGGTTACGGCAAGACCGAGGTGGCTTTCAGAGCCGCATACAAGGCGATACTCGGGGGCAAACAGGTCGCAATGCTGGTGCCTACCACGATTCTGGCGCTCCAGCATTACCAGACCGCGCTCTCGCGCTTCCGCGGCTTTCCGGTAAAGATAGACATGGTCTCGCGCTTTCGTACTGCAAAGCAGCAGAAGGCGACTCTGAGGGCGCTCAAGCGCGGGGATATCGACTTTATCATCGGAACCCACCGGCTGCTCTCGAATGATGTGGAATTTAAGAACCTCGGGCTCCTGATAGTCGACGAGGAGCAGCGTTTCGGCGTGGCGCAGAAAGAAAAAATCAAGAAGCTCTGCGGCAACATAGACGTGCTGACCCTGACGGCGACCCCCATCCCGCGCACCCTGAACATGGCAATGGAGGGGATATGCGACATTTCGGTGCTCGACGAAGCCCCGGGCGACCGGCTGCCGGTGCAGACATATGTGCTTGAATATGACGAGCTGATAATCATCGAGGCGATACGGCGAGAGCTGCGCCGCGGCGGGCAGGTCTTTTACCTGCACAACACGGTCGAGGACATTGACTCGGTGGCGGCAAACTTAAGGCGGGCGCTGCCCGAGGCCGAGATTGTGACCGCCCACGGAAAAATGGAAAAATCAGAGCTGGAGGATATCTGGGAGCGGATGCTGCTCGGCAAAATCGATGTTCTTGTCAGCACCACCATAATCGAGACCGGGGTTGACGTGCCCAACGCAAACACGCTGATTGTCGACAACGCCCACCGGCTGGGGCTCTCGCAGCTCCACCAGATTCGCGGCCGTGTCGGGCGCTCTTCCCGCCGCGCCTATGCTTATTTTACCTACCCGAAAAACCTTGCGCTCTCGGAAATCGCCCAGAAGCGGCTTGAGGCGGTGCGCGAATATGCCGAGTTCGGCGCAGGCTTCCGCATAGCCCTGCGCGACCTTGAGCTGCGGGGGGCCGGTAACCTTTTGGGGACCGAGCAGCACGGCCACCTTGACGCCGTCGGCTACGACCTGTATATAAAACTGCTCAAAGAGGCGGTGCTTGAAGAAAAAGGCGAGACAATAAAGCCTAAGCCCGACTGCACGGTGACGCTCGACATAAGTGCCTTTATCCCGGCAAGCTATATAGAGAGCACCGCGCAGCGCATCGCGCTCTACAAGCGGATTGCGATGATATCCTCGGAGGAGGACCTGCGCGACATCACCGACGAGCTCTGCGACAGGTTCGGCGAGCCGCCGCGACCGGTTAGCGCCCTGCTCTCAATCGCGCTGCTGCGGGCAAAAGCAATTGAGTGTGACATCACCAAGGTAGTTCAGGAGGGCGACAACATAAGGCTCTATCAGGACGAGGTCGATGCGCTGACCTGGTTTGAACTTGCAAAGGAATACCCGAACAAGCTGAGGCTGCTCGCCTCGCCGGTCGAGCATGTGCTACTCAGGGCCGGGCGCGAGGGCGATATTGTTGAATTTCTCAGCAGGCTTTTCTCGGAATACCTGAAAATAAAGAACTCAACAGTGTAGACAAATGAGTCGGGATATAGTATAATGGGGACGTGCCGAAAACACAAGTCCCGAAGGGAAACAGGATGAAAAAAAGGCTTACTCAGGCAATTGCGCTGATATGTGTGCTGGCGGCGGTTCTCGCTTTTGCCTCCTGCTCGCAGGGCAAAAAGCTGATGACCCTCGGCAGACAGGCCGTCACGGTCAATATGTACGAGTTTTTCCTCTCGCGGCAGAAGGGCCTGCTCTGCACGCCGTATTATTACGGCAGCGAAGCCCTCTCCGGGGATTTCTGGGATACCACCATCACCCCGGACGGAATGACCTATAACGATTACTGGACAGCACATATTATCGACAGCTTAAAATTATATCTTATTGCCCTGTATCTGTTTGAAGAGGTATACGACCTGACGCTGCCGAAGTCGGCTGTTGAGGAGGTCGACACCAAGCTTTACGAGCTTGTAGATTATGACGCCGACGGCTCGCGCACGGCCTTCAATGCGATTCTGGCGCAGTACGGCGTCAATTACAAGATGCTCCGCAGCATTTACCTGCTTGAGGCAAAGGTAAATTACCTTCAGGTCTACCTCTACGGCACCGACCTCTCAAAGGTTTCGGACGCGGTCAAGGAGGAATATTACCAGAACAACTATGTCAGATTCAAGCAGGTATTTTTCCCGAACTATTATTATGTGTACGAGACCGACAAGGACGGAAATGTAATTTACTACGACCCCGACAGCGGCACAATTCTCTATGACAGCTCGACCGGTATCCGGAAGTTTGACGAGAGCGGCAAAGCGCTGACCGACGAGGACGGGAAGGTCATTTATTACAACGAGGACGGCTCGATTGCCTACGACAAGAAAAACGGCGTGCCGGCGGTTACCTTTGACGAGAACGGACGTTATAAGACCGCACAATACGGCTCAAACGAACTCAAGCAGATTAAGAAAAATGCCGAGGAAGCTGCGGCGTCGGTTGAGCCCGGCGACATAGATGTCTTTGAAAGACTGATTGAAAAGTATAAAACCGATGCTATTGGCCTTGAGGAGATAGACTACCCGAACGGCTACTATTTCAGGACAAATACGCCGTACAATTATGACTACATCAACGCCATTGTCTCAAAGCTTTCCACAATGGAGGTCGGCGAGGTCGGGCTGGTCGAATCGGACTTTGGCTGGCATGTGGTAATGAAATACGAGCTTGACACCGGCGCGTATGACAATGAGGATAATGCCGAGTGGTTTGAGGATTTCGGCAGCAGTGTGGTCGACTGGCTGTTCCGCCAGAAGTGCGCCGATTATCTCGGCGATATAGTGTTTAACGAGGAACTGACTGTTGGCATCGACATGAAGTCGGTTATGCCAAATTACAATTACTGATTTATCGATACAAAACTGAATATTGAAAATCGGGGGTGTTGCGTTGGCGGCTGAGACGGAAGCGAAGGCTTCCGAACCCCAGAACCTGATACGGGTAATACCGGCGTAGGGAGATTTTACGGCAATATCATGCCGCATGTGCGGGATGATTGCGCCTTAAAAAGCCGCCCGGGGATATCCCGGGCGGCTTAATTTATTCTAAGGAGGAAAAAGATGAGGACAACAAAACTACTGGAGAGAATCCTGTCAATTGCAGAGGGCGCGGTGATGGTGGCGCTGGCCGTCGTGCTTGACCTGCTCCCGCTGCCGAGCTGGCCGCAGGGAGGCTCTATATCTGTGGCGGCGATTCCGATAATTTTCTATTCCTATCGCCGCGGGCTTCTTTGGGGGAGCATGGCGGGACTGGTCTGGTCGCTGACCCAGCTTATTATCGGGCCGTGGTACACGCCGCCCGCCAAAACCATAGGCGCCGTAATACTGTGCGTTTTGCTTGATTACATCATTGCTTTCACTGTCATCGGCACCGCCCCGTTTTTTGCAAGGCTGGCAGGCAAGCGGAGGCTTGTAGGGTATTGTGTCGGGGCAGTCGTGGTCAGCCTTATGAGGTTTGTCTGCAGCTTTCTGTCAGGCGGGTTGCTCTGGGGCTCGTATGCGCCCGAGGGGATGAATATCTGGTGGCATTCGCTGACATACAACGGCTCGTACATGCTGCCGAACGCGGTGCTTGCCGGGGTGCTTATTGTCGTGCTCTGTACCGCGGTTGACCCGAAGACCTTAAGGCCTTATAAAAAGGCAAAAGAATGATTTCTTTTCTGTTTGACGGTGAAAGGCAGCAAAGCGCGGGACATAGAGCCCGCGCTTCTTAATTAGCAATTTGGTTTGAAAGCTTTTGGGGATTCTCAAGATCCTTTTTGAATCCCCAATAGCTTTTAAACTCTCATCGCAAAATATTGCAGCACCGGCCCCACACCGTAAGTTTCACTTAGTCGGGCAGCTAAAGCCGTCCGGCTTTTTTGAGCGGTAGTACGGTTTTAAAAAAGTGATTCACAAAACTTTATTGACGTCACACGGAAAAAACTGTATAATCAGATTGAGGCCCGGCCCGAAATATTTAGTATACGAGGAGAAAAGCCATGAAACCTATCAAAATCGCAACGTTTTGCCTGGTTTTAGTCATGTCAGTTATCTCGCTCGTATCCTGTGCCCAAAGTCCGCCAAAGACGCCCGATGAAACCACAACAGCAGCCGCCACAGCAGCACCGGGCGCCGGGGACACGACGACCCTCTCTCAAACCACCGAGCAAGGAGATGAAACCACCACCATGGAACCTGTCAATCAAACAGACCCGGCCGCCCGCGAGCTTTTCTACAACGACAACTTTGCCAAAGGTGCAATAAGTGAACCCGTCAGTCCGGCGGTCATGGCGCTGCTCAGCTGCTGCGAATACTACGTGTATACCATGAAGAAAAGCACAGCAGAGGGCAAGAAGTGGGTTTACTCAAACAGCAGCGTATATGTTCCGCAAACCGGCTACTTCGATGATATGGTAAAGTCGGGCAAAGTAGGCGCAAACTGCACCTTCCCGGCCAACTGGTCGCTTCGCGACATGGGTGTCATGCCGGCATCGCTGAAATTTTACTGCGACAAGGACGGCAACTTTGCAGGCTACAACTCTGTCATAAGGTATCTTGAACCGGTCTGCGAAATTATCGACTTGAGAGCCGAAAATGTCACTTTCAAGGATTTATGTGAGGCCGGCAAGGTAAAGCCCGGTGACATTTTCCTTGCAAACCCGCAGCACACCTTTATTTACCGCGGCGACCAGACCTTTTACGCTACAGGCCATGACTCAAAGTGGCACTCCGACCCGACAGCCCCGACCGAAGACCCTCAAAAGGCTGTGTTTGAGGAATGGATTATGCCGATGGCCACCAACAAAAACTACACTTACAGAATCAGCTATGTGATAAGGCTGAAAGACGATTTCATTCCTCAGTACTACCGCAACGCCGAGGGGAAACTTGTCGAAAACCCGATGTACGACCCCGCTACCTCTCCTGTCTTCAAACCTTCGGAATATCTTTGCTATGATACCAACGGACGCGACAACATTCTTGCCGGTGCCTTTTTCGATATATCAAATGGATTTAATCTGAAGAAATTCAGCCCCCAAGGCAATATCACCGACGGTCAAATCTACTACGACAACACCACGCTGACCTATACCGACATCCAGTTTAGCGGCGGCAATGATTACGCCCTGAACCCCACCTACTGGTTTGACGCCAACGGCAACAGGTCAGAAGTCAAAGACGAAACCCACAAGTATCTCTGCGGCTTCTGGACGAAGCTCGACAAAACCTACAAGGTGGACAGCTTTGCGCTTTACACTCAAAACGTCGGCGCGACGTCAGGCACGCGCATAGGCGACATAGACGGCTTTGACATACTTGTCTCGACCGACGGGCAGAACTGGACGGTAGTCTACTCAATAGAAAGGGCCTCCGCCGAGGATAAGTGGTCATATATAACCGACGAGAAGAACCTGAGCCCGCAGGGTGTTATAATGACCCACTATATCCTTGCCGACTTCACCACCGGACCCGTCGAGGCCTCATATATCATGTTCGCGCTGACCTGCGGGCGCACGCAGGACGTAGCCGGTGCCGAGAAATACGGCCACAGCATAGCTGCCACCTCGGCTACCTATTTCAGAGTTGCCGAATTTCAGGTCTACCGCGTCGAAGAATTCTCGTAAGGAACAAACAAGCAGTTCTCAGGGCGGAAACCATAGGTTTCTCCCGAGCGCATTTCTTTGGTTCATTTCTTTTGCGAGCAAAGAAATGAACCAGAATGAAAAGCTTTAAGATACCAAAAAGAAGGGGCTGCGCAAATCAACCTGATTTGCACAGCCCCAAATCTTACCCCTTGCTCACCTGTATCTGAATTACTTCATTCGTTGAAATGTATTCGTTGCTCTTTGAGACCGCCATTACTGTGCCCTTGGGGTAAAGTGAGGGATCGGCGACATCGACATATGTTATCTCGTAGGTAATCGAAGCACCCATCTTGGTAAACTCATAGAATATTGCAGGGAGCTCGTTCTCGGTCCTGCCGACCAGATTGCCGATATAGGGCTTGCCGGCCGAATAGACAAGCGTGACCCTGTTTTTCTCCTGTGTCACATAGCCGCCCGGCTTCACCGACTGGGAAATCAGCGCCCCGTAGGGTACCGTGTCGCTGTATTTCGTCTCAATAACAAGGTAAATTCTCGGCTCAAGCTCGGCTGCATTTTCGTTGAGCACACTCGAATAATCCGGAACCGGTATAAGTACCACCGGGTCTTCCTGCTTCGGAGGCTCGACGCCAAGGCCGTTGCTGACCTCAAACTCAATTACGGCATTCAAATCAACCACCTCGGAGTTTCTGGAAGCTTTGACTATGGTGCCCTTTTGAGCGGTTGAGGTGACATAGGTTATCGTATAGACGAGCGAGGCGCCCTTGCGGTTGAATTCATAAAACAGCTCGGGAAGCGAGGATTCGCTCATCCCCACAAAATTGGGCAGGTAGGGCTTGCCCAGCGAGTATACAACCGTTATATTGTTGTCTTTCGGATTTACCCGGGTGCCGGCTTCCACAGACTGTGAGATAAACCCACCGTAGGGGACCGTCGCGCTGTACCTCAGCACCACATTGACATTGAATCCCTGGGACGCCGACATGACGTCCTCTTTGTAGACCTTGGAATAGTCGGGGACAATCAGTCCCGGGCCCTCCGACACGACAAACTCAATAACCGTGCCGGACTCGATTCCTGTATCGGGCTCAATGCTCTGGGAAATAATGCGGTCTTCTGCCACCTCCTCCGAGAGCATCGTGGTAAACACTGCAATCATTCCGTTCTGTGAGCACCATGACTCGACCTCGCTTCGGAGCGAACCGACAAAATTCTTGAGCTTCCGCTCTGTGTATGACACAGATTTGCCCCTCGAAACGTAAACAGTTAGGCTATCGCTGCGCCTGAAGTTGGTCTCGTCAACAGTCAAACTTCCAAATTGGTAGCGAGTGACCGCTCCCATAGGATATTCATTACTATACTCTTCGTATATAAAGACATTGCTGAGGCTGTTCTCGTCAATCCATTCCCGGATTTGCGGCGGAGTCATGTTCATAAGGTCGGGTACCGGAATCTTTTCGTTCGGGTCGGCACCGAGACTATATGTGACTTCTATTGTCTTTTTCGGAACTACCTTCGTGCCTCCGGGAATTGACTGCGAAATGATATAGTTCTCCTTAATTTCCATGCTGTAGACCGTCTTTTCGGTAAGATACAGCTTGTTGTCGAGGCACCACTTCCTCATCTCGGCAATGGTCTTCCCCTCAAAGTCGGGGAGTTCTACCATCGTGAAATACCTCACGGCGAAAACAAACCCCGCGGCAACCGCCAGCAGCAATATGATGGTCAGCATTATGCGCAGAAAGCGCTTACTGCCGTAATTTTTGTCTATTTCGATTTCATGCTCGATGGTCTTGATCCCGCCCCCCGGCATTCCTGCAAACTTCGGTTCATCCTTCCGGGCCGGGCTTGGCGCGGAAGCTGTCCCCGTCGGCTTTAAAGGCTCGCCTGCCGGTTTGGCGGTTTTTTTTGGGGGCATTCCGACCGGCTCATCTGCCACCTCGGCTTTTGGAGCGGGTGCAACACCGGGGCCTGTGTCTGCCGGCTTTTTGACCGAATCGGCCGGCGAGGTTATCGAGCCCTCTACCGACTGCTGATTCAGCTTATCCAGAAAATTGGCCATTGTTCAAAAACACTCCTTTTTTAAGACGGATTACTTCATCTGCCTGTGCCGCAATCTCCGACGAGTGAGTCACGACTATCACGCATTTTTTATAATCGTGCGCCAGTGATTTGAGTACCTCGACTATTCCGGCTTCGGTTTCCTCATCGAGGTTGCCTGTCGGCTCGTCGGCTAAAAGCAGGTCAACATCGGTAGCAACTGCTCGGGCTATTGCCACACGCTGCTGCTCACCGCCTGAGAGCTTGTTGACCGTCCTGTCGGCCTTTGCCCTGTCGATGCCAACATACTGAAGCAGGTTGTAGGCGGTCGCCTTTTTGTCCTTCGGCAGTTCATTCTGGGTTATGTTCATGGCGACAAGAACATTCTCAACCGCCGTCATATAGGGAATCAGGTTGTAGCTCTGGAAGACTATACCCGCCTTGTTGCGGCGGTAGTTCTCATAACCGATGCGTCTGATGTCCACGCCCTCGAAGAGAATTTCGCCGCTCTTCGGAGTGTCAAGCGCCGCAATCATCGACAAGAAAGTGGTTTTGCCGCTGCCCGACTCACCGAGGATTGTATAAAACCTGCCACGCTCAAATTCATAGGATACGTCTCGGAGTATAAAGCGACGGGTGTCACCGTCCTGATAATAATAGTTCAGGTTT
>JBMNUI010000031.1:0-23788 GCA_050946195.1 Eubacteriales bacterium
ATGACGGGGTCAACCAGCACAGGTTTTCCGGAGCCGAAGCGGTCGATGAAGTCCGACACGATTTGAATCTGCTCTGCGCTGCCTAAAAAACCGCTGTATATAGCGTCGAAACTTATTCCGAGCCGGCTGAAATGGCCGATAATCTCGCGCATATCGGCGGTGAGGTCATGGAAATAAGGCGACTCAAAACCGCCGGTGTGGGTGGAGAGCAGCGCGGTGGGAATCGGTATTGCCTGGCTGCCCATTGCGGAGAGCACCGGGAGCACCACGGTCAGCGCGCAGCGCCCGAAGCAGGAAAGATCATGTATTGCCGCAATCCGCGGCGGGTCGTTTCTGCGGGTCGTTTTATTCATAGTCCAGTTTCTCTAGTTCTCAAGGGTATCAGTACTTGCTTGTCGCCGTGACATCTTCGCCGGCGATAACCTTTTCGGCGTCGCGGAAGATTTTCTCCACCCGGTCGGACAGCATATAAAGGCTACCGCTGCCGTTGATGACCATATATGACCGCCGCTCCGAGTATCTGTAGAACTTGAAGGTATCGACACCGGTTTCGGTGCTGATGGTCATCACAAGCTGCGCCTGGCTGTCGGGCAGCGCGCGCAGGTTTGCCATCTCCTCGTCGGTCAGGTTGCATTCGCCGTCGGCCGAAGCGTAGAGGATGGTCTGGAAGAAATGCCTGAAATAAGTGGTGTTGAGCAGCACGGGGTTGCCGCCGTCGACTGTTGCGGTGATTCTCACCGAATCTGAGGAGAGGTCGCGCTTGACCAGCCCCCACCTGCCGGTATTCTGATCGACAAATATATAGAGCACCGCGCCAAACTCGGCGTCGTAGTCGGTGACATAAAGCGTGCCGATGCCGGTAGTGCCGGAACTTAAGTCAAGTGTGGTGGTCGAGGGGTCTTTGATGAGGTAGAGCTTGTTCTCGGAGGTCAGAAGATAGCGCATGTTTGCGGCAAATACTGTGGGCTCGGCGCCCGAAGCGGACCCCACGGCTACCGCATATTTGCCGTCCTTCTGTACCAGATAATAGCTTGTTTTCTTGCCCTCTCTGTCTGTGCGGGTATATGAGGAGCGGCTGAGCGCTGTGTACTTGAACTGCGAGGAATCCGAGTTGTCGATTTCAAAGAAGATATTCTTGCCGCCCGAGTGGAGGGTAATTTCATGAGTGCAGGCAAGGTTGTAGGAGTATGCCGTCTTGTCAATCCAGTCAACCGGCTCCCAATCAAGGAAGGGGAGGTAGTTCCTGTCGACCTCGACGATCATGTCAAAGAGCGAGGAGTAAATATAGTAGGAGCCCGAAGAGGTCATTTCGCTTATCGACAGGAGCACGCTTATTGTGCCCGAGAATTCCTCCTCTTTCACGTTGCGGTCAAAGTAAATCAGGTATTTCGGGTCGTCAAGCCCGTATTTGATTATATCCTCGTCGCCGGGGGCAAGCTTGACCACCCGGAGGTACTGCATATTCAAAAAGCTCTGCAGGCAGGTATCGACGTTTGTCGACGAAGGCTTAAAAAGTTTGAAGTCCTCGTTCTGGAAAACATACGGAACCGTGGTCAGCAGGGTGCCTTGGCGGTCCTCAAGCGGAATATACGAGAACTTTATGGCGATATCGCTGTCGGCAGAGGCAAAGGTGAAGTTCTGCACGTCAAAATATGTGGAGAGAGACACCGGATAGACAATCATCGGCTTGACGAGTGCCTCTATTGGCTGCAACACGGTTTTTTCAATTTCGTTGCTGACAATGTAGATGAAAGGAATGTCGGGGTAATCGGGATTTAAATACCGGACATAGTAACCGGCGCTCGACACTATGGGGTCGCCGACAATTACGGTATAATCCTTGCCGTCGACATCCGTCAGGGTATACCACGCCGGCGTATACTGGTATGGGCTTCCGTCGGCATTGTATCTGGTCTGGGGGGCAAGCCCGTATTCGGTATATTCGCCGTTTTCGTCGGCTATCGGGTCGCGGATTTTGTCCATCGCCAGCACATAGCCGCAGCTCACAATGAGAGAGGCAAACATTTCCTGGTTGTATAAGGTGTTTGCGTGTCCCTCGATGTAGTAGTAATGCTCGATTTTGCCGTCCCCGTCGGTGTCGATGTGCTTGCCGATAAAGGCATAGCTGCCGTACTGATTGTGAACTTCAAGCCGCGCCATTCTCGATCTCTCTACCTGTGGGAAGGCAAGAATACGGGCGGTGACGATGTTCCCGACAATCTCGTGGCCCGCCGTATCGACGACGGCATAGATTGAATGCTCACCGGTCTTGGCATCAAGTTTTATCTGCGAGCCGGCTTTGGTGACGTAATACTTGCCGTCCTCGGTCATCGGCAGCTTGTTTTCGTTCTCGTCGCAGAGGATGTAGACCCCGTCTTTCTTGATTATCTTATAGACCTGGCCGTCATAGGGGTCTGTGATGCTGGTGCGGTTGACGAAATAGAAGACAACGCAAAGCGCGGCTATCAGTATCAGCATGAGGACGGCGCTGGCAATTATCAGCATACGCTGGCGTTTTGACACTGCTTTTCTGCGCCGGTATGCCTCAAGCTTTTCGTCAATCACAATGTTTTTTGTCCAGTGAGCATATACGGCATGGCTGTGTTCGATGGTGACAATCGTCTCGGCGTCAATAGGCTCGCCGCCCTCCTCGGCGGTGAACCAGCCGTCAAATTCATATCCGAATCTTACGGGAACAGGCAGCTCGCCGTAGGGCTCGCCGACGCACACCCGCTTGCTGGAGGTGGTTACCCCGCCTCCGTTCGGGTCGAATATGACGGTAACGTAATTTTTCATCATGAATATCGTCTCCTGACGGTAACATAAGTTCCTATACCGAGTACAACCGTGGCCGGGACTATCGTGAGAATTGCAGTATACTGGTTGGCCTCGGCGGTGGTGATGCTCTCGATATCGGTTTTGGCAAAGGGCTTATGGGGAAGGTCCACCACTATCGTCTCCTTACTCACCTGCCGGAGCACCGAGATCAGGGCATCCGAGTTCCCGTATACATTTGACTGGAGCAGTTCGCGGGAGGCGAAGGCAGTTGAGGCGCAGGCAATCACGTAGGAATAGTCGGCCTCCTCGTTTGACACCATCTGGGTTTCGCGGGTAATTGTCATCAGCTTGAAGGGTTCAAGCGAATTGGCGGCCGCGACCTGCTCCCCTCCGGCCAGCGCCACGGCGTTGGGAGAGGAGACAAATACGTCGTATATGCTTCTTGTAACTCCGTTTGAGTAGTATGTGCCGTAGCGGAAGGTGTTGGTCGGGTCCTCCTCGTCCTCATAGGTCACGACGCTGTAGGCAGGAGCGTAGGAAATCGACATCGTGTCTTTGAAAACCACCTTGGCGGGGTAGGGCACGCTGCGCATTTCGGTGTGAATCGAAGCTCCCAACCCCTTTTCGGTATACTCAGCTATTATGGTCATGCCGTCGGCGGTGAGCGACTGGCCCGAGTCCTTTATCATATGCGGAAAAACCTCGCCGGTCTCGGGGTTCCGCGTACGGTCGAAGACAATCCCCCATTCCTCAAGGTATTCCTCGAGGTTCGGGAGCACCGGGCTTGAGGGCGACATGAAGACAATCAGCGAATTGAACTGGTCAAGCCATGCGTTGAGCTTTGCAATCTCGGAGATGTCCGAGACATTGTCCTTGACCAGAAAATCCGAGGTTGGGTTATATACCACAATCAACCGGCAGTTCTCGGGGATCTCCTGGTTCGCAAGGTCAAGAGTCTGGACTATATATCCGGCGTCGCTAAGCAGTCCGAGCAGTTCATAGTCGGTAAAGGACTCTCCGTGGTTTATTGTGACGCAGGCAATAGGTGACTCGGCCTTGATTACCGAGAGAATCGCGGCGGCGAACTTTTTTTCGCCATTGTATGACCACGGGGTGGTCGCTTCGTTGCTCGAAAAGACAAAAAAGGCGTTTAAGGCATACACCCGCCATTCGGTGCCGCTCTCGATTATGACGTTTGTCGAATAAATCTGTGAGAGCGAGGTCCCCCTGTACTTCTGGACCGCAGAGGGGTTCTTCCAAACATTGATGAATTTTACATTGATTATATCGGGAAAGGCGCGCTGAAGGTCCTCGGCGGTCTCAAGCACATAGCGGCGCAGCGAGTTTTCGAGTATCGCGTCGCGGTCGTCGCAGAAAATAATATCGACCTTCATCTCGCCGACCGGTTTGCTTTCGGCCTCATTTTCAAGGTATGACTCATACTTGCGGGGGGTTTCTGCCCCGTTGATTTTTTGATATGTGGCGAATTTTACAAAAGCCTTGTAGGGCAGAAAATCCTGCGGCGCCCTGTAGTTTGCGTCCCCGGGGACCACGCCGGCCTCGGCGTTTTTCCTTGCAATCTCAAGGTTTGAGGCAGCAATTTCGACATTCTGGGCGGCAATAGTCAGATTTTCCTCGGCAATTGCCTTGTTCTCGGCGGCGATTCTGCCGTCCTCGTAGACTATCTGCGGTTCAAAAGGCTCAAAAAACTTATATCCCTCAAGCTGCTCGAGGGTATTGTAGTCGGCAAGCGGGGTATAGCCCGAGGTAGCGGCGCGGTTTGCCGCGACTGTGTCGATGTTGGCCTCGGCAATAGCCAGATTTTCCTCGGCTGCAGCAAGAATCGCAGCGGCGGCAAGCGTGTTTTCTGCGCCCTCGCCCTCTTTTGTGCTCACAAAATCATAAAGTTTTTGTGCAAGTTCGAGGTTGTCCTGAGCGATGGCAAGGTTGCCCTCGGCGATAGCCATGCTCTTTGAGAAGAGCTCAAGGTTGCGCTCGATTATTGCAATATTCCGCTCGGCAAGCTCGATATTCTTCTCGGCGATCTCTTTCGAGTCGGCGGTGCGGGTTACATTGGTCTGGGCGACCTTGAGGTTGGTCTGGGGAAGGTTTTTGTTGAATTCCACGCGCTCTGCGGCGGTGGTTGTAAAATTCGTGTCGAGCAGCTCTCTGCAGGCGTCCGAGAGGGTATAGATCTGCTCGGCGGTCGTGTCAATATACAGGCCGTACTTGGCAGAGAGCGCCGAGATGCCGGCGTTGAACATAACGACAAGGGCTATTACAATGGCGGTCAGTGCAACTGACAGGCTGCCATGTCTGAATTTACGGCTGTGGAAAAAGCTACCGGTCTTCATCAGCTTTCCTCCTCTCATCAGGCCCAGCGGCGCTTGTCATAAACGCGCACCGTGAGGAACAAAAATACTGCAATCAACGACAAATAGTAGACAATCGCCGCAAGGTCGAATTGCCCGTAGGTGAAAGGCGTGTAGCGGCTGAGCACCGAGAACCAGTTGAGCACAAAGCGCATCGCATAGCTGTTGATGAGGTACTGCCCCTCATTGTCGGTTACCTGGGTCAGCAGCCCGCAGGTGACCATTACCAGTATTGTCGCGATGGTGGCGACCGCGGCGGCAAGCTGGCTCTCGGTCAGCGCCGAGATGAACACCCCGATGGCAAGAAAGGTTGCTCCGATAAGTAAAAGACCGACAAAGCTGCCGAAGATCTGGCCGGCAACCGGCCCGATGTGCGGGAACTTTGAGTAGTCCGTAGCGTCGGGGTATGCGGTTATGAGTTCCTCGCGGCCAATGCTGAAAAGCGGGAAAAAGTTTATGCAGGAAAAAAGCATTGTGCCCGTGAAAATCGTGAAGGCGGCAAAAAACTTGCCGAGCACCATGCCGGTTATGGTCACCGGCGCGGTGAGCAGAAGCTGCTCGGTTCTCATCTTACGTTCCTCGGCGAAGAGCCGCATTGTAAGCAGCGGCAAAAGGATAATGAGCGCAAAAATCATAAAGGTAAAGTACTCGGAGGTTTTATAGGTTTTCGCCTGGAGCGTGGTATAGCACAAAAGCAGCGCCGAGAGGGCGAGGATAATCCCGGTATAAACATACCCGGTCGCTCCTATAAAGTACGAGCGTAGCTCTTTTTTGTAAATCGCAAACATTGGCGCAAACGGCCCTGGCCGTTCTCCTTTCGTTTATATTGACACCGGGGTAAATCCGCGGTCATGCGGCGGGCTTATTTTTTCTTCCCCGGGGATTTGCCGGCAATCTCGGAGGGCTTTGTCTTTGCGGTTTGTTCAAGCATTGCCTCGGCAACCTCTGTTTCAATCGTGGCTTTGACGGGAGCTTTTTTCTTCTTTATGTCGCGGCGGTCTCTTGCCTCGCTCGACTTGTCCACAATCGTGATGAAGATGTCCTCAAGGTTCATCCCGAGCGACTCAAGGCCGACCAGCGGCCAGTTTTTCTCGGCCAGCGTGTAGAACAGGCTCTTGCGGATGTCGACCCCGACGTCGCTTTCAATCATGTAGACATTGGCGTCGCCGTCGCGGGTCGGCAGCGCCTCGACATAGACTATGCCGGGCTTGGATTTGAGCATGGCAAGCACCTCGCGCTGCGGGCCGCAGATCTTTACATTGAATCTCCGGTTGGTCCCGACGGCGCGCGAGATGTTTTCGGTCAACTCGTCGGCGACAATGCGCCCCTTGTTTATGATGATTATCCGGTCGCAGCAGGCCTGGACCTCCTGAAGGATATGAGTGGAGAGGATCACGGTGTGGTCGCGGCCGAGCGTGCGGATAAGGTTGCGGATTTCGATAATCTGTTTAGGGTCAAGCCCTATTGTGGGCTCGTCGAAGATAATGATTTCGGGATTTCCGACCAGCGCCTGCGCGATGCCCACCCGCTGCCTGTAGCCCTTTGACAGGTTGCGGATAACCCGCTTGTAAACGTCTGTGATTTTTACTATGTCGCAGATTTCGCGCAGATGCTTTTCGCGGTTGAAGGTGCAGCCCTTGAGCTCATAGGTAAAGTTGAGATATTCCTCAACCGTCAGCTCAAGGTAGAGCGGCGGCTGCTCGGGCAGATAGCCGACAATTTTTTTGGTGGCGAGCGGGTTTTCGAGCACGTCAATCCCGTCTATAGTTACGGTCCCGGAGGTCGAGGAAAGATAACCTGTAATAATATTCATAACGGTAGACTTTCCGGCTCCGTTCGGGCCGAGGAACCCTACCACCTCGCCCCGCTTTATCTCGAAGCTGATGTCGTCCACCGCATAGTTTGTCCCGTAGGTCTTTACAAGATGGTCGATTTTTATCATTTTTTTCTGGTTTCCTTTCCTTATGTGTCCGGAATATATGATGCCCTGATTATATTCTAATTAATTAGTTTTATCGGAATGTGAAGCCGGATGCCCGGGACGTGAAATTATCGTGACGGTTTTGTGTATACGAGAATTTGACGGTTTTGTCCTATTTGTCGGGCTGCTCGCCGGCGGTCAGCTTTATTATCAGCCGGATGTCGTCCGGCTGGACCTTTGCGTCATGTGCGGCGCGGCAGCGCCGGAGAGCGCCGCATTTTGTGCAGCGGTGTACGATTATATACCCTTTTTTCGGGTCGGGCAGGGCGCCGACAGGCTCCATCAGCCCGCCGCAGCAACAGGAGCGGTCGCCGGGGAAGTTGTCGACATGCAAAGACCACAGACAGAAGGGGCAGTGATTCCGCGAGGAGTAGCCGAGCGGCTCGACCTTGGCGCCGCATCTGGCGCAGACAAAGCCGGCGTCATTTTTGGCAAAGCGTTTGGTCTCCATATCTGCCCTCCCGGCCTGCCTGCCGTAAAATAAAGCGCCCCATCTTAGTTTTTACAGCAGATTGCAATGCTATCAGGTTTTTTGATGTATGCAGGAGTCTTGGGGGCTTTTAAAAGCCCCCGAATATCTCCGGCACGTCTTTATTTTTTCATTTCCATAGCCTGCTTGGCTTTGGCGGCGATGTGGGCCGGGGTGAGACCGTACATTTCAAGCAATGCCGGGACCTTCCCCGACTTGCCGAACTTGTCCTCAACGCCGACCCGGAGCACCGGGACCGGCTTGGTCTCGCAGACCACTTCAGCGACCGCCGAACCGAGTCCGCCGATAATGTTATGCTCCTCGGCGGTGACAATCGCGCCGGTCTCGGCGGCGGCGCGGACGATTGCGTCACGGTCTATTGGTTTTATAGTATGCATATTGATAACGCCGGCCGAAATTCCCTCGTTCTTCAGCATCTCCCGGGCTTCGAGCGCCTGGGCGACCATGATTCCGGTGGCGATTATCGTGACGTCGCTGCCCTCGGCCAGCGTCATTGCCTTGCCGAACTCGAATTTATAGGTGGCACGGTCGAAAATAACCGGCGTGGCCATCCTGCCGAAACGCAGATAGGTCGGGCCATAGTAATTTATCGCCCATACCACAGCGGCACGGGTCTCGACGGCATCTGCCGGGTTGACTACAGCCATACCCGGGATAACCCGCATTGTGGCAAGGTCTTCAAGGCACTGGTGGGTGGCGCCGTCCTCGCCGACCGTGATTCCGGCGTGGGTAGCGCCGATTTTTACATTCAGGTGCGGGTAGCCGATGCTGTTGCGTATCTGCTCAAAGGCACGGCCGGCCGAGAACATTGCAAAGGTGGAGACGAAAACCACTCTGCCGGTCGACGCTATACCGGCAGCCACCGAGTGCATGTTTCCCTCGGCGATGCCGCAGTTGAAAAACCTGTCGGGGAACTTCTTTTTGAATATGCCGGTCTTTGTGGCCGCTGAAAGGTCGGCGTCAAGCACTACAAAATCATATTTTTCGCCGAGCTCGGCGAGGGCATTCCCGTAGGCTTCGCGGGTTGCTATCTTTTCTGCCATTTTTCTGTCCTCCAATCACTTTAGCGTTGCCTTGATTTCGGCGACTGCCTGCGCGTACTGCTCGGCGTTCGGAGCAGACCCGTGCCAGGATGCCTGATTTTCCATGAAGGAGACGCCCTTGCCCTTGGTCGATACCGCAATAATGGCGGTAGGTCTGCCCCGGCAGGCGCGGGCTGCGGCAAAGCCTCCGGCTATTGATTCGAAGTCATGCGCGTCGATTGTCACGACATTGTATCCGAAAGCTTCAAACTTTTTGTCAAACGGGGTGGGGTTCATGACATCGGTCACGCGGCCGTCTATCTGCAGGCCGTTCCAGTCGAGTATTACGCAGAGGTTATCGAGTTTATAGTGATTGGCGAACATCAAAGCCTCCCAGACCTGCCCTTCCTCGGCTTCTCCGTCGCCTACAATTGCATAAACACGGTATGACTTTCCGGCGATTTTTCCGGCCAGCGCCATGCCGCAGGCGGCAGAGATGCCGAGCCCGAGCGAGCCGGTGGTCATGTCGACGCCGGGGGTGCCCTTCATGTCGGGGTGGCCTTCAAGGTATGAGTCGGCCTGGCGGAATTTTTTCAGTTCCTCGCGCGGGAAGAAGCCCCTCTCGGCAAGCGCTGAGTAAAGCGCGGGGGTTGTGTGGCCCTTGGAGAGGACGAGCCGGTCGCGGTCCTCCCACTTCGGGTTTTTCGGGTCGATATTCATTTCCTCGAAATAAAGATATGCCAGAATCTCGGCGATTGAAAGCGAGCCGCCGGGATGGCCTGAAGCCGCCGAATAGGTCGCCTTAAGTATGCCCAGCCTGATGTTTGCAGCGGTCCGCTTCAGGAATTCAAGCTTTTCCTGTTCCATTGTGGTCCTCCTTTGTTTGTGCAATCAATTATTGCACAGGTAGGAACATTATATAATAAGAAGGAGCGGTTGTCAAGAATTAGCTTTGCGGGATGCGGAATCCCGCTTGTCTTTGTGCAATTTTTCGCTACGTGCTTCCGCCTCTTGCATTATCAAGTATACCTTTAAAAAGGCGCGGCATATGGTACCCGCGCTACTTTGTTAGAGATATTGTTTGATAGTTTTTGGGAATTCTTAAGACCCTTTTTTCAAAAAGGGTCTTAAGCGGGGCGCGGGGCGGAGCCCCGCGAGCATTCTTATGCAGGGGGTCCGGGGGCAGCGCCCCCGAAGAAAAGCGGGGCGGAGCACCACAAATTAAGTCATTTTAATTATCTGACACGCGCCGAGGAGTTCGGCGTCGGCGGGTAAATGCGTGACGGCAATCAGGGTTCGGCCATTTAGTCTGGAGAGGATGAAGGCGGCGGCTGCCGCGCGGTTGGCAGAGTCGAGGCCGGTAAAGGGCTCGTCAAGGATGACGAGCGCGCTCTCGGCCAGCATTGCCCGCGCGATTGCCACCCGCCGCCTCATGCCGCCCGACAGCTCACGCACCGGGGTTTTTATATTGTCGCCAAGTCCGAGGGCTGTGAGCGCGTCGCTGATCTCCTTTTGAGAGATACCCTCCGCGGCGGTGATGCGCACATTGGTGCCGGCTGAAAAGTCCTCGCAGAGCCTGTCCTCCTGAAAAACCGCGGACACGCGCGCGGGCACGCCGGAAATTCTTCCGCTGTCGGGCTTTTCGATACCGAGGATAATATTCAGCAACGTGGTCTTCCCGCAGCCCGACTCGCCCATGATAATACTCACCTGCCCGGCCGGGAAGGTGGCGGAGAAGTCCTCGAGCACGGGCTTTGAGCCGAAACTCTTTCTGAGGTTTTCGACCCGAATATCTTCCATTTTAGCATTCATAACCGCACCAGCCTTCCGAAGCCGAATCTCAGCAGCGCCATGAACAGCCGCTCAAAGAGGACACTCACAAGGACGATAATCACCGTCCATGCGAGCAAGTCGGTTGTGTTGAAGAAGATTTTCGCGTCATACAGCGCCTCGCCCATGGAGCCCTGCGGCAGCCCGATAACCTCGGCGGCAACACCCGCCTTCCAGGACATGCCGAGCGCCGAGGCGCAGGCCGAAGTGAGGTAGGACCGGACGGCCGGCAGCCAGATGTAGACAAAGCGCCGGTGCCAGGGCATATGAAAGACATCGGCCATGACGGTCATGTCCTTAGGAATACTGCGTATGCCGCCGAGGACGTTTGAGTAAACTACCGGTAATACAATAAGGAAAGAAATAAAGACCGAGAGCCGGGCGGGGGAGAGCCAGATGAGGGCGATGACAATGAATGAGGCTACCGGCACGGTTTTGACAGTCGCCATCAGGGGTTTGAGCAGAGTATCGACAATCTCGAAGCGCCCGGCTGCTACCGCCAGCAGCGAGCCGATAAGCAGCCCCAGCAGAAACCCGCCGACAATTCGCGAGAAGCTAAAGCCTATGGCACCGAAGAAACCCGGCTCGGTCCAGATTGTCGTGAGCCTGACAAGGACGTCTATCGGTGATGCCAGCAGAATCTTCTCGCCCACAATAAGGGCGGCGGCCTGCCAGATTCCCAGCGCCAGAAGCACCGCGACGACGGTGCCGATGCGTTTGTCTTTAATCAGAGACTTTAGGGACATAGTAAAAATCGTCGCCCGGCAGCTTGCCGCCGACCGAGGCAGGTTTCTGGTCGTAGAGGACCCTGAGATAGCCCTCCATGAGCGGTTTCATATCCTCGCCGCCTATGAATGTAATATTGCAGTAGGGTATTGCCGCCTCGGCTACCGCCGCATTGAAAATATTGAACTTTCCGACAAGCTGCGCCGCCTCTGAGACGTTTTTGTTGACATACTCGGTGGAGGCAGCGTACTCGTCAAGGAACGCGGCAAGGGCTGCGGGGTGTGCCTCGGCAAATTCACGGCGCACGACAAGCACGCCGGTCAGCATCTCGGTGCCGCCTCCGATTTTATTCCACTCCTCGGTGAGGTCGAGAGCGACAATAAGGTCGGTCAGGGTGTTCCGGGCGATGGTGACAAAGGGCTGGGGCAGCATGGCAATCCCGCTTCCGGCAGTGCTCAGCGCCGCCACCACCTCGGAGTGCTCGTTCTTCCACTCGATTGTTACGTCATTGTCGGGGTCAAGCCCGTTTTGGCTGAGGATATAGCGCAGCGAGAACTCGGGAGTCGCGCCCTTGCCCGAGGCGTAGATGGTTTTGCCTCGAAGGTCGGCAACCGAGTTTATTGTGGTGTTTCGGGTCAGGATGTAGAGCACGCCGAGCGTGTTTATCGCCAGAAGCTGGATTTTGCCTTCGGTGTTGTTGTAGAGCACAGAGGCGAGGTTGGCGGGCACCGCTGCGATATCGAGGTTACCCTGCACGAGCTTCGGCGTGATGACATCGGGGGAGGAGTCGACCGAGAATTCGTATTTGTTTTCAGTATTGCCGGCCTCGTTGTCCTCCATTAGCTTGACAAGCCCGATTGAAGTCGGCCCGGCGAGCCCGCCGACGCGGATTGTCACGTCGTCAGCCGGTTTGTCGCCGGTGCAGGCGACAAGCGGCAGAGTTATCAGGAGTGTCGCCAGAATTGCTGAAATTATTCTACTGAATTTCATACAAACCCTTCTTTCATTTGCCTGAATTTTGCTTGCGCGTATAGTATATACCGTTTTTGTAGCCGGCGATGTTGCAAATGCAACAAACAACGAATATTTTAGGATATAGCTCAAATTCAGGTAGGTCGGGGAGATTCTGCTTGAATGTTTAGCAGTCCTGTGCTATAATAAGTAAAACACAACCATAGAAAACGCAGCAATAGATGCCCCGTCGGTCTTTCTTTTTATAACCTTACAGATGTTTCAAGCGACCATCAGGAACAAAGAGGATAACAGGGGCGGTATGGCAGCCGAATACTCAGAAATTGACAAACAATGCAGGAGATTTGGTTAATGACAACAGAAAGAGCCGGCATACCGGCAAAATACAAGTGGGACCTGTCTGCAATTTATCCCGACGAGGCGGCATTTTCAGCCGACTTTTCGGAGACCGAGAAAATGATTGCCGAGTATCCGAAACATGAGAGCACCATGCTCAGCAGCCCGCAGGCGCTGGCGGCGACCTTCGCCGACCACTTTGCAATCGACCGGAAGTTGGCCAAGCTGTATGAATATGCGGCGCGCAATTTCGATGTCGACACCTCGGTCAACAGCTGGCAGGCACAGGTCTCCAGGGTTATTAATCTGAACAGCCGTTTCATGGCGGCGTCATATTTTGTCTCGCCCTATCTCTTAAAGCTTGACCCCAAAAAGCTTGAGGAATGGTACCGCGAATATCCCGAACTTGAGAAATACCGCCGGATTATCGAGGTCGAGCTGCGCCGCAAGCCCTATATGCTTTCGGATGAGTGCGAGAAGCTGCTTGCCGGCATGAGCCAGGGGCTTGACACGCATGACGGTATTTACAGCATCCTGACCGACTGCGACATGCAGTTCGGGAAAATCCGCGACGAGGAGGGCAGGCCGGTCGAGCTCACCGACTCGTCCTATGTCAAGTTCCTGATGAGCAAAAACCGGCGGGTTCGCCGCGCGGCCTTCACCAAGCTCTACCGCGTGTACGGGCAGTTCGGGAATACTATTGCCACGATACTCAACGGTTTTGTTAGGGAAAAGGCCACGCTGGCAAAGCTCCGCGGGTATGAGAGCAGCCTTTTTGCCTCTACCTTTGCCGACGAGGTGACCCCCGAAATCTACAACAACCTCATTGATACCGTGAACCGCAATCTTGAGGTGCTCTTTGATTATTACGACCTCAAGCGCGAGGTGCTCGGGCTGTCGAAGCTCCACATGTACGATGTCTACGCACCGCTTATCGCCGACTACGACAGGGATTACTCATACGAGGAGGCCCGGGACGAGGTGCTCGAGGCCATGAAAATATTCGGCGGGGAGTACTATGAGACGCTCAGAGCCGGACTGCTTGAGCGGGGCTGGGTGGACGTCTATCCGAACAAGGGCAAGCGGGGCGGCGCCTACAGCGGCGGCAGTTACGATACCGAGCCGTATATCCTGCTCAACTACAACGGCAAGTTTGACGACGTACTGACCCTGGCACACGAGGCCGGGCACTCGATGCACTCGTATTTCTCGCGTCAGAGCAACGAGTTTCACCTCTCGAACTATACGATTTTCATCGCCGAGGTCGCCTCGACCGTCAACGAGCTGATACTGGCCGCAAAGAAGCTCAGGGAGTCCGAAAACGACCTTGAAAAGCTCTCGGTCTTAAACCACATCATGGAGACCTTCAAGGGCACCCTTTTCAGGCAGACCATGTTCGCCGAATTCGAGCGCGACATCTATGCGCTGGTCGAGGCGAACGAGCCGCTCACCCGCGAGATTCTCTGTGAGAAATATTACGCGCTGGTCAAAAAGTATTTCGGCCCGCGGGTGGTGGTCGATAAGCAGATTTCGATGGAATGGATGCGCATTCCGCATTTCTATTATAACTTCTATGTTTACAAGTATGCGACCTGCATTTCGGCTGCCTCAAGCGTGATAAAGAAGATAAACGAGCGGGGAGACGAATATATCAATAAATACATCGATTTTCTCAGGTGCGGCAACTCAAAAAGCCCGCTTGAAAGCCTCATTGTCGCCGAAATCGACATGACAAAGCCCGAGGTTATCGAGGACGCGGTCTCGGTGTTTGCCGACACGGTCAGGCAGTTCCGCGAGATTGCCGGCCGGCTCGGGATGCTCAGGAATACCAGGTAAAGCTGATATTTCCATGTAGTAATATGTTAATTTTTGCTTGATGCCGTGGTAAAATCGTATCAAGCTGATTGTCGCGGAAAGTCGAGAGGGGTTGCCGTGGTATCAAAGAAATACACCAAGGATTACAGAATTGAAAATGTCCTGCTCCCGAACGGGCGGGTGGTTTCCCGGCCGGTCTACTGCGGGAAGTATTACGGCTTTTCAGCTACCCCGCGCAATGTGCGCCGCGCGCGCCTTTCCATGACCATATCGATGACTGCCTACTGGGTCTTCTTTTGTGCCGGCTTGTGCTTCAGGTCGGGTGCGATGAAGCAATGGTATGTTTCGCTGCCCTACTTTTGCGGCTTTCTGCCGGCAGCCTTTCTCACCAGCTCGCTTTACTACCTCTGGCTATACACGCAGAACCCCCCTGCTCCCGGGCTGACCCGCGAGCAGAAGGACAGACTCTACAACCGGATATCTCAATGTTCCTTTACCATGCTTCTGCTCGGGGTGCTCGCGGCAGCAGGGCTTTTAATTTATTACCTGCTTGGCGCTGCGGGATATGCAGGTTTCGGGGATGTACTGGCGGTTATTTCATCTATTACCATGATTATATCAACCGCCGTGGTATTTACTGTTAGAAAACACACCAAAATGCAGGTTATATCTTAATTAAACAGCTTTTTCAGTTGTTTTATTATTTTGAGTTTTTTTTGTGTCAAGACCATTGACAATGTGCACGATTTATTATAAAATTACATCATAAATACGAAAAGGTAAACGCTGGTCATGTCCGACGTGTTTGTTACCACGTTTTCATACAGTCTTGTTTGTAGCAAAGCTACTTTTAATAACTTTTTTAATTTAACGGAGGGATAAAAATGAAAAGCACGTTCTTTAAGCTTCTTGCCGTAGTGCTTGTCCTCTGCATGACGCTGCCTGTTATGGTGTCTTGCGGGGAAAAGGACGGCAAGGACACCCTTGTCGTGGGCTATAACATTTTTTCCGAAAAGTTTAGCCCGTTTTTCGCAAAGACCGGATATGACCAGGATGTTGCGGACATGACACAGGTGCCCCTTCTGATAGGCGACAGGGAAGGCAATGTCGTTTTGAAGGGGAAGACCGGCGAAACCATTGAGTACAACGGGGTAGAATACGAGTACAAGGGTATTGCAGATTGCACAATTACACAGAATGACGACGGCTCGGTTGTCTATGATTTCGAGCTTCGCGATGATGTCAAGTTCAGCGACGGCAAAAATCTCACTGCCGACGACGTTATCTTCACAATGTATGTGCTGAGCGACCCGACATATAATGGTTCCTCAACCTTCTACACCCTTCCGATCAAGGGAATGAAGGAGTACCGGGCCGGAATGACCGCGCTTAGCACTTTAATTCTTGAAGCCGGGCGCGATGCAGGCGATAATAAGTACTTTACCAAGAAAGAAGCCGACAGATACTGGGCGGCACTGGATGAAGCCGGCAAAGCCTTTGCTCAGAGTATTGTCGATTATGTCTTTGACAATTATGGAACATCCGATTTCCTCAAGGATTACGGCGGCAAATGGGGTGAGGCGATTACTGCCAAATCCAAATATGCCGTAGCATACGGAATGCGTATGTGGGGATTTGGGAGCTGGGTCAAGAATGATGCCGGAGAATATACCGGCGAGTTTGAGGATGCAAACGGCAAGGTTTATGACTGCGTAAATACCTTCCCGACTCTCGAGGACTACTGGGAAAATCTTGACGCTACATATGGCGGCGATTATATAACCCTCAATGAGGTCGAGGCTGCCGACAAAGATCTGTTTGATTTGGTCGACGAGAAGCTCGGAAGTGACGCCAAGAAGTACAACGCCGGTGTTGTTACCGGTGAGTCTGTCGACAAAATCGAAGGCATTGAGAAGACCGGCACCTACTCGTTCAGAATTACCATGACCGAGTTTGATGCCACTTCGGTTTATAAGTTCACTCTTTCGGTTGCCCCGCTGCACTATTACGGCAAGGAATCCAAATTTGATTACGACAAAAATATGTTTGGCTTCCCGAAGGGCGACCTGTCCAGTGTGAGAGAGAAGACTACCAAGCCCATGGGTGCGGGTCCTTATAAGTTCAATAGCTTTAAAAACGGTATCGTTCTCTTCGAGCGCAACAAGTACTACTATAAAGGTGTCCCGAAGATTAAGTATATCAAGTTCCAGGAAATAACCGAAAATGCCGATATGGTTGCCGGTATAGTAAAAGGCAACATCGATATTTCCAACCCCTCTGTCGACAGCGACATAATCAAGGCAATCAAGGATGCAAACAACGGTATACTTTCGGGCGATGTCATTACCTATAACGCGGTTGACAACCTCGGCTATGGCTACATCGGTATCTGCGCCGACATCGTAAAGGTCGGCCAGGATCCGGCGAGCGACGCTTCAAAGGCGGTCAGGAAAGGTTTTGCCACCGTCTTTGCGGTTTACAGGGACGCCGTAATTACCTCTTATTACGGAGAGAGGGCTCAGGTTATCCAGTATCCGATTTCCAACACTTCCTGGGCGACGCCGAGACCCGCCGATCCGGACTATGAAATTGCATATTCCAAAGATGTTGACGGTAACCCGATTTACACCGAAGGTATGACCGAAACCCAGAAGTACGATGCCGCCCTCAATGCCGCGGTAGGCTTCTTCAAGGCGGCCGGTTACACATGGGATGAGGCTGCCAAGAAATTCACCGCAGCTCCTGACGGAGCAAGCTTGACATATCAAGTTATTGTTCCGGGTGAAGGTAGCGGAAACCATCCGGCATACGGAATTCTGACCTCGGCCAAGTCGGCGCTTGAGACCATAGGCATCACCCTGAACATTAACGATCCGTCCGATTCCAATGTGCTCTGGACCGCTCTTGAGTCGGGCACCTGCGCAATGTGGGCTGCCGCATGGGTGGCCACTCCCGACCCGGATATGTATCAGGTCTATCACAGCAACAATACAGTCGGCAAGGGCGGCACAGACTCCAACCATTACGCCATAACCGACAGCGAGCTTGACGAGCTTATTATGGCCGCCAGGAAGTCGAGCGACACCTCCTTCAGGAAGTCCACATATAAACGTTGCCTTGATATAATTCTTGACTGGGGTGTTGAAATTCCGACATATCAGCGGCAGAATTGCTTCCTCTTCAGCACATCCAGAATTAATCTTGACACTATGACCCCTGACATCACCACATTCTGGGACTGGATGAATGATTTCGAACTCCTTGAAATGAATTGATTTCAGGGATTTCGGCAAATAACTTTGTAAAGCAAGAGTCTGCCCCAAGCAGACTCTTGCTTATGAAGTGAGAAAAAACACCTAATATATATCAGACTTACCAAGTTTTTTTGCCGCCAGAAGGCGGCGTGGTGATTAAAATGTTGAAATTTATTGTTAAGCGGCTGCTGCTGAGTATAGTAATTCTCTTTTTCTCGTTGTTTCTCATTTATCTTTTGATGAACAACCTACCCACAAGCTATGTCGAGAAAACCGCAAGAGAGCTTGCTACCCTGCCGGGAAGCCAGAAAAGCGCCCAGCAATGGATTGAAGAGCTCAATAAGCAATACGGACTTGATAAGGGGGCAATTCCCGGCTTTTTCACATGGCTCAGTCATGCGATACGGGGGGACTTCGGTGAGAGTTGGCAGTGGACGGTCAAGGTCACCGAAAAGTTCTCGGAGGTTATCTGGTACAGCTTCTTTTTGGCGCTGGTTGCCTTTGTTCTTGAAGTAATGATTGCGGTCCCGCTCGGCGTGCTGGCAGCAACCAAGCAGTACAGTGTAACCGACTATACCGTAACAGTAGTCGCGCTGATAGGTATTTCAATGCCGACCTTCTTTGTGGCGACTGTCCTGAAATATGTTTTCGCGGCCAAGCTCGGGTGGTTTGAGCCCTTCGGGATGGTGACGGCCCGGCTTGCCGGCCAGCTGACCGGAATAGCCTGGCTGCTTGATGTCGCATGGCATTTTGTGCTGCCAGCAACGACATTGACAATAATCGGTGTAGGCAGCCTTATGCGCTATACCAGAACAAATACACTTGAGGTACTGAACGCCGATTATATACGGACGGCCCGCGCCAAGGGGTTGCCCGAGAGCAAGGTAATCGGGTATCATGCATTCAGGAATACGCTTATTCCGCTGGTCACAATACTCGGCGGCTCGTTGCCCAACCTTTTTTCGGGCGCGCTGATTACCGAGACCCTCTTTTCAATCCGCGGGATAGGCTACACATCGTATGAATCCATGAAAAACGGAGACATCCCATTTACCATGTTCTACCTTGCGTTTATTACAATACTGACGCTGCTCGGCACGCTTATCGCGGATATTCTCTATGCGGTGGTCGACCCGAGAGTTAGGGTTAATTAGGAGGTCGACATGGCAGAGAGAGATTTAAACGAGATGCTCAAAAAGATGGAGGCCGAGAGCCAGCTCCATGCCGAGGGGGGCATCGATCATCTGGACGATACCCAGCGGGTGAAGGTGCTGAGCCCCGGTCGGCTGGTGTTCAAGCGGTTTATCCGCAACCGGCTGGCGATAGTCGGCTCCTGCATACTTATTTTTATGTTTGTCTTCTGCTTTATCGGGCCGCTTTTCTACCCCTACGGGCAGACAGACAAGTTCTACAAGACCGACATTTTAGAGAACGCCGATTATGCCGCAGCGCAGAAGCGTAGCGAATACTCAAATCTCAAGGTTGACGAATCGGTGTCGGTTCACTATTCGGTAACCAACATGATTAATTATTACATCAACGAAATGAAAAAGTCGGGTGCCGACCTCATGTTGGTCAAGGACAATGCCGGAGTGAAATATCTGGTTCAATACGAGGCCGACAATGTATACACGCTGAACAGCTGCAACCTCACCCGGGTAGGGGTGCTTGCCCCGGCGCTGCTTATCTGCGAATTCGACCTGTTTACCCAGACGATAACCTACTCCGAGGGGGTCGTGATGGATCCCGCATTCGAAAATTCCGTTAAGCGTGCCGTCATGGACAGGCTCGGCGAGTTTGTCTACGAGGGGAAAACCTACACAATTGAGAGCGCCGGCGGCAAAAAGTATGCGGTGCGGCATTACTCGGATTCCGCAATGCAGTATATTTCAGGTCCTGTAGGCGAGGGCTTTGAGGCCGCGGTGGAGGCGGCGGTTGCCGCCGGCGAGGGTAATTTTGAATTCGGAGGCAACCGGTATCTGATTGACAAAACCACATCCGGCGCCTGCGACATATACAGTTTCACCCTTGGCGAAATGCTTTATGTAAGCTCGACATATGTCCTCGACATTTTCAGAGGCGCGTCGATGCCTAATGATTTTCTTAAGACTGCGCTGATAGGGTATTGCAGGGGCGGTGCCTTCAATTACGACGGGATTGACTATGTAATTTCCGAAGAAGTTGAGGACGGCGACACTGTAGTTAATATTTACCGTTCGGGTGAAACAAATCCCTATGCGCAGTTTACCACCTTCTCGGTAAGCCGTCGCAGCGGCTCAGGCGATCTGACGATTGAGTTTAAGGAAGACGTGCGGCGCAAAATAGAAGAGATGGCCGAGCAGGGCAAGATTGTCGACACTCTGGTCACCAAGGTTGAAAAGCAGGCCAGTGACGGCTCAATCATAGTCGACGAGGACGGGAATGTCGTCTACGAGGACACAGAGGTCACTATTACCCGCAAGGGCGACAACTATGCTATTACCTGCGACCGTATCAGGTATCAGATTGACATATATGCGCCGCCGTTCAGTGAAATTTCGACCGACCTTCACATTCTGGGTACCGACGGCGATGGTTTTGATATTTTTGCACGCATAATGTACGGCGGGCGGGTTTCGCTGATCGTCGGTTTTGTGGTGGTTATCATCGAAACACTCCTCGGCATAATCATGGGGGGTATCTCGGGATACTTCGGCGGCTGGGTGGATACGCTTGTCATGCGGCTTGTCGAGATATTTTACTGCATACCCAGTCTGCCGATTATGATTATTATCGGCGCATACCTTGATGACGATCAGGTAAACCCCTATGTCCGCCTGATATGGCTGATGGCCGTGCTCGGATTTTTAGGTTGGGCTTCGGTGGCAAGGCTTGTCCGCGGGCAGATCCTCTCGCTTCGCGAGCAGGAGTTCATGCTGGCGACCGAGGTCGGGGGGCTTCGCGTATCGAGGAGGATATTCCGTCACTTAATCCCGAATGTCATGCCCCAGTTAATTGTTGCCGCGACTTCCGAGCTCGGCTCGGTTATTTTGCTTGAATCAACACTGTCATTCCTTGGACTTGGGGTTAAGCACCCGCTTGCCACATGGGGTACCATGATAAACTCGGTTTCTGACTACAATAAAATAGTCAACTACACATATATCTGGATACCGGTCGGGCTCCTGATTTGTCTTACGGTCATAGCCTTCAACTTTGTAGGTGACGGACTGCGTGATGCCTTCGACCCCAAGATGAAGACTTAGAAGGAGGCGCAGCAGCATGTTTGGAAAACCAAAAAAGAGAAGCTGGTATATCTCGGGTGCCGAGTCGCGGGAAATTTCCCGGTTTAACAGGAAGCTGCTGGCAAAGCTCGAGCGTGAGCGCAACAACTCCAAAAAGGATCCGTCGACCTATATTACCAGGATGCGCGACGAGAACAACATAGTCGAGTTTGACAATGTCTGCACATATTTCTTTACCGATATAGGAACCGTCAAGGCGGTTGACGGCGTGAGCTTTGACATACCCAAATGCACAACCGTCGGGGTGGTCGGCGAATCGGGCTGCGGGAAGAGCGTTCTGTCGCTTTCGCTCATGCAGCTGCTGCAGCGCCCGACCGGACAGGTCGTGGGCGGCGAGATCCGCTTTAACATGGGGGGTGGGCAGGCTTACAACATTGTCAATACCCCGACCTCCAAAATGATGGAGATCCGCGGCAACCATGTCTCAATGATATTTCAGGAGCCTATGACCTCGCTCAACCCGGTCTTCCGCATCGGGGTGCAGGTGGACGAGGTGATAGAGCTCCATAACCCCAAAATGTCAAAGGAGGAGGTTAAGACCAGAACGCTTGAAATGATAAACCTTGTCGGCATTGCAAATGCCGAAGGGGTTTACTCGATGTACCCGCACGAGCTCTCGGGCGGGATGCGCCAGAGAATCATGATAGCAATCGCGCTGGCCTGCAACCCCTCGCTGATTATCGCCGACGAGCCGACAACCGCGCTCGACGTCACAATTCAGGCACAGATACTTGACCTGCTCAAGGACTTAAAGGACAAAGTAAAAAGTTCGATAATGCTCATCACGCATGACCTCGGCGTTATCGCCGACATGGCCGATTACGTGGTGGTCATGTATGCCGGGCGGGTAGTCGAAAAGGGCACGGCAAAGGAGGTCTTCCACAACCCCTGCCATCCCTATACAATCGGGCTTATGAAATCAAGACCGATGGTCGGCAGAAAGGTCGAGGCGCTTTACAATATTCCGGGGAGTGTCCCCAACCCGGTTAATATGCCGAACTACTGCTATTTCAGAGACCGCTGCGAGTACTGCTTTGAAAAATGCAACGACATCTATCCCCCGGAAATCAAAATCAGCGACACACATGTGGTGTCCTGTTACAGGTTTTTTGATACCGGCGAGATTTTAGGATATCCCAGGTCGACAGACGTAAAGGAGCTGCTATGAATACCCGAAATACAGAAAAGACTATCCCGCAGGAAAACGACAACCTGCTTGAGGTGAGGCACCTGAAAAAATATTTCCCGATAAGGTCCTCCTTGTTCAGGCGGGTTACGGGCTACGTCAAGGCTGTGGACGACATATCCTTTACAATCAAGCGCGGCACCACAATGGGCCTTGTCGGCGAGTCGGGCTGCGGGAAATCCACGGTAGGCAGGACCCTGCTCCGCCTGTATTCGAAGACCTCGGGGGAGGTGCTCTTCAACGGCCGCGACATTTTCAAAATGTCGAAAAAGGAATTGCGGCAATTCCGCCCGCGGATTCAGATTATATTTCAGGACCCTTATTCCTCGCTGTCGCCGAGACTTCCGGTAGGCGAAATCATCGGGGAGGCGGTGCGCGAACACAATATCGTCCCGCCCGAAGAATACGACGACTATGTTACAAGAGCAATGAAGGCCTGCGGACTGCAGGAATACCATAAGGAAAGGTATCCGCATGAATTTTCGGGCGGCCAGCGGCAGAGAATATGCATAGCCCGCGCTCTGGCGCTCAACCCCGAGTTCATAGTCTGCGACGAGCCGGTCTCGGCGCTCGATGTGTCGATACAGGCGCAGATAATCAACCTGCTCAAAAGGCTGCAGAAGCAGTTCAACCTGACCTATCTCTTCATCTCGCACGATTTGTCTGTGGTCGAGCATATATCCGACACTGTAGGCGTCATGTACCTTGGAAGCATGGTCGAATATGCCCCCACCGAAAAGGTGTTTGCAAAACCGCTGCACCCCTATACAGAGGCGCTTTTCTCGGCAATCCCGGTTCCCGACCCGGATTACAAAATGGAGCGCATAGTGCTTGAGGGCAGCATACCCTCTCCGGCGAATCCGCCGGCCGGCTGCAAATTCCACACCCGCTGCCGCAAGTGCATGGAGGTTTGCAGGTATGTCGCGCCGGTCTGGAAAGAAGTAGAACCCGGACATTTCTGCGCCTGCCACCTGTATGACAGCGAGGCCGAGCGCGCAGAATCCGAGCGCCGGGCCGAAGAAGCAAAGGCTGCGGGGGCGGAAAACAGCAAGGCCGGATGAGTGGGGCGGGCAGGGCTGCCGGCTACACACGGAGGATGCGGCTATGCCACGAAAAAAAGAAGAGAAAAAGAAGCGGCAGGACGACGAGTTTGACGACGGCAGGACAATAGCCGACATGAATGTCGACGGCATGCCGTGGTATACCGGTAAAAGAAAAGCCGAAGAGCCCGGCTCGGGCGGCGACGGCTCCGAGCGGATTAATCTTACCAAAAAAGAAGGCCGCGCCTTTCTGCGCGGGGTGGTTCTGGCCGCGCTGCTGGCCGGCGGCGTGTATTTCATAGTGTTTGCGGCATTCATCCTCTTCTGCATTTATGTCTGGTTCAGATAAATGAAGCAAACAGCCCTGTCTGAGGAATATCCAAGAGGAACGATATGGAGTATCCGCGCAAAAAACCGCTCTTTTTGATAGCTGCTGTACTGCTGCTCGTATTTATGTCGGCGCTTTGTGTGTCGGCGGTCGGAGCAGACTCTTCATCCCCGGCCGACGTGGACGAGGAGTCGCTTGGCGAGTTTATAATCGAGAAAATCGAGGAGAACTACACCTGGCTGATACCGGTGGCTGCAGCGGCGGCGCTGGCTGTTGCGTCGGGTATCCTGATTTGTGTTTTTTATGAGAAGAAAACAGCAGCCGGGCCGGGAGAAAAAAACTGATTATATAAAAAAACCTGACGGAGGATTTTC